>SLNR01000092.1 GCA_007132905.1 Candidatus Sumerlaeota bacterium | reverse complement strand
TGGTCGAAGCCCCCTGCCTACGAGAATAATTAACCAGATTACCTCAGAATCCCTATGTGATTGTCAAAGTTCAGTGCTTGAATCAGCATGCGAGAAAGCAACTATATTGTACAAGGAGGAATAGGAAAAATGGAGTATGGTACGGCAATTGCGTTAGCAGGAGGAGCCTTAGCGGTTTTGTTTGCAGGAATTGGGTCAGCATTAGGGGTTGGTATTGCCGGGCAAAGCGCGGCCGGCGTTATCACCGAAGACCCCGATAAATTTGGTATGGTTTTGATCTTACAGGCGATGCCTGGAACGCAGGGTATTTACGGTTTGATTGTTGGCTTTTTGGTTATGACCGGAACGGGAGTCATCGGGGATGTTATTGAAGCCCTTTCTATTGAGCAGGGCTTGGGTGTTTTGGCGGCGGCTTTGCCTATTGCTTTTGTGGGGCTTATTTCGGGTGTGGCTCAGGGAAAAGTGTGTGCAGCCGGTATCAATACGGTGGCAAAAAGACCTGAGGAATTGGGGAAAACGCTTGTATTCAGCGCTCTTGTTGAAACTTATGCTGTGTTTGCCTTTCTGGCCTCACTTCTACTCATTCAAGGAGTGATATAAAGATGGCTGGGACAGAAGCCCTGACCGCCAGGATTTTAAAAGAGGCGGAAGACAAAGCAGAAGAGATTCGCTCTGAAGCAAAGTCGCAAGCGGCGAAAATTTTAGAGAAAGCAGAAAAAAAAGCTAAAACCGTTCATGAGAGAACGATAGAGAAAGCAAAAGAGAAGGCAGAAAATAGCAGAAACCGAAAATTCACAATGGCAGAATTGGATTTGCGCAAGGAAATTCTCAAGGAAAAGCAGCTTCAGATTGAAAAAGCTTTTCAGGGTACCCTCGACAATTTGGCTCAGTTGGATACCGAAGAGTACCAGGAAATTATTTGGCGCATGATGATGGAATCTGTCGAGACCGGCGAAGAGACAGTTGTCATTTCTGAAATAGACGAAGAACGTATCACGCCGGATTTCATTGAAAAGGTGAACAAGGAGCTAGAGAAAGAAGGGAAAAAAGGGGCTTTGAAGATTGCTTCTGAGAAAGAGGATATTGGGGGCGGTTTCATTCTCAGCTCAGCTCATACTAAGATCAACAGTTCTTTCCATTCGATTGTTGGTATGGAAAGAGATGAACTGGAGCCGAAAGTCGCAGAGATACTCTTTCAGTAAAGATGCTTTTCTTTACTGTGTGTAAAGGAGGCAACCGAGTTGAGTAAGGACGATACCAGGTACACTTATGCTGTTTCCCGTATTAGGGCGCTGGAAAACAGACTGCTTGATCGAAACAGAATCGAGTCGATGCTCGAAGCGAAGACGCATCAAGATGTACTGAAAATTTTATCGGAAACTGATTATGCCGAGGTAATCAGCGAAATGAGAGACGATTATGACTACGAGAGAGCTCTTGCAACAGAGCGGCAGAACATTGTTGCGATGCTCAAAAAAATATCACCGGAGCCAGATATCATTAACTTGCTTATTTTAAGGTATGATTTCCATAATTTAAAGGTGCTTCTTAAGGCCAAGTATTTAGAAGAAAGTGCAGATCACCTGCTAGTGGATGCCGGTTCGGTTGATTCTTCTGAAATGAAAAAGATCATTGAGGAAGAGAATTTCAGGGAGCTTCCTCCTTTTATGAGAGCGGCCGCTGAGTCGGCGATGCAAGAGTTTCATGAAAGCGAAGATCCGCAAATCATCAGTTTTATTCTTGATAAACAGCTTTACGAATCTCTGGTGGCATTGGCCAAAGAGCATCAGTCAGATTTTTTGACTCGATACTTTCGGGTTCAAATTGACCTGACCAATATCAGTGCTTTTTTGCGGGTGAAGAATTTGAACAAAGATCGAAATTTTATGGAAAATGTTCTTCTAGATCACGGATCGATTGAAAAACAGGTCTTTATTCAATTGTTTATGGAACCGGAACCGGCTGACGCTTTGATAGCCAAGTTCTTAAATTCAGACTATGCTTCCATCATTGAGACCGGGGTAAAAGAGTGGACTGAAAGTCATTCTACTACCTATTTTGAGAAACTGGCTGATAATTATCTGTTAAATTATGCCAAGACAGCCAAAATGATCGTGTTTGGTGTAGAGCCACTCCTTGCCTACTTGCTTGCTAAAGAAATTGAGATAAGGATTATTCGGATGATTATGGTAGGCAAACTCAACGATATACCCCCAGAGGAGATTAGGGAAAGGTTACGTGATGTATATGCGTAAGAAAATTGCGATGATTGGAGATAAAGATTCCATCTTGGGATTTAAGGCTTTGGGCGTTTCGATATATCCCGTTGTTGACGCAAGCGAAGCGGCCACTGTACTAAGACAGGCGAGTTCAGGCGATTATGCGATAATATTTATTACGGAGTATTTCGCTCAAGGCATTCAAGATAAGATTAAAGAACTACAGCAAGTTTCTCTGCCGGCCATCACAATCATTCCCGATCATAGGGAGGATCTTGGGCTGGCAATGGATAAGCTAAAAAAGATCATGGAGAAAGCAGTCGGCGTCGACATTCTATTCAAGGGAGAGGGAAATGAGAATGAGTGAAGGTAGAATTGTAAGAGTATCCGGCCCTCTGGTCACGGCCGAAGGGCTTCGCCAGGCAAAAATGTATGATGTGGTACGAGTTGGAAAGAGTCGTTTGATCGGCGAAATCATCGAAATACGGGGAGATAGGGCTTCAATCCAGGTATACGAAGAAACAGCCGGGATTCGGCCGGGGGAGCCGGTTGAGAGTCTAGGTTTTCCTTTGAGTGTTGAATTGGCCCCCGGGTTAATGACATCTATCTTCGATGGGATTCAACGACCTCTCGATTCAGTAATGGAAGAAGCGGGAGATTATATTACCAGAGGGGTAGAGGTTGCTTCCATCGACAGGCAAAAGAAGTGGACTTTCGTTCCCAGCGTCGAAAAAGGTGATAAGGTTTATAGCGGGGATATTCTGGGAACGGTCCAAGAGACTGTTCTTATTGAACACCGCGTGATGGTCCCTCATGATATCGATGAGGGGATAGTCGAAGAAATCGAAGAAGTAGAGACCACAATAGAAGAAACAGTGGCCAAGATAAAAGTAGGAGAAGAAACAAAAGAAGTCACCATGCTGCAAAGATGGCCGGTAAGACAGGGACGGCCTTATAAAGAGAAACTGCCTCCGGAGATTCCTCTTTCATCAGGACAGCGGGTTATTGACACGTTTTTCCCGATCGCCAAGGGCGGAGTAGCGTGCATTCCCGGTCCTTTCGGAAGCGGAAAGACGGTGGTTCAGCACCAGCTGGCCAAGTGGGCTGATGCGGAGATCGTTGTATACATCGGTTGCGGCGAACGAGGCAACGAGATGACGGATGTCCTTCTTGAGTTCCCTGAGTTGGAAGACCCGAAAACAGGAGAACCTCTTATGGAGAGGACGGTATTGATAGCCAATACATCCAACATGCCGGTGGCGGCTCGTGAAGCCTCCATTTATACAGGAATAACGATCGCAGAATATTATCGAGATATGGGCTACAGCGTTGCGCTGATGGCGGACTCGACTTCTCGTTGGGCAGAAGCTTTGCGTGAGATGTCCGGCCGCCTGGAAGAGATGCCCGGAGAAGAAGGTTATCCCGCCTACCTAGGTACTCGGTTGGCGGAGTTTTACGAAAGAGCAGGGCGGATTATATGTGTAGGGAATGACGATCGAGAAGGTTCCCTCAGCGCTATCGGCGCTGTATCACCTCCCGGAGGGGACTTGTCCGAACCGGTCACGCAGGCAACGCTTAGAATCGTAAAAGTGTTTTGGGGCCTTGACGAAGCATTGGCATCGAGAAGGCATTTCCCTGCAATCAACTGGCTTTCAAGTTACTCTTTGTACTTTGAGCAATTAGAAGAGTATTTTGCGACTGAAATTGGAGAGGATTGGGCTGATCTTAGAAGAAAGGCCATGGCTTTGCTGCAGAAAGAATCCGAGCTTGAAGAAATCGTTAGACTGGTCGGAATCGATGCACTGTCCATGAAAGACCGTCTGGCCATGGAAACGGCAAAGTCGATACGAGAGGATTTCTTGTATCAAAACGCTTTCCATGAGATCGACACTTATGCGTCCTTAGATAAGCAGTATCGGTTGATGAAGCTTATTCTCCATTTCCATGAGAGCGCCACAAAATCCTTAGAGGCTGGCGTTTCACTTGAAAAGATTTTTTCAATTCCGGCTCGTGAAGAGATTACTCGGGCTAGATTGGTGGAAGAGGATACACTTGATAAGATTGGAACGATCATGGAACATGTGGAAGAGCAACTTGAATAGCTGCTAACTTTTGATTTGGGGGAATGATGATATGCTTAAAGAGTACATGACCATTGCGGATATCGCCGGGCCGTTGGTTTTAGTGGAGAAAACCGAAAATGTGGCTTATGAAGAGCTGGTCGAAATTGAATTAAGCTCAGGCGAAATTCGAAGAGGTCGAGTTTTGGAAACATGGGAAGATAAAGCTATGGTGCAGTTGTTTGAAGGAACCACCGGCATGATGAGGGAAGAGACTAAGGTTCGTTTTTTGGGACGGGTTATTGAACTTCCTGTTTCTTCTGATATGTTAGGAAGAATTTTTGACGGGTTTGGAGAACCAATCGACAAGGGGCCCAAAATTATTCCCGAAGATCGGGTAGATATCAATGGAAACCCAATCAATCCTTATGCTCGCAGTTATCCTTCGGAGTTTATTCAAACAGGAGTTTCAACGATCGATGGAATGAATACGCTCGTGCGAGGTCAAAAATTACCGGTGTTTTCTGGTTCCGGGCTGCCTCATGCCAGACTAGCCGCCCAGATTGCCCGTCAGGCGAAGGTTAGAGGGACGGGAGAGAATTTTGCGGTTGTCTTTGCGGCAATGGGAATCACCTTTGAAGAGGCGGATTATTTTATCTCAGACTTCCGAAAAACGGGGGCCATTGAAAGGGCCGTTTTGTTTATTAATCTAGCTAATGACCCGGCAATCGAAAGAATTGCGACTCCCCGCATGGCCTTAACTACGGCAGAGTATCTCGCGTTTGAAAAGGATATGCATGTACTAGTTATCCTAACGGATATGACTAATTACTGCGAAGCCCTGCGGGAGGTTTCTGCTGCTCGTAAAGAAGTTCCCGGGAGAAGAGGTTATCCGGGTTACTTATACACGGATTTATCGCTGCTTTACGAGAGGGCGGGAAGAATACACGGGAAGAAGGGATCCATAACCCAAATTCCTATCCTTTCTATGCCTGAAGACGATAAAACCCATCCGATTCCCGATCTGACCGGATACATTACAGAAGGTCAGATTATTATGGGCCGGGAAATCCATAACAAAGGGATCTACCCGCCGGTGGACGTGCTCCCGTCCCTGTCAAGATTGAAAGAAAAAGGGATTGGACCGGATAGGACCCGTGAGGACCACGGTGATGTTCTTAACCAGTTGTTTGCGGCTTATGCCCGAGGGAATGAAGCGAAGGAATTGGCCGTCGTTCTCGGGGAAGCTGCTTTGAGTGAAGATGACAAGCAGTTTCTCAAATTTGCTGATGAGTTTGAAAGCAGATTTGTGCAGCAAGGCGAGAATGAAGACAGATCTATCGAAGAAACACTTGATTTAGGCTGGGACTTAATGTCCATACTGCCTCGATCTGAGCTCAAACGTGTAAGCGATGAAAATGTTGAGAAATACCTGCCCAAGAAGGATGAAGATGCAGCATCATAAAAAACGGTGGAAAGCTTCCATCTAAGTATAACGGGGGTTGAAAATGAAGATCCGTGTAAACCCAACTAGAATGGAACTGCTAAAATTAAAAAAACGAGTTACGATGGCCAAGCGCGGACACCGTTTGCTAAAAGACAAGCGAGATCAGTTAATGAAAAAATTTTTAAAACTGATTCGCGAGAACAAAGAGCTGCGGGAGCAGTTAGAAGATGAGCTGTCAAAAGCTTTTAAGAGTTTTCTGATTGCAAGTGCCCTGATGTCGTCGGAGGTTATGGAAGAGGCATTGATGTACTCAAAAGGTCAGGTTGCGGTGGATGTCGAACTGTCGACAACCATGGGTGTAACCGTGCCAAAGTTTGATCTAGAAGAAGGGGACGGCGAAGGAGATGCTTACTCTTATGGTTTTGTGGGTACCTCAAGCGAACTAGATGCTTCTTTGGGCATTTTCGCCGATGTGCTTCCCTTAATGATCAAATTGTCGGAAGTTGAAAAAGCCGTGGAATTAATGGCGGATGAAATTGAGAAGACCAGGCGCCGGGTAAATGCTCTGGAGTATGTCATGATTCCTAATTTAGAGCAAGCTGTTAAAGGCATTAAAATGAAACTGGATGAACAAGAACGCTCCAATATTACCCGATTGATGAAAATTAAAGATATTGTTCGAGGGGAATAAACCAGATGCGATTTGGGAGCGGACTTTGATAAGTCCGTTCTTTATTTTGCCAAAACATCTGATAGACACTAAATGATGATTGGAGCGATTCTATGCTTACATTTTGCTCGCTAGCGAGTGGTTCCCGTGGAAATTCTTTGTTTGTCAGTTCCGGGCGGACAAACCTTATAGTAGACATGGGATTATCTTGCAAAAAAATTGTTGAGAAGTTAAAAGATATTGGGTGCTCCCCTGAATCGCTAACCGGGGTGCTCATAACCCATGAGCACAGTGATCACATACGCGGACTGAAGGTGTTTTGCAAGAAATACCGTGTTCCTGTTTACGCGGTGGAGGCCGTCTGGAGCAAGATGGGAACAGATAAGATGGATCCATCTCTGCAGAAGGATTTTTTGCCCAATAGGCCGTTTGCAATCGATGATTTTTGGATTGATCCGTTTTCGCTTCCCCACGATGCTGCCGACCCGGTGGGTTTTTCGTTATATGCGGGACGAAAAAAAGTATCGATTGCCGCCGATCTAGGTTTTGTCCCCCCGTATCTCCTGCAAAAACTGCAGGATTCGGATTGTGTCTATATTGAAGCAAATCACGATGAAGAACTACTGAAAAAGGGGCCCTATCCGGAGTTTCTGAAAAAGAGAATTTTGAGCAGACGAGGGCACCTTTCTAACGCTTGTGCCGGACAACTGCTAGCAGAGCTTTTTGGAGAATCACTGCCCAAGGTGGTGTTAGGGCATTTAAGCGAAAAGAATAACCGGCCGGACTTGGCAGCAAAGACTATTTATGCTAGTCTTGTAGATGCCGGAGTACCAAAAGAAGAGATCCATCTTTCCTTAAGCGAACAGAAAAGGATAGGAGAAATGATAAGTTTGGCTTGAAAGTGAGGTTGTTGTAAGTGGGTGACGAAATGAAAAGCTATGAAAAGAAAAACCCTCGCTCATCTTCTCTGCCTTTGGTTTTAATCGTCGCTTTAGTGGGCGCGGTTGTAGGCGGACTGCTCGTGGGTTTTTGGTTTCAAAACAGCCTTGGCTTATCAACGCAGGATCATTCTTCTTATGAGAATTCTGCTTTAAGTCAATCCCCCGTTTTAGTTTCAGAAAAAAACCCAATCGTTCCCGTGGTGGATGAAGTATCCCCTGCGGTTGTCGGCATAACCAACAAAGCATTGGCTTACGATTGGTTTAATCGCCCCCGGATTGTGGAAGCCGGCAGTGGTTCAGGCGTTCTTTTCCAAGAGGATGGCTACATTGCTACCAATCACCATGTTATCGAAGGAGCAAGAGAGATTGTGGTCACCATGACAGACGGCAATAGATATCCGGGAAGAATCGTTGGGCTGGATCCGGTATCGGATTTGGCCGTGGTCAAGATCGAAGGAGAAACCCCTTTTCCTGTTATCGAATTCGGTGATTCAGAAAACGTGAAAGTGGGTGAAACGGCCATTGCCATAGGTAACCCTTTGGGTTTTGACCAAACCGTCACCGTTGGTGTCATAAGCGCTATCAATCGGTCATTGCGGGTAGATGAGAGGACGCTTGTCTTTTTGCAGACCGATGCGGCCATAAATGCCGGAAACAGCGGAGGACCGCTTGTCAATGTCCGCGGGGAAGTTATTGGCATCAACACGGCGAAAATACCGGGAGTAGGCATTGAAGGCCTAGGCTTTGCTATCCCAAGCAGTACGGCGGTACCGGTTTTAGAGGAGTTAGTGGAGTCGGGAAGAATTGCTCGTCCCTGGATAGGCGTGGTTTTGGCTGACCGCGATCTTATTCGTGAATACGACTTAGCGGAGATTAATTTAGATCAGGGAATTTTGGTGATGGAAGTTGTCCCGGGAAGTCCCGCTGATCGAGCAGGATTCAGAACAGGAGATATTATACTTGAATTGGGCGGCATAAGTGTGGACAGCGTCGATGAGCTTCAGGATGCGCTGCGTGAAAAAAGACCCGGGCAAAGAGTGCTCGCTGTCTTTGAAAGAAACGGTGTAGAACAAGAAGCCAGCATTACGCTTGGTGAAGCACCGGCAGAGTAACTTTTCAGGGAGATATATGGTCTCTCTTTTTTTTTGCAGTGAATCAGGAAGGTAAGTAAGGGGCTGTGTATAGAATCTGTTTGTGATGATCATTTTGAAAAAAGCATCGATAAATTTGTGAACAAAGAGAAAGCAGCGACGGATATTATTTGCTAGAGCGGTCACCTGTTTTAGAAGAGGGCAGGCAAGAAAGTTGTGAAAAAGACAGAATAATGAGCAGGGGTTGAAAGACTTGCACATACGCATAATCGCCGTTGGGGGGTTAAAAGAAACCTACCTTAAAGAAGGAATAAATGATCACATAAGAAAAATGGGAGATGTCTGTACCATTGAAGTAAAAGAAGTGGCGGATGAACCAGTATCAGAAGGAGCTAGCGAAAAGGAAATCGAGATAGGAAAACGACGCGAGACAGAACGCATTATCAGGCAGATTGAGTCCGGATCACAGGTGATTCTTCTCGATGTAGAAGGACAGATGTATAATAGTCCGCAGTGGAGGAGGCTGCTGAGAAGAGTGTCAAACTCTGGAAAGATTCCCGTCTGTTTGATCATAGGTGGATCCCATGGTGTTCACAAACAGATCGACTGCCTGAGACCAAAACGGGTTTCTTTTTCGAGAATGACCTTTCCCCACCAGTTGATGCGTCTGATTGTAGTGGAGCAGTTGGCCCATCTATTCAAGCGAAATTAAGATTTTGCCCTGCAGGGTCCTTGCTGTTTTGTCTCTTTAGAATTTTCATGCAGCAAAAAGAGCTGGTTTTTTAACTTTATTCAGGAAAGTCCTTGCTTATTTTTAAATCTTTAAACGGATTAAAGAGGGTGGACAACACATAAATTTTTTATTTGTGATAAGGTTCACCGCGAATGATACGAAAGGCTCGATAGATCTGCTCCAGCATGATAACAGTCTCAAGAGAAGGACTCATAGTCAGCGGGCTGATCGAGATGGATTTATCTTCTCTGTCGGGAGCAGCGCCTATACAAAAGTGGATATTCGCGTGTCCGCTTCCGGCAAGATTTTTGATCATAGCAGCAAGCTCTTCTGAAGAGAGGCAGCTGCCTTGTGAAGACACTCGAAAAACAAAGGCTTTTGAGGAAGAACTTTCTTTAGCAGATTTTTTCATTGAAGATCGGTATATTATACGTACCGAGGCATAACGGCTGAGACGTTTGGAATACTCGTTTGTGGCCTGCCGATGATAATAGGGGATGCGCTTTTCTTTTTCGCTTACGATAAGATGGATCTTCAAATTTTACCACCCTTTTTCATGATCTATATATTACAAAAAAGAACTTCTGTGCTTTGTAGGAGGATGCAGATATGTTAGAAAACAGAATAAGACCACTTAATCATGAAGAGATGGGCCCTGGCCCGGTAGTTTACTGGATGAACAGGGAGCACCGGGTACGGGATAATTGGGCACTTATTCATGCGCAAAATGAAGCAGTAGCGGAAAGAAGACCTCTTTTAGTTGTTTTTTGCCTGCTTGATTCCTATCTAGGGGCTCAAAGCAGCCATTACGATTTTATGAAAGCAGGGCTTGACGAGGTCTATGGAAAATTGGCCGATCTTCATATCCCCTTTTATTTATTAGAAGGAGATCCTCCTCAAGAGATATTGAAATTTGCTGAAATTTTGGAAATAGGATCCCTTGTCACCGATTTCCATTCCCTTCGTCCTAATCGTCGTTGGAGAGATCAAATTGCTGCCAAGATCAAAGTTTCGTTTCAAGAAGTAGACGCCAGGAATATCGTACCATGCTGGATAGCTTCTTCGAAAGCGGAATATGCAGCTTATACGATTCGACCCAAGATTCAAAGAAATTTGGATATTTATCTTGATTCATTCCCCTCCATGCAGGAGCATCCCTTTTTATTAAATGATCATGAAGAGAAGGTATCCAAGAGGGCAGATAAAACAGCTTTGATCTTGAAAAATGGCAAAAAACCGAACAGCCTGATTGTTCCTGGCGAAAAAGCAGCTTTAGAACAGTTAGATGATTTTTTAGCTTCGAAGATAGGCAGCTATGAGGATAAACGAAATGACCCCAATGAGGAGGCGACTTCCAAATTGTCTGCGCATTTGCATTTTGGCCATCTCAGTGCTCAAAGAGCGGCGTTTGAAACAAAAAAATATGACATTGAATCGGCGGCCTCCTTTTTAGAAGAACTAATTATTAGGAGAGAACTATCGGATAACTACTGCTATTACCATACCGATTACGATAAATTCAGCAGTTTTCCTTCATGGGCGAAGAAAACCTTAGATGAGCACAGAAAGGATCCACGGAATTATCATTACAGTGTAAGCGTTCTTGAGGCGGCCTCGACCCATGACCGCTTATGGAACGCAGCGCAAAAAGAGATGATGGTCACAGGGTTTATGCCTGGTTATGTAAGAATGTATTGGGCGAAAAAAATCTTGGAGTGGAGTTTGACCCCGGAAGAGGCCTTAGACAAAGCTATCTATTTAAATAATAAATATTTGCTTGATGGAAGAGATGCTAATGGCTACACTGGAATTGCCTGGTCTTTGGGAGGGGTTCATGACCGGGCTTGGAAGGAAAGGCCGATTTTTGGAAAGGTTAGATACATGTCGTATGAGGGAAGTAAAAGGAAATTTGATGTAGATCAATACGTAAAAAGAATAGAAGGACTTTATCATTCCGGTTTTTCCTCTCAGTAGGGCTGTTCAATGCTTTGCTAGATATAGGCGGTGAAGTATGGTAAAATAAAGAAAAGAGCAGCGGAATAGATTTTACACAAACAACCATTCACAGAGGAGGGAATTTTACGTGATAAACTATACCATTGGCAAAGAATTCCCCGAAGAGTTGTTAGGTCAAGCAGATTCGCCCTGTATATCGTTATACCAACCTACACACCGGCATTTGCCTCAAAATCAACAGGATCCTATTCGCTTTCGAAATCTCCTTAAATCTCTGGAGGAATCGTTGGCACAAAAATATCATAAAAAGGAAATTGAGTCTCTTATAGATTCGTTCTACGCCTTAGCGGAAGATCGAGGTTTTTGGAACCAGACGCTAGATGGCTTGGCCATACTAAGATCGCCAAAGACTTTTTTAGTGTACAATCTACAGCGGCCGGTGCCTGAATTAGCCGTTGTTTCGGACAGTTTCCATATTAAGCCTTTGATCAGGATATTCCAGTCGGCGGACCGTTATCAGGTATTGTGCTTAACCAGAAAACAGATACGTCTTCTCGAAGGCAATAGAGACGCTATTGATGAAGTAGAATTAGCGCCCGAAGTGCCTGAAACCATCAAAGAGGCTTTAGGGGAGGAATTTTCAGATTCCCATTTAAATGTGGGGTCTTATGGTGGTCCGGGTAAGGGGATGTTCCATGGTCAAGGAGCAAAAAAGGACGAGATAAAAGGGGACACAGAACGCTTTTTTAGAGCCATTGACAAGGCGATCTGGGAACATCACTCAAGGCCTTCTAACTTGCCTTTAGTGCTGGCGGCTCTTCCCGAATACCACTCTCTTTTCCGAAGCGTGTCAAGAAACTCTGCCCTACTCGATACCGGAGTGAAGATAAATCCGGATTCACTTGACCTAGAAGAGGTTCGCAAGCATGTTTGGGAAGCTATCGAGCCTAGGTATTTGAGCCGATTGTCGAAGTTGGTGGGAAACTACCAGTCAGCTTTAGATAAAGGTCTGGCGTCGGATCGTTTGGAAGATGCAGCTCAAGCGGCCGTTCAGGGACAGGTTTCGGTGATGCTGGTTGAAGCCGAAAAAGAAGTGCCGGGCAGGCTCTGCAGGGAGACCGGCCGGATCGAAAAAGTCGATCTTCAAGATCCGGAGGCGGATGACCTTTTAGATGACCTAGCAGAGATGGTCATCCAAATGAAAGGGGAAGTTGTGGTTGTGCCAAAGGAGAGAATGCCATCTGAGACAGGCCTTGCTGTTTCCTTCCGTTTTTAACAAAATATGGTTAATTAGCAGGAGATACTTTTTACAGAAAGAACTAAATAAAAGCGAATAATTGCCATTTTTTGCTTGAAGGGAGGGCTAAAATTGACAGACGTCGGACAAAAGTACTTTTGTGATATTTGCGGGAACGAAGTCGTCGTAACCGAAAACGGAGCTGGTGAATTGGTTTGCTGCGGAGCACCGATGGAGCATACCGGGGACGGGTTTAAATGTGAGAAAGAATAAGTGAAGTCAAGATGAAACGATTAGACCGGATTCTTCTCTGGTCTAATCGTTTTTTGGATTCGTTTCTTGCTGCTGAATAAGAGAAAATTTTCTTGAATTATCTCTTTTAAAATAGCTTGTTTCTTTCAGTGAACATAGAGATTTCGGTTACGCTCGATGGAAAGATTCCTTTATGATAGGAATATGATCAGCAAGAGAAAGAGCGCTCTTTCAAAAGGGAATCGCATCTCCCTCAAGAATGTAGGAAAAGTGCAGAAAGGGGTTAGGATCAATGGAAAAAGTCAAAAGAGTAAAAGCGGCACTGCAGGGAGAGGAAGTAGACCGCGTTCCAATTTCGGTGTGGATGCATTATCCTTCTGTGGATCAGGATGCCAAAATGCTTGCTAAACGGCAAGTGTTATTTCAGAAAAAATTTGATCTGGATTTCATTAAGTTGATGCCTTTTGGTTTGTATAGTGCTCAAGATTGGGGCTGTCAGGTAAAGTTTTTTTGTGATGAAATTCGATCACCCGTAGTTGCAGAACACGGGATAGAGTCAGAGGCGGATTGGGGTGAATTAAAACCACTGTCGGCTGAATTTGGCAATTGGGGTCAACAGCTCCAGTTAACTCAATACATGAAAGAATGGGGTGATTCAGAGGTTCCTTTTGTGCAAACCATCTTCAGCCCTTTAACAACCGCTTACAAGTTAGCGGGAGACCGGCTCTTTTCTGATATAAAAACGGAACCAAAACTTGTGCACCATGCGCTCGAAATTATCACGCAAACAACCAAAGAGTCGGTGGCCAGAAATATTGAAGCGGGCGCTGCCGGGATATTTTTTGCCACTCAATGTGCCACTTATGACATGCTGGATGATGAAATGTATCAGGAATTTGGGATTCGATACGATCTTCCCGTCATAAAAGAGTCTAATCGTCAAGGAGGATGGTTTAATATACTGCATATTCACGGGGATCGGGTTATGTTTTCCAAATTGAAGGATTATCCGGTTCAAGCTTTGAACTGGCATGACCGACAAGTAAAACCGGACTTGCAAAGGGCAAGAGAGATGACAGACAAATGCCTTATTGGAGGGTTGGATGAACAAGGGCCTATTTCACAGGGAACCAGTGAAGAGGTCACTGAGCAGGTTGTAAAGACGATTCGAGAAGCAAAAAAACAAAAGCTGATGATTGGTCCCGGTTGTGTTGCTTTTCCAAATACGCCAGAAGAAAATATTTATGCGGCAAGATTGGCAGTGGAAACATCCGGCAGATGAGTTAACGGAAACGCTGAGAAAAAGGAGCGATGATGGGTATGAAGACAGCGGATACGGTCTTTACCAACGGTAGAGTGATTACTTTGGATGATCATAAGCCTGAAGCAGAAGCAGTGGCGGTGATCGACGGTAAAATCGCCGCAGTGGGAACAGAAGAAGAGATGAATAAGTGGGTGGGTCCTAAAACCCGACAGGTAAATTGGGATCAGCAGGTGGTTGTCCCCGGATTTA
>SLNR01000114.1 GCA_007132905.1 Candidatus Sumerlaeota bacterium | reverse complement strand
TTAATCCACAAACTTGCAACTATTGGCACACTTTTATGAATGTGCTAATTTATAAAAAAAACACGGTGCTCTAAAAGCCCGTGGTAATCTATGTTCTATTGGTGGGCCATCGGGGACTCGAACCCGGGACACCCTGATTAAGAGTCAGGTGCTCTGCCAACTGAGCTAATGGCCCTAAAATATATGGTAGCGGCGACTGGAGTTGAACCAGTGACACTTCGGGTATGAACCGAATGCTCTAGCCACCTGAGCTACGCCGCCTTGTTGATTTGGTTGCGGGGGCAGGATTTGAACCTGCGACCTCCGGGTTATGAGCCCGACGAGCTACCAGCCTGCTCCACCCCGCGTCGTTGGTATTCGCTTTCTTGCAAGCAACATTCATTATATTATATAACTTAAGCTAGGTCAACCGTTAATTTGCCTTTAGTTGGTTAAATTACAGTAAATCGCAAAAAAGAGATCTAGCTTTTTCAGTAGAATCGGATTTTCTATTTGAAATCGGTCCCCCAAAGCAATCTGTCGCGACGTTTATTCTACCACAACATGGCAGTCCTCAAATCCCTTCTTTTTTGAGAAAGATGGAGGTCCCTTAGTTAGGATAACAAAAACATCCAAGTGTGAAAACATGGCATTTATTTACCGACAAACTAGACTCGCTCAGATAATCCATTACCTTTAGCAACATCAGCGGATCTGCCAGCGCTGAAAGAATTCCTGTCTGTTGAAAGCATTGATTCCGTTTTTATCTTTGGTCTTGATGAATAACAAAAAAAGGGCTCTGCTACTCTTTTGGGGGAGAGCCCTTTTGGTCTACTGAAGAAAAGCTTGTTTCAGTACGGGTCTTAAAAGTCCCTTTCCATCAAAGTCAGTTTCGTACCAATATCCTTTTTCTCTGCCACATCAGTCACCAGCTGTCCTAAGGATACATCACAGGCAGCTAAGCCGAGATTAAATACCATAATACGCTCATCTTCTGTTTCTCTTCCAGGTTTACCGTTTACCAAATCCCCGAGCTGACAGTAGAATTCGGGGATGCCGCCAGCGAAAGCACCTGTTGTCGCATACGAAGATGTTTGTTCTATATCGTCAGTTATCACTTTATCGCAGCCGTGAATGAGTTCTTCCGGCCAAGCACGTCCCGCCTCAACACCAACCCCCATCATGCCCGGCCTCATTGCCCCTGGCGGAATAATCGGTCTGGGGAGTTTTTGAGTGCAAGTAATGATCATATCCACATCTGCAACGGTATCTTCCACACTTTTTTGCGGGAACACAGAAACGTTTGCCCGCTCGGGCATCCGCACGGCGAAATCTTTCAATACATTGTCCTTCACATCAAACACCTTGCACTCGGTAATGCCTGGCAAAACCTTCTTGAGAACCTCCAAATGCATTTTTCCCTGAACTCCTGCACCAATTATCCCGATCCTTGCGACATCTTTTTTTGCACAGAACTTTGCTGTAACTGCTGTTGCAGCAGCAGTTCTGACTGCAGTGATCCATCTGCAGTCCATAACTGCCGTAGGCACACCCGTTTCTGGGCAGTTCATGATCTGCAGACCCAGAATCTGAGGCAGACCATGCTTGTAATTGCTGGGATAACCGCTTACCCATTTTATTCCGCAGATGTCTGCATCCTGAAGATGTACGGGCATTTCGTGGATAAAAGTGTCGTCACGAGTATGGATCCCTCTTTTGGGGGGATTTTCGATGGTCCCCTTCGCTTGCTCACTTACTGCCAGTTCAATTCGCTCAATAATCTTGTCCCAACCGATATCCAGATCCATGATATCCTCTTGCGATAGATAACGAAACTCAACCTTCTTCATGATTCCGCTGCTCCTTTCCATTATTGTCTTTTCTTTTTCTGAGACTGCACTGCTTCCATTCCTTCAGACAAGATTCAGCTGATCCAATGTTGTCTGATTGTGAGAATTCATCGCTTCGAGAGCTACCTGTTTATCCTGCTCGTTTAGAGCATGGAGAATTTCCCTGTGTCCTGCCAATGCTTCAGATTCTGATACGGAAGTGAAAATGAAATTATCATAAAAGACGAGATAAACATTGCTCACTTCTGTCAGTTCTTTGATGTATTTCTCGTATACAGGGTTTTTGGAGGCTTTAGCAATCAACAAATGGAAATCATCATTGAAGCCCAGATAATCTTCCATGTTTTTGTTTCTATGCGCTGCAGTCTGCTTCTCGATCAAGCCTTCCAACACACTCGTATCTTCTTCATCCATATGTCCACAAGCTTTTTCAATCGCTGCGCCTTCAAGTGCTTTTTTGCATTCATACACAGCCTGAATCTCTTTATATGTTGGCTTTGAGACATAAGCCCCTTTGCGCGGAACAATGCTGATAATCCCTTCATAAGAAAACTTTCTTAAAGCTTCTCGGATCGGAGTTCTGCTGACACCGGTCTCCTCTGCCAGTTGTGCTTCTACCAGCCGAGCTCCGGGAAATAGATTCCTGGAGATTATCCTGCTTTTAATATACTCATAAACAGATCTGTCTGGAGCATGCCTGCTTCCGTCTTTCATGTATACACCCCCATGTCCCCTGAAAATAGTTTACCATGATGAATACAATTTTGTATACAATATTTGGGTTTTCCTATTACAAGGAATATTTTACAACCATGGGGAAGTTAATCTCTTAATCCAGTCAACTATTGGGCAATCTACTTAGTTACTTTTTGAGTGCAGGGGGAGATGGTTTATGAAAATGTATCTTCTGTATGGTTGGATCATACTTTTTACAGCAATTATCCTCAACCTGACTGCAACCAGCCTAAAAGTCACCACCTGGTACGGCTACTTTGAGCTGATTGCAGTCCATGGCTTTATTCAAGCCACTGCATCTTTGAAGGGAATCGATCTGCTTTTTCTTTATATAGTATATCCGGGTTTTCTTGGGTTTGCAGCATTTTGGTCAGGCAAACAATTTATTGCAACATAAAAAAACCCTGCGAATCGCACATCTACATCTGATTAAGCTCCTCGAAATAGATCGCACAAAAGTACACGGTATAATAATCTTGCTGACCGGAATTTGTTCTCTGTCTAAAGAAAGGTCTTTTTTTAAAAGTGTAAGGCATCCCTTGCTGAAATGCTGTCATTATGGCACAGCCTTTGGGTCGAATAATCAATCGAGTAGGATGTTTTATGGAAAGTAAGGTTGAGTAAAGATGCTGGACCGGCGGATCTATCCGACCAAAATCGACTTGTGACTTGCAACTTTATCAAAAGGTCGCACAGACTATTGCAGACTTCTTGGTACTTTAACAGTAAGACTCCCGTCTTTAATCTTATAGATTATGCCAAGCTTAGCTGCCTGAGAATCTCTCACCTAAGCCAATGAGCCCCGCTGCCCTTTTTACATTTTCTCTTTGCCTATCCTTTTATAAACTTCATTTATGATCATCTATCTGCTGCCAAAGAATATATCGATCCTTATACTTTATGCTAAGCTCTTAATGACAAGCAGCAGAAAACATTATCTCTTAGAAATAAATCTTGCTGGCGTTTGAATCGAAAAGCTTACCTGCCTTAGTCTTAGAGCAGACACCATGTCACTTGCAAGCAACCCTGTGTTTCTTTGATCTCTTTATCTAGACTTTCCTCACCGCTTTATGAAATACCTTGCCTTCCATTTTCCATAAACTGCTTCCACAATATCCCGTGAAGGATGTCCGCTTCACTGATGCATATATCCTGCCACTTTCCATATTCTAAGAGTTGAAATAGGATAACAGCTCCCGCCAAGACTAAATCAGCTCGTTTTGGTTGAAGACCTGCAAGCCGCTTCTTTTGGTCTGTCGTCATACCCCTGAAATCATCTATTAGCTTCGAGATGCTTTCAGTTGACAAAGAGTGCCCGTGAACTCGTTTGGGATCGTACTCTTTTAATTGTAGATCAACTGCCGCGAGCGTGGTGGCAGTCCCGCCCACGCCCAAGGCCAGAGGGTATTCTTCTGAATTCAGATCTTCTACCGCTAGCTTCATGTTCTCATGTATATCTTGACACAATCTTCGGTATTCATCTGATGAAACCGGATCTGTACTGATGTGCTTTTCAGTCATCCTGACAGCCCCCGCATCAAAACTCTTAAGAAAACGGATACTTTTTTGTATGCCTCCAATTATTTCAGTGCTGCCTCCGCCTACATCGATTACAATGACCGGATCCTTTCCCGACATAAAGGCTTTTGACGCCCCCAAAAAGGTCAGCTCCGCTTCCTCTAGGCCTTCTATGATGCGAAAATCAATCCCCGTCTTCTTCAAAACATTTTCTTTAAACAGAAGGCCGTTTTTAGATTCTCTTATGGCGCTTGTTCCCACCGCGAAGATTTCTTCTGCTCCCTGCTGATCGCAAAGTTCTCGATACCTCTCTAGAACCTCGATCGTGTCTTCCATCCGATCGCTATTTAGTTTCTTTGTTTGATTGACATCCTTGCCTATCCTGGTTATATCCAATTCTTGATGCAGGGGTGTCAGTCTATCCTTTTTGACATCGCCAATCAAAAGCCGGGTGGAAATTGTGCCAATGTCAATCGCCGCTAGCACTGTCACATGAAAGACCCCCTTAAAAAAATATTCCCGCCAGGGATCCTGACGAGAATTCTCATTACCTGCTTTTTATTCTTCCTCCGAGCGATTTAAGCTTCCTCGACTTCCTTGCTTCGCCTCCGTGTTTTTTCGTACATCCGATTGTCTTTCTTCGCTGTCTTTTAAAAACTTAGACATTCGGTCTTCAAACGACATCCTGGGCTTTTTCGCCCTTTCGCGCTCTTTGGATGCGCTTTTCTTTGCGGTTGATTGCGTCTGCTTGATAGAAAGACCAACCTTCCCTTTTCCATCAATACTAATGACCTTGACTTTAACGGTCTCGTCTTCCTTTAGATAGTCTTTGATGTCTTTTACATACGCATCAGCAATCTCTGAAATGTGAACCAGGCCTACTTGCCCGTCCGGAAGTTCCACAAACGCTCCGAAATTTGTAATACCCGTAACCTTTCCTTCAACTATGCTTCCTAAAGCAACCGACATCTTGAAATAATTCCTCCCTAATAGATTAGAATGCCTTGCCTCTATAATAACAGGGTTTTCCGTTTATCGCAAGCAAAAATTCAAATCTTATCGGCAAAACTAATCCTCCACCTCAACAATGGGAGGATCTTTATCCAAAATTTGCACATCGCTTCCGCTATCGGAAGGTACCGCTAGATAAGGGATTTCTCCGGGCTTTATCAATCCTAATTTCTCGCGAGCCATGCTTTCGATATAATTATGGGTACTCATATAATGTATTCTTTCTTCCAGCTCGTCTCTTTCGGCTGCTACTGCCTCAAGTTCTTTCTCCGTATGCGCTATCTCTTGTTCGATTCTGTTCAACCTAATCTGTTGGGAAGCAAAAATAATCCCTGTGTACAGTAAAAAAACAGCAAGAAAAAGAATACCCAGCTTAAGTTGCTTTCTGCCGGGCTTTTCATTTCTATCTTCTGCAGGTTTGCCCGGCTGGGCTGCCTTTGGTTTTTCTACATTGGCGTAGCGATGAAGATCGTACGTTTTTGCCGAACGCTTCTTCCTCAACCCAATCCCTCCGCTTGAAAAGAAACGACATGACTTTGCAGATACAAGGTAAAGATTGTATTCTTCTCCAAGAAGCATGTTCCTGCCAACAGGTCAAAATTTGCGAAACTATGGCAGATATTGCCTTTTTATGTTCTACTTGCCTTTTTCCGACAAGATGGTGTAAAGCTCTCCCGCTTCTTCTGCTTTCACCGTTGTTGCCGTTTTCTTCACTTCTACCTCCAAAACCTTCTTTCCCAACGATATGTTTAATTGATCTCCTTCGGTAATTTCCGTCCCGGCTTTGGCCGCCCGTCCATTTACACAAACCCTTCCCTTATCACACAATTCCTTGGCCACCGAGCGGCGTTTAATAAGTCTGCTGACCTTTAAAAATTTGTCTAGCCGCACCGACCTTCCCCCTTTACTGTTCGCTTTTTTTCGATTGATCCCATAAAGCGTCCATCTCTTCTAAAGTCATCTTATCCAAAGAAAGCCCTTTCTCTTCTGCCGTATTCTCTATATAACGAAATCTTTTTTTAAATTTCCGGGAAGTTTTCAATAACGCTGTTTCCGGTTCCACTTCCATAAACCTTGCTAAATTTACGACAGCAAAAAGCAGGTCGCCGATTTCATCTCGCTTTCTTTCATGTCCTTTAGAAGACATCACTTCGACCACTTCCTTGAGTTCTTCTTCAACTTTTGAAACAGCCCCCTCAATCGAATCCCAGTCAAATCCGACTTTAGCAGCTTTTGACTGAAGTTTGTGTGCTTTCATTAAAGCCGGAAAATGCTGGGGGACTCCGTCTAACCGTGATTTCTTCTCACCTTGATGCTTTTCGTTGGCTTTTATTTCCTCCCACTTTACCAGCACTTCTTCGCTTCCGGAAACTTGCGCATCTTCAAACACATGAGGATGTCGCCGAATCATTTTGCGCGAGATGGCCTCGATCACATCTTCCAAATAAAAAGTCCCTTTCTCTTTTCCAATTTCGGCATGGAAAACCACTTGCATCAAAACATCGCCCAATTCCACACATAATTCCTCAAGGTCCCCACTTTCAATAGCTTCGGCTGTCTCGTATGCCTCTTCGATAAGATACGGAGCTAAGCTGCCGTGTGTTTGTTCTCTATCCCAAGGGCAACCGTCCTCTGCCCTAAGTTTTTGCATGATGTCTGCCAATCCGGCAAGCTTCTCATCAGCCGATTTATGTCTCTCTTTTCTCGGCGGTACATATACACTCGTCAAATGGTCCATCTTCTCTCCCTGATCAAGCTCATATAAGGGCATGTTTTCAATAACAACTTGATCTCTTGATCCGGCAGCTTTCACCAAGCATATCTTATAGTCATCGGCAAAAACTTCCATAAGGGCAAGCTTGACTTGAGAGGCAGTCAAGCGATTAAATACCTGCATGATGATATTCCCCATATGAGGAACCGGTTTTTGCTTTTCTATTTCCATGGCATTAATAATACACATGCCAGAAGAAGGATCGATCTTCAACGCTGTAAATATATTGTCCGCAAAACTAGTACCGCTTATTATCTCAATTTCTATTTCTGCAGGTACGCTTTTCATCAAACCGGTGACTGTGCTTTCACCCACCATCGGGTGGCCGGGTACTGCGTAGACAATCTCGCCTTCGAGCAAAACCTGATCGATCAAGGTCGTGATGATTTTACCATATACCGTTTCAAAATTCGGCTCTTGTTCGTAAATGGTGTCAAATGATTGAAAATCTATGCCTTTTTTCTTTAAATAGCCCACAATCGGGTGTCTTCCGGTCCGAAGAAAAACTGAAAGTCCGGATGACAATTTCTTTTGTCCCTCCAATGTAAGTTGTCTCTCATCGCCTGCCCCTAAGCCGACGACATAGATCCGTTTTGCCATGTTCTACCTCCTTAATAATCCTATTCGGTAAAGAAAGACCACCGGTTTTGAATCTTCCAGATAAAAAAGTTCTGCATCCGCCATGCGAATAACCCCAAATACCAACAGTACTAACAAATAGACCAGCAGTCCGATCCCTATGGAGCCCATAGCGGCGATGCCGGCCGTCATTCTCTCGGTCACATCCCATCGAGAAACAACCGCCGTAATCAGATGAAAAGAACCCAATACAAACACAATCATGGTGGCTGCAGCCGCCATGGGCCTAATTAGCATTTCTTTATAGTCAAAGGGGATCGAAAGATATTTTTTCACTTCCCTTAAGTTTAAACCTGAGGCGACTAGAAAGCCCAACACCGATCCCAAGGCAGCCCCTCTAATAGCAATAGCCGGGATCCCTGTTAAAGTATAGCTGACAATGACTTTCACAATGGCTCCCATTAACAGGTTGCGAACCGGAAGGGTGGTCTTACCCATCCCTTGCAAGGCCCCTGCGGTTGTCTGCTGGAGACAGAGAAATATTAACCCCCAGGATAAAAACATTAACGGGATAGCCGCCTCTTTATTGTTGTACAGCATCCAGCTGATCGGTTCAGCTAAAAAAAACAACCCCGCAGCTGCCGGTATGGTAATTACAAAAGTCAAACGAATCCCTGTGTACGCTCGTATTTTGGCCAATTCCCGATTGTTAAGGCTCAGCGCCTCCGATATGGCCGGAACAAGGCTCGTAGCCAGGGCATAGGTAAAAATGGTCGGTAAATTAATCAGCGGCGCTGCCATCCCTGTCAGCTGTCCAAAAAGCGCAGTCGCCTCCGTGATGGCATAACCAGCTGCCTGGAGTCGGCTTGGGACAATAATGGTATCCAAAGCCTGCATGACCGGCATCACCAGCCCTCCCAGGGAGATGGGAATGGCCAGGTGAGCAATGCGATAGGCAATTGTCCGAGTTGTCTCCTTTATATGCTCATTTTCCTCACCATGCTCCACGCTATATTTACTTCGACTCCGATAATAAATACCGATTAACAAAACTAATCCGGCCAAAGCTCCGGTAACAGCCCCGAAAGTAGCTCCGCCAGCTGCGTATTCCAAACCCCTCGGCAGAAGAATCACAGCCAGAACAAATACGGTCGCCACTCTTACTATTTGTTCAATGACCTTTGATATCGCCGTGGGAACCATATTCTGCTGCCCTTGGAAAAAGCCTCGAAACGCGGC
This sequence comes from Candidatus Sumerlaeota bacterium, assembly GCA_007132905.1. GTDB lineage: Bacteria > Bacillota > SLNR01 > SLNR01 > SLNR01 > SLNR01. Next base: position 5,439 of record SLNR01000114.1, on the reverse strand, counting down.
CATCACCGACACCAAAAAAATAGCCGGGGATATGCCGATGATCGCGTAATAGGCCCGCGGATCCTGAAGAATATTATTTGCCAAATATCCCGCCCCGAAAAACAAGCCTAACGAAGAAGCTAGACCTATAATAAACAAAATCAGCAAAGCAATCCTAAAAACCCTCATTGCTTGTGCCTGATTCCCTTCCGCGACTTTTTCAGCCACCAATTTTGAAATGGCAACGGGGATTCCGGCTGTGGATATGGCTAAAATCGAGGTATAAATGGGATAGGCCATTTGGTACAAACCAATGCCTTCATCACCCAGCAAACTAGCCAAAGGCAGACGATACACCGGCCCCAACATACGGCTGATGATACCCGCTACCGTCAAAATAAATGCGCCGCGAATAAATTTATTGTTTCGATCTTCCATAACTTCCCGACCTTTCCTTTGCCCCTGCGGGCCAAGACAAACTCCTGACTTCATCCATTATATTATTACGATATCCCGGGTTGAAGTTCCTTTTTGCTGCCTTTGCCTTATTTATTGGTCCCTCTAAAGTAGCATCTCATCCTGAGGCACCACGGGAGATCTTGTCATGCGGACGGGCTTGTTTTACAAAGCCGCTTAAAAAATCCGTCTGTTTCGAACAGTTCCTAATCAAACAAATGAGGCAGACCATGCATAGAACCGAATACTGCATAATGAAAGTGGGGCGGCCTATACCGCCCCACCTGTGTATTCATTTTATCTACGTTCTGGCAATATCAGCTTCGGTTTTTGCTTCTTCTACATAATTTTGGAAATAATCCTCCTGAGCGGACAGCAAAAGCCTGTCGCGTATGAAGTCTTCGGCCTCATTAAAAGTTAGCATCTTTTCAGGCACCCTGTCGGTCACTTTGATGATGTGATAGCCAAAATCGGTAGCCACAACTTCACTTATTTGATCTATCTCAAGATCAAAAGCTACTTGCTCAAACTCGGGGACCATCTCACCGTATGTGAAATAACCTAAATGACCCCCATCATCTTTATTCTGCGTATCGATGGAATGCTCTTTTGCCAGATCGGAAAAACTTTCACTATCGTCTAGTTTCTCTAATATCTCCTCTGCCAGTGCTCTCTCCTCTACAAGAATGTGGCTTGCCTCCACCGACTCAGGAGCTACGAATTCTTCCGGATTCTCATCATAGTAGTCCTTTATCTCTTGCTCTGACACAGTAATATCTTTTGTCACTTCATCGATCAATCCACTGATGACGGCAAGTTTTCCAATCAGATTTCGAAAATCATCCAAATCCAAATCTCTTTGATCAAGTTCGTTTTTAAGCTCCTCTTCGCCGCTGTAACTTGTCACCAACATGCTTTCAAATTCACTGTACTGAACCTCTACCTCTTCTTCTCCCACTATTACGCCTTTTTCCTCTGCTTTTTGCAGCAGCAGTTTTTCTTCAATCAGCTGGTCTAGCATCTCTTCCCCGTAAAGATCGCGATCAATATCCATTTGATAAATAAAACTGAGCTTTTCCAGCCTCTTATTAAGTTCTTCTTCTGTAATTTCTTCTTCGTTGACGGTGGCTATGACAGTTCCGCCGTTTGATGCGCAACCGCTTAACATCAGTGCTGCAATCACCAATATAATAACGGTTTTGGCTACCTTGATCACAATTAACTCCTCCTTTAGTTTTGCACGCATTTACCTAATTCATGGAGCATATTTTTTAATAACGAAAGCCTCTCTGCCTGGTTAAAGCGAGACATCTTCACCAGAGATATCTTTAGGGGATCCGTTGAGGCAACAGTAATGTGCTTTCGGTTTTCCTGCATAAACAAACTAGCCCGTTCGTGATGATAACAGGAGATATCAGCCAGATTAAGGGTGATGCAGTCCCCTTTTTGAATAACGGAGGTGACTTTTGCTTCTCTTGCCAATATCCTAAGCCTAACTATTTCGATCAACTGCAGGGCCGGCTTGGGAATATCACCAAATCGATCGACCATCTCGTCAATTATATCACGGATCTCCTCTTCAAAGCGGCAGCTAGCAATTTTCTTATAGGTCTCGATCTTCTGCTGACTGTCTTTAATGTACTGTTCGGGCAGGTAAGCGTCAATGGCAATATCGATTTCAGGTTCAGGCGTTTCATCTGCTTTTTCCTCACCTTTAGCTCTTTTGACGGCTTCTTCTAAAAGCCTGCAGTACATCTCAAATCCCACGGCCGATACATGTCCATGCTGTTGTGCTCCAAGGAGATTTCCGGCTCCTCTTAATTCTAAATCCCGCATGGCTATTTTGAAACCGGCGCCAAATTCTGTAAACTCACGGATGGCCTCCAGCCTCTTTTCTGCTATTTCGGTCAGTACCTTGTCTTTATGAAACACGAAATATGCATAACCCTGACGGGTGGATCTACCTACTCGGCCGCGAAGTTGATACAACTGAGACAAGCCAAAGTGGTCCGCATTGTCTACGATGATGGTATTTACATTAGGTATGTCAAGCCCTGTCTCGACAATGGTCGTGCATATCAGTATATCATACTCGCCTTCAATAAATCCAATCATCGTCTTCTCTAAAAGTTCTTCTCGCATCTGTCCATGGGCCATTGCGATGGACGCCTCGGGAACTAGTTTTTGTAAATCTTTAGCCGTTTTTTGAATGGATCGGACAGTATTGTGTATGTAGTAAACTTGCCCACCCCTTTTTATCTCACGCTCAATCGCATTTTTTACAATCGTCCTGTCATGTTCCAGCACATAAGTGTGTACAGGAAGCCTGTCTTCGGGAGGAGCATCAATAGTGCTCATATCCCTAATCCCAGAAAGCGCCATGTGTAAGGTTCGCGGGATGGGTGTGGCGGTCATGGTCAACACATCGATATTCTTTCGAATCTCTTTGATTTTCTCTTTATGTCTAACGCCAAAGCGCTGTTCTTCGTCGACCACCAGCAGTCCTAAATCAGAAAATCGAATGTCAGACTGGAGCAGGCGGTGCGTTCCTATTACAATATCTATTTTGCCCTGTTCTACTTTCTCAATAATTTCCTTTTGTTTCTTTTGAGGAACAAATCTACTGAGCATCGCAATGTTAACCGGGTAGTTGGAAAACCGGGATTGAAAGGTATTGTAATGCTGCTGTGCCAGCACGGTGGTCGGAACGAGAACACCCACCTGTTTGGCATCCATAACAGCTTTAAAGGCAGCTCTTACCGCCACTTCTGTTTTCCCGTACCCTACATCGCCGCAAAGGATGCGGTCCATGGGCTTTTCCTTCTCCATGCTTTTTTTAATCTCTGCTGCTGCTGTAAGTTGGTCTTCCGTTTCCGCAAACATAAACTCATCCTCAAACTCTCTCTGCCAAGCAGTATCTTGGGAAAATGAATACCCCTCGGAGGCCTCCCGCAAAGCATACAGATTGAGAAGATGCTCCGCCATCTCTTCCACTGCTTCTTGAACGTCTTGTTTGACACGATTCCAATCGGCGCCTCCGAGCCGGCTCAATTTTGGTGAATATCCGTCGGGACCGATATATTTTTGTACCAGATCCATCTGGTCAACAGGAACAAAAAGCTTATCGGCTCCGTGATACCGAATTTCCAAATAATCTTTTTTCGAATCTTCAATCTCTAATGTTTTTACTCCCTGATACTGCCCGATCCCGTGATGGATGTGAACAACGTAGTCCCTGACCTGCAAATCTTTCCACTGCACTGGAGTAAAAGCCTTTTCACTTTGTTTTTTTCTTTTTCTTTTCTTGGAAAGAGATGTCTCCTCTTCTGTAAAAACAACCAACTTCAACGAAGGAAATTCAAACCCGGATGCCAATGTTCCTAGGGTAATAAGCGCCTGACCATATTCGGGGACATCATTGAATCCATCTGAGATTTGGACATGCCTTTTTTGATCTTCAAAAAAGATGTCTTTTATCAGATCAGCTTTTTTCTTGTTTTTGACCAGCATGACCACACGATACCGATTGCCTATATAAGACTCTAGTTCAGACTTCGCTGTTTGTGTATTCCCTTGAAAAGGATAAACAGGCCGAGCCGAAAAACTCACGATATGATCAGGAGATATCATTGGAATCTGCCTCAACAACGACATCCATACGATTCGATGGTGCCCTTTTAGTTTCGTTAGAAAGGTCTCATAGCTTACAACTAGTTCTTTTTGTTTCGGTAGCGCTTTGCCTGACTCTAACGCCGATGTGAAAATATCCTGATGCAGTGTTTCATATTCGCCGGCAGATTCTGCTAAACGAACAGGGTCATCGAGCATAATAAGGGTTTGGTCGGGAAAATAGTCTACTAAAAGTGTCTTCTGTTCGTAAAAATAAGGCAGGTAAACCTCTATTTCCTTCTCATCCTGCTTCTCCTCCAGCATATCCATAACTCGCTTTGCTCTTAGTCGGAGTTCTTCCTTCATGGTTTTCTTCTTCACTCTTGTCAGCTGTTGTGATAACTCTTCCTGGATCCTTTCTACCGCTCGACTTCTAATTTTTTCGTTTAAAATCGCCTCTTTGGCAGGAAATATCGTCACAGACACCACCGAATCTTCAGATCTTTGTGTCAGAGGATCGAAAATCCTGATACTGTCTATTTCGTCTCCAAAAAATTCAATCCGGCTCGGCTTGTTGTCGCCATCGTCAAAAAGGTCGACAATCCCTCCTCTAACACTGAACTGACCGCGACTTTCCACAAGATGAACATGTTCATAGCCTATATCGACCAACAACCCTATGAAAGCTTCTCTATCACAGGGTTCCCCTGTTTGGATATGAATGATTCCCTGCCTGAATAATTGTGGGGGAGCCAGTTCTGTCAGCAGAGCTTTGATGGGCGTTACGACGATAACTTGTCGGTGACTCTCTATTTGTTGAAGAACAGCTAACCTTTTCGACAAGACATCCCGGCTTTGCGGCAATAAATCGGGCGAAGGCATCTCGTAGGCGGGAAACAGGCTTATATTCTCATCCGGTAAAAAAAACTTCAGTTCTTCAACCGCTTTTTCTGCTTCTTGTTCATCTTCTGTGACCAGCAGGCAGGAACGTTGGCCTTTGTCAATGACGGCCGCTTGGACGAATCTTCTCTGCGATCCTGACAATCCATAGACAAGCTGTGCTTTAGACTCCCCTTTTAAGGTCGTAAGCACCGATGAAAAATCTGGCGAATCTTTCAAGACCGATAACAGCTTTTTCAAAACCTTTGCTCCTTTCTCGCAACCAAATAGGGCTCTAGCGCTTGAAATGGCTACAGCCCAACATATAAATTCCTACTGCCGTTTGAAATCTTGCTGAGTTACTGCCCCTACATTATAGCCTGTAGGAAACCTTTCGTCAATCTAACAACTGCCCTAGGTCGTGTCAACTTTTTGTAGGATATTTTTAAATCAATATTCATCCTCTTGGTTTTTAATCACAGCGTTGAGGTCCCATTTTGGAGCCCTCTTAGCCAT
>SLNR01000083.1 GCA_007132905.1 Candidatus Sumerlaeota bacterium | reverse complement strand
GGATATTACTTGGAGATTATACAGGAAGAAAATGAACTGAGTATGAACAAATCGACAGAAATGATATTTGTCGACGGAACAAAAGGCGGAAAAGAGAGAATACTATAAGAGAGGATCTCAGCATACCTTTTCTATGGACCTGTGAGAAAGGGATACCCGCTGCTTTGCTTTGTTGAAGAAGAGGTGCCCTTAAATATTACAAACACGGTGATGCTATCTTCTAGGAAAAGGGCGACGATGTAAAAGGCAAGAAAGGATTTCTTTAAAAGATGAAACCGTAAATGCGGATGTCTTTCTTAAAATTTCAGCAATTTTTCATTCTGATCAGGAAAACGGCAATTTCCATATTTATCTTCTAATTTTGGTGCTGCGGAAGGATTAAAGGAAAACAGCGTGAATTATTGGTTGGATTGCACAATTTTTACAGGGATAAAGAGGAGCAAAACTAGATGATCTTTCTTTGGTGATTTTCAACGGAGGAAACTTACCCGGCTGACGACTTAGCTTTACCCCGGAGCGAGCGAATTTTGTTTTGGCAGCAGAATGTTCTTTGGGCCAGGAGGATAACATAGAGCAAGTATTTTCCGAACGGACCGGAAAGATCTGCCTCGAGGAACGGGGAGGAAAAGCAGGGATGCATCAAGCATCGGGAAACGATTTTATTTAAAAAAGAAATAAGGGTTTCCGATTCTCTAAAGAGGCAGACAAGAGGCCTAAATTCTTCCCCGGCAGAACCAAAGAAAGCCTTAGAGACAACCGGGATGATGGGAAAAAGGCCGCTTTTTCTGATTCTGAAAACGGGAGCCGTCCGATAAGCAAGACTTTTTGACAGAAACAAAACAGAAAGAGCACTTTATCATCTACCGGCGAAAGGATGAGCCCTATTGAATTTTAAACATCGCGGATGGAAAACAATTTCTGCTCGGGCAAGGGGCATCAAACGCAATCTGAGTCTGGGGGAGAGCGCCTGGAAGGGGGCGGCTTATTTTCTGCTGGCGGTCGCCGGGGTTGTCTGGTTCGGGACACTTATCGGCAGCTCGCCGGGAAGCGACCACAGCTGGCTGGTAAACATGGGCCTGGCGGTCATAATCGGTGCGCTGGCTTTTTTGCTGGGCAAACTGATTGTGGATCTATTGTCAAAGTTTCAAAACATCCCTTTGCTCTATCGATGGGCTTTTGTGGGAACGGTATTCCTTCTTTTTAACCTGCTGAAACCGTCGGTTTTGTTGATGCCAAATGTCGTTGGTATCCTAGTGCTGTTGGTTGCGGCTTCATCCCTGGCAGGTGCGGGGATAGGCGCTTTGAGGGAAGGGAGTCTTGGAACTGTCACACATCGGGTTGCTTTGGGAATGCTGCTCTTCGGCGGGCTAAGTCTAGTCCTTTCGGCTTCCTGGTTTTTCTGGGCAGGTCCAAACTATCGGTTGCCGGAATTTGCGGTGGAAACTCCGGCCGATTTTGCCTTAAGGGAAATGGAGAACCCCGCAGACCAAGGGCCCTATACCGTTAAGACATTGACGTACGGAAGCGGGGTTGATAAATGGCGTCTGGAATATGGAAGAGAAGCGGACATCCTGACGGGCAGGGTGGACATTAGCTCCATGGTCAAGGGCAAAGGAGGAGTATCGGGCCGGCTGCGCAATCGCTTCTGGGGCTTTGATCTCACCGAGGTTCCTTTGAACGGCCGGGTTTGGTATCCTGAAGGGAGCGGTCCGTTTCCGTTGGTTTTGATGGTGCACGGCAACCATGCGATGGACGATTTTTCCGATGCAGGGTACGGCTACCTGGGAGAGTTGTTGGCAAGCAGAGGGTATATTTTTGCTTCCGTGGATCAAAACTTCCTAAACGGCGCCGGGTTCGTCGAGGTGATTCTGGGAGGAATGGAAGAGGAAAACGATGCCCGGGGCTACCTTCTATTGAAGCATCTTGACCTCTGGCAGAGATGGAATGCAAGGGAAGGCCATATCTTTCACAATAGGGTCGACACCGACCATATCGGGCTGATCGGACATTCTCGCGGTGGCGAAGCAGCCGCCATTGCGGCCGCCTTTCATCGTTTGCCCGCTCATCCCGACGACGCTGCGCTCAGGTTTGATTTTGATTTTCGCATCCGCGCTGTGGCCGCTGTGGCCCCTTCGGACGGTCAATATAAGCCCCGCAAGAATTTCACCTCTCTGGAAAACATCAGCTATCTGGTTTTACAGGGGGCCGCGGATGCGGATGTGCGGTCTTTTTCGGGAGCGAGTCAATATGACCGCGTTTCTTTTACGGATGGAGAAGAACACTTCAAGGCTTGCGTCTATGTGTATGGCGCCAACCACGGCCAGTTTAATACCGACTGGGGGAGAGTGGATCTGCCTTCTGCCCTGTGGTTTCTGAATCGCGGGGACATCATGCCCGCCGGAGAACAAGAGAAAGTAGCCGGCGTTTTCCTCAGCGGTTTTTTGGAAGCCGCGCTGAAAGGGCAAGAAGAGTACCGAAAGCTTTTTTATAATCCGTCTTTCAAAAAAGATTGGCTGCCGCCGGGGATTTACCTGTCTCAGTACAGCGATTCTCTCACGCTAAATCTCGCCTGTTTTGAAGAGGATCTTAATCTTGAAACGGCCACTTGGCCGGGCGGAAGGCTTGAAGGCAAAGACTTGACGACTTGGCGCGAAAAACCTCCGACCATGGGCAGCAGCCGACTTCGAGACTCTGTGGGGGTTCGGATAGGATGGGATCGCGAGCAGTTTGCAGCGCCCTCTTACTGCCTGACGCTGCCCGAAGATTTTACTATGGATCCGGACAAAGCAGGGTTGCTCCGCTTTGCGGCTGCCAATGTTTCGAAAAGCCGAGAACCTCTTGACTTTACCGTCATGATCACAGACCGGGAAGGGGAAAAGGCTTACTTGCCCCTCAACAGCATATTGCCCCTGCCGCCGGCACTGCAGTACCGGATATTTAAGCCACCTCTTCTGGTTTCTTTTGAATCAGAACCGGTGTACACCACGTACACCTTTTCGCTTTCTGATTTCGTCTCGGAGAACACATCCCTCGATCCCGGCCAACTCGCGCAAATCAGCTTTCTCTTTGACCGCTCTCCCCAAGGAGACATCTTCCTAGACGATATCGGGTTAAGGTGAAAACAACAGAGAAAAGGAATACAACTCATTTTATCTATTCAGCGGAGACAAAACCGAACGGACACAAAGCAGGCCTACCTAAAAACGGCGGGCGACCAAGAAAAAGATTTGTTTTCTTCTTCCGGTCTGACGCCGGCAGATGGAAAGTGGATTGGTATCGGTGGGGAAAACCAAAGAAAGAAAAAAGATTTCACATATAGGAAAGCAGACAGAAATCAGACCGGCAAAAGCAAAAAGAATCAAATAGAGAAAGGGAAGGCCAGAATGGGAAAGAAGGAAAGAGATCCAGTCCCGGCCGCAAGAAGAGAAAACAAGTTTGGGAACGAGTCGGATCGCAGTCTTGCCCGTCCAAAGCGATCCGGGCGTTTAATGCTTTTGCTTAAGCCGGGGAAGGACATGATCTGTTATTCCGGCGGGAGTTAAAACAAAAATCAGCTGTTGGCCAAAAGAAAGCGGATCTGGGCTGTTAAGTCCGTTGTCTAAATGTCTGATCTCTTTTTTTATCGGGCTCTAACGCGGGCTTGATCATTTCTTTTCTTTATAGAGAGGGGGAAGGGTTCACGCATGGATGACTCCTTTTGCTGTCTGTGTATGGATTCTAGCCGGATGACGGGACCCCGATGTATCGATAGAATCATTAAAGAAGAAAACCAAAAAGCAAAGGTAGAAAGAAGTGATGAAAAAGATGAGCCTGATAGGCAGTCTCTGGCAATACGTGTTTTGGATTTTCATATCGATGGCAGCTTTGGGTAGGGCTTTTCTCGGCGGGTTTTTTGCACCATCGTGTTATGCTTGCCAAAGAGAGCAGGGAGCACCTTGCGCCGGGAACTCTGGTTGAAGTAGAGGATGCAAAAATCCATGTGTTTTCCGCCGGATCCGGGCCTGCTGCCCTGGTTTTTTTTGTCGGGGCATGGAACCCCGGCGCCGGTATTGGATTTTAAGCCATTGTAAAACCGGCTTAAGAACTCCTTTCCCATTGTGGCACCAGAGCGAGCCGGGTATGGTTGGAGCCAAGAGAGCAAGGAATCAAGGGCGGTGGAAAAGGTGATGGTAGAAAGCCGGGCGGCACTCCAAAAGGCAGGCCAAAGACTACCGTATGTGCTGGTGTCTCATTCTTTGTCGGGACTGGAGGTCCGGTGCTGGGCGCTGTTTACCCAAAAGAAGTAAAAGGCATCGAGGGACTTGATCCCACGGTTCCGGAAGTGATCCTTAAATATCCCAAAATGAGGGAAGCCAAAGGGCTAATAGGGATTCAAATGCTGATCCGTACGGGTTGGGCGCGTTTGATGCCCGAAGGCAGGCAAAAAGAAGCGATGCCGCTTTTGGATTTTGATGAACTCACCGATGAGGAGAAGAAAGCCTACCGGGCTTTGTTTTTTCGTCGGGCCTGCAGTGCAAGTATGCTACGAGAAATAAAGATGCTTCAAGAAAACGCGGAAAAGACCAAAGAGAAAGCAATTCCTCCCGATCTCCCTCTGCTGTTTTTTTATATCGGAAAAAGAGGAGGGGAGCTTGTTGACGATTAACCTCGTCTGATACGAGAACAAGCAGCTCAGTCCGGCCGGGGAACGTGGTAGATGATAGAGGCGGGCCATTATCTTCATCATGACCAAGCAGAAGAACTCAGCGAAAAGATAACTGACTGGGTGTATGAACTGATTGAGAAGAAACCCCGCGAAACAAAACAATAAAAGGTTTGGGATAATACAAGTTAGGAGTAATAAAATATAGCTTTTGCACAAAGAAAAGCAAAAGAAAAGCGCCGGTTTCGGCGCTTTTCTCCGGTCCATGTTTATATGCTCTCGTTTATACTTGATCTTTTGGCTTTACTTTATCCACGATTTCTTTTCCGGTGGCGGGATCGTATCGGAACGAGAGTCCGTCCGGTTCTTCTCCGCGTTCTAAAGCGGGTATGAACCGATCCCAATAGTCGTTATGCAATTCCAAAACGGATTTTCTCAGGAAAACCAGGGCCAGGATGGAGGCCGCTACGCTGATGATCAAGATGGTATCGGCAATCATCCATACAACGCCGGTATCCATGCCGGCAAAGAACTGTGGTCCAATGTAGTAGACAATGTAGATCCACATTACGGTGCGGTTAAGAGCTGAGTCCCCAGCCAAGAAATTGACCTGCTTTTCCGCGTTGTAGTAAGCCGTCAGCAGCGTTGTCCAGGCAAAGAAAGCAGTCGCGACAGCCACAATGACACCGCCTATATAACCGTAAGCGATTTGCCAGGCAACCGTAACCAATGCAGCTCCGGTGACATCCGGATGGGCGAAGTTAGCACCGGTCGCCATGATGGCAAAAACCGTAATGGAGCAGACGATCAAAGTGTCGATAAGGCATTCGCTAAAACCCCAGGCCGCTTGCCTAACCGGGTGGTCGACGATGGCTGCGGAGTGAATGCCCATGGCCGTACCCAATCCGGCTTCGTTGGAATACACTCCCCGGGCAACTCCAAACCGCATGGCTTCGGCTACCGTGGCGCCGGCTACGGCGCCCGCCCCCGCATAAGGTGTAAAGGCGTGTCCTACGATCGTGGACACCATAGCGGGAATGGCGCCTATATTCATAAGTACCAATACGATACCTGCTCCGATGTAGAAAACAGCCATAAATGGGACCACCTTGTCCGCAACCATGGCAATCCGGCGTACGCCGCCTACGATGGTTAAAGCCAATGTGATCATCACCAGATAGATTCCGAAATTGACAGGCACGTTGAACGCTTCAGCGATGGAGGTGGCCACCGCGTTGGTCTGAACCATCATGCTCCAAGGGGTAAGAACAATGACCCAGGCCAGCAGCTGGGCAAGTCTTAGCCACCCCAGCCCGTTTTTAAGAACATAGTTTCGGCCGGCCAGGTATTCATCCAGGCCTTCAAAATATACACGGTATCTCTGTCCCAGCAGGATTTCCGCCGCTTTGGTTGACATTCCTACAATAGCGGTCATCCACATCCAAAACACGGCTCCGGGGCCGCCCATGGTCAACGCGGTCGCCGGACCGGCAATGTTTCCTACTCCGATGACGGACGAGATGGAAATAGCAGCGGCCGAAAAACCACTGATGGTCCCTTCTCCTTTTTCAGGTTTTTTAAACATGGTACCAAACGTGTTCCTAAGATTATATCGGACTTTTAACTGATAAGCACCTCTAAAGGCAATAGAATAGTAAATGCCTGTTCCCAAAACAGCAATAAACAGAGGGGGGCCCCAGAAAAAACCGCTAATGGTCGTCACCACATATTCGAGAGTTTCCATGTATGATACCTCCCTGAGTGAGCTCAACCTATCTACAATCATTATTTAAAGGAAATCCTTCTGTGATTGCCAGCGAGTCGAGTCATCTATCCCCTCCCTCTTTGCAAGGAACATCATTTCACAATTTCACGTGAACATTTTGCGATTTTCGTGTCAATATAGGATGGCTGCAAAATTTCCAAAACATGGGGGAAAGAACTCGAATAAATTCTGCAGCAAAAACGCGCCGACTTTCGCCGGCGCGTTTTTTATTCGTCTATTTTTAATTTATCTACACTTGCCTATTACTCTTCCATTCTGACTTCTTCTCCGGAGGCAGGATCGAAACGGTAGGAAACCCTAGGCGGGTTCTCGCCTGCTTCAAGAGCGGGTAAGTAGCGATCCCAGAAATCATAGTGCATTTCAACTACGGGCTTTCTTAATAAGAGCAGCGCCGCAATGGAGGATGTTACACTTATAATAAGGATAGTATCTGTAATCATCCACAACAAACCGGTGTCTGCACCCGCGAAGAACTGAGGGCCTAGGTAGTAAGCCATATAGATCCACATCACAGTTCTGTTAAGCTTGGAATCACCAAGCAAGAAGTTAACTCCTTTTTCTGCATTGTAGTAGGCGGTTAACAGCGTAGTCCAGGAAAAGAAGGCTGTGGCCACAGCTACAATAACGCCACCTATGTAGCCGTATGCCAACTGCCAAGCCACGGTTACAAGTGCTGCACCGGTGACTTCAGGATTGGCAAAGTTGGCACCGGTAGCCATGATGGCGAATACCGTGATGGAACAAACTAAAAGAGTGTCAATTAAGCATTCGCTAAAGCCCCAGGATGCCTGCCTTACCGGGTGGTCGACGATGGCTGCGGAGTGAACACCCATGGCAGTACCCATCCCGGCTTCGTTGGAGTATACTCCCCGAGCAACACCGAATCGCATAGCTTCCGCTACGGAGGCGCCGGCTACTGCTCCCGCACCGGCATAAGGGGTGAAAGCGTGACTGACAATTGTAGAGAACATTCTAGGAACTTCACCCAGATTCATGGCTACCAAAATAATCCCGGCGCCGATGTAGAAAATCGCCATAGCGGGTACTACTTTGTCGGCCACGGCCGCAATCCGGCGAACGCCGCCGATGATCGTGACAGCCAGGGTTATGAAAATGAACCAGATTCCCACATTAACAGGTATATTGAAAGCTTCGGCGATGGAAGTGGCCACCGCGTTCGTCTGTACCAGCATGCTCCACGGTGTAAACACAACAACCCAGGCCAAAAGCTGTGCGAGCCTCAACCAGCCCAAACCGTTTCTAATAACATAGTTTCGTCCGCACAGATACTCATCGATTCCTTCAAAATACACGCGATATCTCTGTCCCAGCAGAACTTCCGCTGCTTTGGTGGACATACCTACAATAGCGGTAATCCACATCCAAAATACGGCGCCGGGACCTCCCATGGTAAGCGCTGTTGCCGGGCCGGCGATGTTTCCTACCCCGATAACAGAAGAGATAGAAACGGCTGCGGCCGCAAAGCCACTGATCGTTCCTTCCCCTTCTTCGTCAGGCGGTGTGAACATAGTGCCAAAAGTATTTTTTAGATGGTGGCCGATTTTTAACTGGTAGGCTCCCTTAAAAGCTATGGTATAATAAATTCCTGTGCCTAAAACGGCAATAAATAAAGGTGGGCCCCAGAAAAAGCCACTGATACTCGTTACAACTGTTTGAAGAACATCAAGCATGGCTCATAACTCCTCCTTGTGATTAGTTTGAGTCTACCACATAAGATGATAAACTTCTGTAGAAATTCCCTAGCCCTCCTTTCTCTTTATGTATGTTGGAAAAACAATTACAGCCAGATTCTATCATGATGATTTATTAATGTCAATGGAGTCTAACAATTAAGCATAATCAGGCAAATGTAAATAAATGACTGTATTTTTCAATAAATTACACCGTATAACTAATATATTCATCAATTCACTAAATAATCTGAAAATAAAGAAAAATTGAAAGAATCTAAGTTTCAGCTAATGACAAGCATGCATCCAGGCTTGTCAATTGTCATATTCTCTGGGTTGATAAAGCTTGCGAATATGACATGAATGACATATAATAGGTTCTGCGGAGGTGACGGCTATGCCGGATTTGGCAAAATTAGGGTGTCGTTTCAGTGAGATTCGCCAGAGAAGTGGTTTGACGCAAAAACAAGTAGCCGAATATTTAAAAGTGGACCAAAGCTACATCTCTAAATGTGAGAAAAATGAAAGGCAGTTTAGTGCCGACACACTGGAGAGAGCCGCTTGTCTTTTCGGATGCTGCTGTGTCTATCTTCACGGGGAGGCTGATCAACCGATTTTGGAGCCCATTGCAATGCCCAGCCGAAAAATGGATGGTCAGGACCTAGAAGGCATCGCCGAAATTAGCCGACTCGCGATCAATTTGCGTTTGATGGAAGATTATTTGAAAGGAGATAAAAAGTGAAAGATCGATTAGAATTAAATAGTGAAGCCATTTCGATGCGAAAACAGTTCGGTGCGGATGATTCTTCACCGATTCATATTTTTTCTTTATTGGGACACAGTGACTATATTACTCTGGTTCTTTACCCGATGGGAAAACGCTTTGCCGGTATGTCCGTTAGGGTAGGTGAAAACGGTTTGATCGCCGTCAATTCCGGCATGAGCTACGGACGACAGCGCCTGTCCTGCGCCCATGGCCTTTATCACCTTTATCATCAGGAGTTATGTAAAAGAGCAGTATGTCTGCAGGATTTAGAGACAGATGACCCGCATGAAATGGAAGCCAATCGTTTTGCCTCTTATTTCATAGCTCCTTATGAAGCTCTCCGGGAGTTTATTTATAAAAGATTAGAGAAAAACAAAGGGGAGTTTCTCACAGATGATGTGGTTCGCATTGAGCAGTATTTCGGTTTTAGCCGGCAAGCTGTCTTGAAAAGATTGCTCGAAGAAGACTATCTTACCCTTTCGCAGACAAAAACCATGATGGCGGGGGCGGCGGAACAAGCTGCCCGGTTGGGCTTTGACCCCAGCCTCTATGCTCCTTCGCCCAAGGATAAATCCTACCAGACATTTGGAAAATATATTCAGCTAGCAGAAGAACTCAAATCCAAAGAACTGATTTCGACCGGGAAATACGAAGAGCTTATGTTGAGTGCCTTTCGGTCTGATATGGTTTTTGGTGGGGAAGGGGATGACGATTTGAATGACTAAACCCATCTTTTTCGACACCGACAGCATATCAGCTTTCTTTTGGGTCAATAGAGAAGATTTGCTGCTGACTTTATACCCTGGCCGGATTATTTTGCCGAAAGAAGTATATAAAGAACTGACCAATCCCCGCATCCCTCATATTGCCTCAAGAGTCAAAGAACTTTACCACTCGGGGAAAATTAAGGTTAGAGAGACATTGGTCGGTAGTGATGAGTATGACTTGTATTATAAACTTGCCCACCGGCCGCAGCAAGGGGAAAGAAAGATCGGCCGGGGAGAAGCGTCGGCCCTGGCCATGGCCGATGCGTATAAAGGAATTGTGGCCAGCAATAACATTAAGGATATTCTCCCTTACATAAGAAGATACGATCTTGATCATTTGACCACGGGCTGGATTCTAAAAGAAGCCTATGACAAAGATCTTATTACCGAAGAAGAAGGGAATACAATCTGGGCGAAAATGAAAGACAAGAAACGTCAGCTGCCCAGCGAAACCTTTACAGGTTTTCTGATAGCAGGGATTTAAAAGCGGTCCGGGAGAAAACTTTCGGGCGGCTTTTTTGGTTGGTTGTGCGTGTATTTGTTGCGAAGGAAAATCGGTGCCTCTGCTTCAAAAGATTAAAAACAAAGCAGATGTTTTGGTAGAAGCAAATTCAATAAAGAAGCGCTGATTTGGGCGTAGCGCGAAGACAGGATCAAGCTGCCCCAAAAAAATTGTTTGGCTCCATGCGGACCCATGTCAAATGGCTTACCGTTTCAAAAAAGATCAAAAACGAACAGCCTCTCACAAGATTAACTGGACCTTTTCCTTGATGATTTTTTGCATCCGGACTGCAAAAAACAGAAACAAAAATGAAAGTGAATCAAATTAAACTCGAAATAAGGAAGAAACTAAGAGTTGATTGCATAGATTCTTTTAGATTCACTCATTAAAAAGAGGGCAGAAAGGGAAGGAATAGTGATGGAAAAGATGAACAGCTTTTTGGAAAGGGGGCCTTTTGCGGGAAAAGACATCGGAGGGGTAAAGATGAAAAAGAAGAAATTTTTGCCGGGCCTGTTTTTTGTTCTGGGTCTTCTGATCTGCCTGATAGGAAGTGGATGCGGAGGAAGGGAATTTAGAGAAGACAGTTATTTTTCCATTGAGGTGAAAGACCAGGAACAACTTTTTGTTAGTAACCACAATGGCAGTGTAAAGATGGTTTCTACGGATAAATCGTATTTAGAAATACAGGTGGTCAGAAGAAGCCGTGTCAGTAAAGCGGAGATTGATAAGGCCAAGATTGATATTCACCGTGATGAAGGCAAAGTGATGGTGGAAACGGTTTGGAAGGAAGACACACCTCAAGTGGCGGTAAGCTATGAAATCTCAGTACCCCAACATCTGTTAGTCAAAGATATTCAAAGCAACAATGGATCGATTTTTGCAGAGGGTGTGGCAGGGAATGTCAAAACGGTTACTTCCAATGGGAAAATAACCCTTAAGCATATAGACGGCCGGGTATCTGCCGACACCAGCAACGGGAAAATAAAGATTATAAACGCAAGCGGACTGGAGAGAGCAAAAACCTCCAACGGATCCATAGAAGTGGCCGCAGAAAAGCTTGCGGACGGTTTTGATCTTAACACGAGCAATGGGTCGGTTACTTTGTATATTCCCCAGGGAGCGGATGTGGACATCGAGGCCTCTACTAGTAACGGTTCCATCACCCAAGAAGGCCTCAGCATTAAGTCTTCTCGTTCAGATGACAACCGGTTAACCGGAACTTTGGGTAAAGGAGGTCCGGATGTGCATATAAGGACCTCGAACGGGAATATCATGCTGGCGGCGTTGGAAGGAAGAGATTTGTTTTGAAAAGCAAATCAAACGGTCAGAAAGGTAAATGAAATGACGCAAGTGGCTTGACAATCGCCCTATTACTTGGTATGATGTTGCCAATTTCATAAAACCCTGCAAAACGATGAGCGGGAGAAGTATCTGCGATGGCGGCCCAAGCGAACCGGGTTAGGTGTGAGCCGGTGCTCAAAGCGTAGAGAAACACCCCCGTGAGTGCAGACCGAACGGAAAAAGTAGGCTCTGACGGAATCTTCCAACGTTACAAGGAAGGGGATATAAGGTCGGTGACATAATTCGGCTCGTATCCTGAGATGAAGTGAGTGTGCACTTTAGGCAACAGTAAATGAAGTGCAGGCTAATAAGGGTGGGACCACGGGAACAGCGTTTCTCGTCCCTTTCGGGATGGAAACGTTTTTTTATTGGAAGAAAATCGGGAGAGGAAGATGTTCTTATGCAGAAGAACTTGTCCGGCGGCGGAAAATATTTTCTTCCCAAAGAAGCGGCGAAAAAGCGGCGTTGCGAAGAGGTGCTGGCCGATGTATTTTTTAAAGCCGGTTATGAGGAAGTTATCGCACCGGTGGTTGATCAAGCCGAGACCATGGAGATGGACCCGGGTACAGCCCCTTATCGGGTGATGGACCCCACAGGACAAATGCTGGTATTAAGGCCGGATTGGACCACGCCCATGGCTCATCTAGCGGCTGTTAGGCTTCAGCAGGTGCCCCGGCCGCTCAGGCTTTGTTATCGGGGCAGTGTGTTCAGGGAAGAAGAAGGAAGGCGTCAGGAGTTTTATCAGTCCGGGTTGGAGATCCTAGGGGCGCCGGGAGACTTAGCTGACGGAGAAGTAGTGTCCTTGGCGGCACAGTGCTTGTCGGCATTAGGGCTGGATGACTTTCGAATCGGCCTGGGGCAGGTAAAGTTGGTCGATGGACTAATGAGCACATTTGGTCTGGCTGAGACAGAAAGCAAAACGCTGCAGGACCATTTAGGAAGACGGGATTTTGTTTCCTACCGGGAAGCCTTAAGAAATATGCAGGTGGAGGAAACAGAAAAAGATCTGCTGCGCCGGCTGCCCGGCCTTCACGGAGGAGAGGACATACTCAAAGAACTGTCTGGTATCCCCTTAGAAAGCGAAGCACAAAGCGCCATGAACACCTTAACTCATGTTTATTCAGATTTGGAAGCCGCCGGGCTGTCCGAGCACATCTATTTGGATCTGGGTATGACTCGGGATATGAAATACTACACAGGTATTGTTTTTGAAGGATATACCAAGGGTTTGGGTCGTCCGGTGCTGGGTGGGGGGCGCTATGACCAGCTCGCCCGGCGATTTGGGGCAGATCTTCCGGCAACAGGCTTTGCTGTCTATATGGAGAGGCTTATCACGGCCCTTGAACGACAAGGCTGGGATTATAATGTAAGCAGGCCCGACTACCTGGTCATACCGGCCGCCAAAAGAGAAAGGCAGGCGGTGGAAAAGACAGATGAATTGAGAAAAAGAGGGAAAAAAGTGCTTTTGGAAGTCAATGATCTTTCTTATCGAAAAGCCCTGGAATATGCCCGAGAGAAAGGCTGCCGATATGTACTGACTGAAGACGAAAATGGTTGGCGAAAAGAAAAGGTGGAAGCAAGAAAAGGCGAGGCAAATGCTTTCGACAGTTTTTTTGGAATATAGAAGGAGGAGAGATAAGTGGAGAACACGACCATAGCTCTTCCTAAAGGAAGAATGCTAGCAGGCGCTTTGGAATTGTTAATGCGTGCCGGACTTGATTGTTCTGCGGTTACAGAAAAATCGAGAAGCTTGGTCTTTTATGATAAAGAAAACGGGATCCGCTTTTTGACCGTGCGTCCAAGTGATGTGCCGGTTTATGTGGAGCACGGAGCCGCTGACTTAGGCATCACCGGCAAAGATGTGCTTTTGGAAGGGAAAAAAGACGTGTACGAATTGTTGGATTTGGGATTCGGCCGTTGCCGGTTTGTGCTGGCCGCGCCGCAGGAAAAGAAGGAGCGATCTTTTACAGAATACATCAGCGGGCTTAGGGTGGCCACCAAATTTCCCCGCATAACAGAAGAATATTTGAAGAAAAAGGGTATACATGGAGAAGTCATCCGGCTAAACGGGGCGGTCGAACTTGCCCCTGCGGTTGGTCTTTCGGAAATGATCGTCGATATTGTCTCGACCGGACGGACATTAAAGGAGAATAATCTACAGGTAGTGGAAGATATTCTTCAGTCCACGGCACGATTGATTGCCAATCGAGCCAGTTATCGGATGAAAGCAGGACGCATGGCGAAGTTGGTCGATGCAGTGGAAAAAGCCGTGGCAGAAGGAGGATACGACAGTGAAACAGTGGACAGCAAAAGAGTTTATTCATAAGGTTCCCTCGCTTCGGCTTGAGGATCTCGCTGACCGGGAAGAACAGGTAAAAGAAATTATTGGGCAGGTAAAAGAAAACGGGGATCAAGCGGTAAGGGAATTTACCCTTGCTTTCGATCAGCAGGAGATTGATGACCTAAAAATACCGGAACAAAAAATGATAAAAGCTTATGAAAATCTCGATGATGAGGAAAAGGGAGCCTTGGTGGAGGCCAAAAAAAGGATCAGCGCATTTTGCGAAAAACAACGGCATAACAGTTGGTTTGACACAGAGGACAACGGTTCAATCTTAGGACAGCTTGTTTTGCCCCTGGATCGAGTAG
>SLNR01000142.1 GCA_007132905.1 Candidatus Sumerlaeota bacterium | reverse complement strand
TATTTCTTCTACAAAGTGTGAACAGAAATTCTCAGAAAAGGAAACATTGTTTTCCCGGGACACTGAATAATGAAATTTTAGTCATCCAAAGGGGGAATGCATTTTGTCAAAGAGATTTGTAGTGTTTACAATATTGATCTTACTGATAACGGGGGTATCATTGCCGAATATTCTGTCTGCAGGAGAGTACAAAGGGGAAGAAGAAAGTGAATTAATTGCTGAAGAGGAGGCATTCTTCTACGAAGATCCGATTATTGATGAGCTTAAAGAGCCCTTACCTTATAATGAGTTCAGTAGCTTGGATAAAGACATGGAAATAGAAACCTTATCAGAGTTGCGAATAGGAATAAGGACTAATGATGATATTTCTTTGGCTTCTTTTTATCATGATTCCATTGAACTATCCGGAAGCCATGGTATGAAAATAATCAATCCTCTCGATAATTCTGTGATCTTGTCGGTTCCGCCGGATGAAAAACTTTTGATGGAGGAAAGTATTGTAGGTGTATACATTCCAGAGTATAACATCTTGAAGCCTAAGATTGTCGTTCAACCAGGGCAAGAAGTAATGAGCGATCTTTATGTGAGAGGCAATACATTAAAGCTCTGGCAGGGAATTGAGAGTCTATTTGCTATCAACAAAAATTTATCAATAAATGAAATCAAATTAAACGGAGCTAGTGTAGTATCCAATTCCGGCATCTCAACACTATCCGTGGGGGCGGAAAGTTCAAGTTTTGAAGAAACTCCTACGATAACTTATCATGGAACAAACCGTTCCTACAGGGGCGCATTTGAAATTGATAAGCCAAGGGTTGATAGAAGTCTGATTTTGGTGAACTTAATTGAAATGGAGTCTTATCTTTATGGTGTTGTACCACGTGAGATGCCTGCGCTATGGGCCACAGAAGCTTTGAAAGTTCAGGCGGTAGCCTCTAGATCCTATGCATATTTTTGTGCTGTAAGAAGCAAACATGCTCATTTTGATCTGTGCAATTCAGCATGCTGTCAAGTATATCGCGGGAAAGACTTTGAACATACAAGATCAAATAATGCGGTGGACATGACATATGGGGAATTCATAACGTATAACGGTTCCGTAATCGAGGCGCTCTATTCATCGAGTTCGGGTGGGCATACTGAGAATAGCGAAAGTGTTTGGTCGTCCGCGGTGCCCTATCTGAGGGCCGTGAAAGATCCAAGTGACGGTGGAAGCGGTCATTTTATTAACCCATTTAATCCGTGGACAAGAGAGCGCACCCTTTCAGACATTGAGACAAATCTAAAAAATGCTGATCAGGATATAGGAACCATTACAGACATAGTGATTTCCAAGCCCAAAACAATCTCTGGACGAAACACTGAAATTACAATATATGGTACAAAAGGCACAGCTGTAATTGATCGGCAGAGTGATATGAGGAGGGGAGTATTTCGAACCACCTGCCCTAGGAGGTATTCTCTTCCTAGTGCTAAATTTGATTTCCAAATTTATCCAGACGGCAGAGTTATTTTCAATGGTTCGGGTTTTGGCCATGGGGTAGGTATGTCCCAATACGGAGCTAGGGGCATGGCCGAAGAAGGTTACAACTATCAAGACATACTCAAGCACTATTATACAGACGTGAAGGTAGAAAAGCTTTATTAACAAGGGGCAGAAACAATATGCGTTTATCCGATTTCGATTATCATCTTCCAGAAGAGCTCATCGCCCAGGAACCTGCGGACAAAAGGGACCATTCTCGTTTAATGGTTTTGGACAAAGAAGGAGGAAATATTGAGCATAAGGACTTCAAAGATCTCCCCGGGTTTTTACAATCCGGGGATATTCTCGTGATTAACGATACGAAAGTAATTCCCGCCAGGCTTTACGGAAAGCGCGTAAAAACGGGCGCAGAAATTGAGATCGTGCTGCTGCATGAAAGAGAGAACAACGTGTGGGAGGCACTGGCTCGTCCCGGAAAAAAAGTGCGTTCGGGAGAAAAGATTGATTTTGGAAAGAACTTTGAAGCCACTGTGTTAGGCAATACACAATACGGAGGACGGGTTCTTGAATTCGGGCATGAAGGGGAATTCGATGAGCTTTTACATAAACACGGGGAAATGCCCCTTCCCCCTTATATCACAAAGAAGCTGGAGGATCCGGATCGATATCAGACCATTTATGCAGAAAAAGCTGGTTCGGCCGCTGCCCCGACAGCCGGACTTCACTTCACGGATGAGATATTTGAGAGCATCCGGGCAAAAGGGGTGAAGATCGCCAGAATCACATTACATGTGGGACTGGGAACATTTCGCCCCGTTAAAACAGAAAGCATAGAAGAGCATAAAATGCATGAGGAACACTATGTAGTGGATCAGGTTGCTGCACAAACGATAAACACTGCAAAAAATAGCGGAGGCCGAATCATTGCCGTCGGCACAACTTCTGTAAGGACCCTAGAGACTGTGGCTGACGAAAACGGGTTGATCAAACCCCAGAGTGGTTGGACAGAGATCTTTATTTACCCTGGTTTCGAGTTTAAAGCGATAGACGCCATGATTACGAATTTTCATTTACCCAAATCAACACTCATAATGATGGTCAGCGCTTTCGCCGGCAGAGAAAACATACTAAAGGCTTATGAAGAGGCGATTGAAAAAAAGTATCGCTTCTTTAGTTTTGGAGATGCAATACTAATTATGTGATAACTAGCTAGGACGGTTAGGAGTGGGCGATTTGAATCCTGTTGATTTTACCTGCGAAAGCAGCTGCAAAAAAACAAGGGCAAGGGCTGGTCTTTTAAAAACTTCTCGCGGAGCCATTCAAACGCCGGTATTTATGCCCGTGGGGACCCAAGCAACGGTTAAGGCATTGACCCCTGAAGAATTAGATGAAATAGGGGTCGACATTATTCTGTCCAATACCTATCACCTGTATTTAAGACCGGGATATAGACTGATTGAAAAAGCCGGCGGCCTGCACTGCTTTATGAACTGGAGAAAAAGCATTCTCACTGATAGTGGTGGGTTTCAAGTGTTCAGTCTTGGTGATAAGAGAAAGATCAGTGATGAAGGAGTCATTTTTCAGTCCCATATAGATGGTTCCACCCACGAGTTTACCCCGGAAAAAGCCATGGATGTCCAGATGGCTTTGGGGTCTGATATTGCCATGGCTTTTGATGAATGTGCACCGGGATCGGCTAGTTTAGAAGAGGCCAGAAAAGCTGTAGACAGAACTACGGCCTGGGCGAAGCGATGTCAAAACCAGCATAGTCGGTCTGAGCAAGCTCTTTTTGGCATCATACAAGGAGGCATGTACGCTGATTTGCGAAAGAGAAGTGCTGAGGAGATTACTGCTTTGGATTTTCCCGGCTACGCAATCGGTGGGCTAAGTGTGGGAGAGCCAAAACCAATTATGTATAAGATGCTGGACACCACAGTTCCTTTGCTCCCTGAGAACAAACCGCGCTATTTGATGGGGGTAGGTTCTCCGGATAGTCTTTTAGAAGGCATTGTAAGAGGCATTGATATGTTTGACTGTGTCCTGCCTACTCGTATAGCTAGAAACGGGACTGTTTTCACAAGGAGAGGAAAGCTCACGGTCAGAAATGCTCAGTGGGCAGAAGATTATTCACCTCTAGATGAATTTTGTTCTTGCTATGTCTGCAGTAATTACTCGAAGGCTTATATAAGGCATCTATTAAAAGCCAATGAGATTTTAGGATTGCGGTTAACTTCGTATCACAATCTCTATTTCCTGGTGGACTTAATGAAGAAAGCACGGCAGGCAATCATGGAGGGAAACATAACTGATTTCAAAAAACATTTTTTAAGTGAATACCGGGGATGAGAAAAGGTTAAAGGGTTTTGGCTTTTTACCACGAAATG
>SLNR01000003.1 GCA_007132905.1 Candidatus Sumerlaeota bacterium | reverse complement strand
GAACTTTCGATAAGGCTTTGATGGAGGAAGCAAAAGCTTCCTTTTCTTCGGCGGAGGATGAGAAAAAAACGCCTCTTTCTGCGGAAGTTTACATGTCACAGAAAGAACCTTTCCAATTAGTACTTCAAGATCCGGACGGAAATAAAGTCATGGCTGCCTCAGAGAAGAAAGCCGAAGCGGCCAAAAAACACGATACAGACCGAGCAATAATAGGCAAACAACTCGATAGGATGGGGAACACCCCTTTTACCATAAAAGAGGTTTCGTGGAATATTGAAGAGGGGACTTTCATTCCCATCAGCATTATAAATGAAGTAAGAAGGCAGGCGGTAAAACAGCTTGTCAAAAGGCACCAACAAAAGAGAAAGTCGATAAGCAGCGAAAAAATGAAAGGATTTCTTTATACAGGGCAAGAAGGCGAAGAATTGGCAGACAAGAGTCGAGGAAAACGAAATGCCTTTTGTGATTTGGCAATCAGTGTTGACAACAAAGAAGGAGCAGTCGCTGCAATAAAGAGCGGGGTAGATGTTCTTTATTGGGGCGGAGATTTACTTTCATTAAACGAAATATTGAAAACCGACCAATGGGAAGATGTTGCAGAACTTGCAAGACAAAACAATATTTCGCTGGCCGTTGCTTTGCCGCGTATCACAAAACAAATCGATCACGAAAAAATGACTCTTTTGTTCAAGCGAGGTGCGAAAAGAAAACAAACAGGTATTCGTTTGGGCAATCTTGGTGCAGCCGAGGTGCTGAAGAACAAGAACAAATGGGGTTTGATTGCTGATTATCCTCTAAATCTTTTTAACAGCAGCTCTCTTTCTTTCTTTTATGAAAGAGGTTTTCAAAAGGTTGTTCTTTCGCCCGAATTAACACTGAACCAAATAAAAAAGCTTCATAGGCCGCATGATATGAAGATAGAATGCATTGTTCATGGCCAGTTGCCGGTGATGATTTCTGAATACTGCCCATTCAAAAACAAAAAGACCGCTTGTGTTCGGTCTGGTTCTTCGTCATCGTGCCTCTACAAAAATAAGAAAGTAGTACTACAAGACAAAGCAGGATACAATTTTCCTGTACAAATGGATGCGCAGTGCCGTATGATACTGTTTAATTCAAAAGAGTTATGCTTGTATAGTCACCTAGAAGAGTTCACAGAGACGGGTATTGATTCTTTACGAATCGAAGCAGTTGGCAGGAGTGCAGCCTATATCGGCAAAGTGGTATCCTTATATAGGCACGTTCTTGACTCCTATAAAAAAGGGACTCCTTTAAATGGGGATGAATTGAAAAAAAATAAAGATATTCTAGAGAAGCTGAGCGCAGGCGGGATAACAAGAGGACATTATTTTCGGGGTGTAGAGTAGATTTGGAGGTGTAGCAGTGGAAGAAAGGGCGCTGAATGTATTAGAATACGATCAAGTGGTTCGCAGCCTTGTCGAACAGGCGAACACAACCATTGGCAAAGAGAAGGCCGCGCAAGTCAAACCGATGACAGACATAGATGAAATTGCATATAATCAACAGATAACAACGGAAGCGCGACGAGTGATCCAAGGCCAAACCGAATTATCAATGGGCGGGATTAAAGATGTAAGGCAGTCTTTGAAAAGGGCGAAGATCGGAGCTTCCCTTGAAGCAGAAGGCCTATTGGATATGGCTGATACGCTGGCAGCTGGAAGAAGAATCAAAAAAACTTTTCAAGCATTAGAATTGAAGCCCGATAAATTAATGAGAATAGCAGACAGCATTGGCTTGTTTCAAACTATTGAAGATACAATTTATCGCTCTATCGATGATAATGGAGAAGTTAAGGATGGAGCTTCGCCTGCTTTGCAAAAAATTCGCAGGCAAATGCAGGCAATGAATGAGAGAATCCGAAATAAGCTTGAATCGTTTATCCGGTCAAGCGAATATCAAAAAATTATCCAAGAGGCAATCATAACCCAGCGAGAAGGCCGCTTTGTGATTCCGGTTAAACAAGAATACAAAGGAAGATTCCCGGGAATTGTTCACGACCAATCGGCAAGTGGCGCCACCTTATTCATTGAGCCCAAAGCGGTCGTGGAAGCTAACAGCGAATTAAGACAGTTAAAGAGACAAGAGAAACAAGAAATAGACAAGATCTTAGCTGAATTATCAAAACTCATACAAGCTAGGCTTAATAAGATTGAAGAAACGGTAGAGGCTTTAGGAGATATCGATACTGCCCTGGCAAAAGCCAAATTAAGCCAAAGGATGAATGCCTGGGAACCGGAAATATCAAGGGAAAGCAAAACGGATCTGAAAAAAGCCCGCCATCCTCTTTTAAAGGAGGAGGTAGTTCCCATCGACATTAGAATCGGCATGGATTTTGACATCCTCGTGATAACGGGCCCGAACACTGGCGGAAAAACGGTGGCTTTAAAAACGCTTGGGTTATTGGTTTTGATGGCTCAAGCGGGCCTTCATATTCCCGCAGACCCCGGGTCGGCAGTCGGAATCTTTTGCAGCGTTTTGCCCGACATCGGGGATGAGCAAAGCATTGAACAAAATTTGAGCACCTTTTCCGGTCATATGAAAAACATTATTGCCATTTTAGAAAAGGCAAACGAGAATACCTTGGTTCTTTTGGACGAAATCGGTGCTGGCACAGATCCCGCTGAGGGAGCCGCGCTGGCCATGGCAATTTTAGAGCACCTTCAATTAAAAGGAGCAAAGACAGCTGCCACAACTCATTATAGTGAATTGAAAGCTTTCGCTTACAATCAAGAGAGAGTTGAGAATGCATCGGTCGAGTTTGATGTAGAAACACTTCAGCCAACTTTTAAAGTCACTTTAGGTCTGCCTGGACACAGTAACGCGTTTGCGATCGCAAAAAGACTAGGCTTAGACCAAGAAATCATTGATACGGCCAAAGAAAAAGTGGCTGGTGAAACACAAAAAACAGATGAAATGATCCGGTCGGTGGCTTCTATGCAGAGCCAGCTAGAGACCGATCGGATAGATAGCGAGCGAGCCAAAGGACGAATTAAAACTTGGGAGTCGAAGTTAAAAGAGCGGGAAGAAAAATTAGCTAGACAAGAAAAAGAAATTCTGGAAAAAGCAAGGGAAGAGGCAGCTTCTGTAGTGACTAGAGTTCGCAAAGAAGCTGATGAGTTGATTCGGCAGCTTAGAAAAAGCGAGCGAATAGATTCAAAAAAAGAACGTGAGAAGCTTTTTAAAGAAGCGAAAGAACGTTTTGATGAGCTTTCAAATGAAGTAGACGCTGTTTCAAAAAAGCAGCCAGTCTTTCATTGCAATCAAATTGAAAACATCTCGGAAGAAGATATGGTTGCAGGCAAAACCGTTTTCATAAAAAGCATTGGTCAAAAAGCCGAGATTATAGGAAAAGGAAATCATCCCAGCGAAATGGAAGTTCAAATCGGACAAATGAAAGTCATGGTCGGTAAAGACGATTTATTCAAAATAGATGAAGAAGAGACAAAAGAAAAGAGGAATAAGCAAAGGAAATTTTCGGCTGCGGCAGCAGCTGATATTCCAACGGAAATCGATTTGCGAGGACTGAACATGGAGGAAGCATCTGCTGAATTAGACAGCTATATCGATAAGGCTTTACTGGGCAGTGTGACTAGTTTTCTCATTATTCACGGCAAAGGGACAGGCATTTTAAGAAAAGGTGTCCACGAGTATCTTGAGCGATCTGATTATATTCAATCCTTTCGATTAGGGGAAATGGGAGAAGGAGGCGATGGAGTCACTATCGCTGAATTAAAGGTTTAATAAGAAAAACAAATTTGCGGTTAGTACGAATGAGCTAACGATTAATAATGACACCATAAAAAGTGAGCCTTCAGCAGGCTCACTTTTTATCCCGCAAATGTGTGTGTATTAG
>SLNR01000038.1 GCA_007132905.1 Candidatus Sumerlaeota bacterium | reverse complement strand
GCTCTTCTTCCAGATATAAAAACAGCAATTCTTCTTCCTCATAGACATAATCGATTGTTGTCGAAGAAGTCTCTTTCAAATCCATTTCATAAGGCGAAACTTTCTCAAAGCTTTCTTTTTCGAACAATATCCTGATTTTCGGCTTTTGGGGATAACCGGCTGTGTTTTCGGCCACCACTCCCGCCAGACCAGAGTCAAGTCCCACCACAGTACCCACCGGATAGGCCGGAATATGCTCAAACAATGCCTCTGCCGCATTAGAAAAGAACCTCTCTTTTTGGTCCTCCATCACTTTAAGTGCTTTATGGGAAGGATGAGCGAGTCGGTAAGGACGGTCGGCTGTCAGCGCGTCGTACACATCGCACACCGCACATATACCCGACAGAGGGTCGATCTCCTCAGCCGACAGGCCTTGTGGATAACCGCTCCCGTCAAACCGTTCATGATGTTGGTGTATCACGGCCAAAGAGCGATAAGAAAACAAATGATTTTCCCGGGCAATGACATGCCCGTTGTAAGGGTGCTTTTCTATTTCTTTTAGCTCGACTTCATTCAAAGGCCCGGGTTTGTTTAAAATCCCTTGAGGAACCAGAATTTTCCCCATGTCATGAAGTAGCGCTCCCATTCCCAACACTTTTAGCTCGTGCTTCGACATTCCCATGGAGAGAGCTGTCATCACCGACAATACCGCTACATTGACCGAATGAGAAAAAGTGTAGTCGTCAAAGGTGCGAATATCAGAAAGGTCCACCGTAAGCTCCCTCTTTTCTAAGAGTTCGGCGATAATGTCGTCTAGTACAGAAGACAGTTCCTTTTTGGCCGATAAAAGACCCGTGTGACGATGTTCCGGTTGTCTTTTTAAAACACTAAGGGCATCCTTGACCTTAAAATAGGCTTTTTGCCTGGTCTCCTCCAAAATAACATCCTCGACTTTCACATCGGGAATTAAAGGATCTTTTACATACAACGACTGGATATTGAGTTTTTTGAGCTGCTTTATGTATCCCCGGGTCAGCATCATTCCCCGGTTCAGCAGTAAGAATCCTCGACTGTCATAGATCGGCCGGGCAATCTCCATTCCCGCACGAAGCATTCGCGTAGCTACTTTACGCATAATGTCACCCTCTCGAGGGAATATGTAATTTTCGTTCTTTACAACAAAAGACAAAATGATTGAATAATTACCGGTTGAAGAGTAAAAAGAGCAAGCGTCTAAGACTAAAAAAGAAAGTTTATTTCCTTTTAATGATTACGATGGCTTTCTGGCCCTCTTTTTTTTACACTCTTTGCCAATGGCGTTTCTTGTTCATTATTCTGCCGTTCAACAAATATATCTCTTTTTTGTTATTTTTACCTATTTCATTTTATCGGCTTTTTTGTTAGAAAATAAACCTTCCTTGATGATTTTCCGGCCGTTTCGTCATAAAACAATATCGGCAGGAGATATGTTAACAGCTTTGTTTAAAGCATCGATTTTCGCTTTCCCGTTTCTTTATTTCCGGCTTTACCTCTTTGCTGTCATGTTTGTTTTCTCTAATTTTGACCAGCCCTTTGATGTGTAATATAATAAAGTTATCATCGCAAGATCAAAACAGACTATCTGACGCTTATCTTTTGATTATAAAACAACATTCTTATCTGCTGTACTCGTTTTATGAGGAAATTAATTCTATGTCTGAAGGCATCCAAATTCCATTGTCAAAGTCAAATAACAATTAGTTGGCTGCTTCTTAGCTGCAGAAAGGGCGAATACATCATGGAGGTCGAAAAAAATCCTCTGAAGAGATATATATTAATCTTAGCCGGAACCATCGCCTTGGGGCTGGGGTTTATCGGGGTGTTTATGCCGCTGCTGCCCACCACACCTTTTTTGCTGGTAACGGCTTACTGCTATATGAGAAGCTCATCCCGTCTTTACCACTGGCTCATTGAACACCGGATCTTCGGAGCATACATTTACAACTACATTACTTACCGGGCCGTTCGAAAAAGCACCAAAAAGGGAATTCTCATTTTCTTATGGATCACACTCGCCATCTCTTTTATCGCTGTCAATATACTTCATGCCCGATTGTTTTTGATCGCGGTGGGCATTGGTGTCACTACCCACATTCACATGCTTAAGTCCATGCCTGACGAAGATTTTGTGCAAAAGGCGGATCGTCTGCATGATCCCAAAAAACCTTCTTAAATTTTCATCATACTTGCACCACATTCATGATCACTTGACGAAATGAGCAAACCCACGGCCATTGGCAGCGGGTTTGTCTTTTGATAGTTAGAAATTATTTTTCTTATGACCTCTTTTTAACTTAAAAGAAAACAAAAGCTTCTTCAATTTCCTTATCGGTTAGCCAAACCCGGCGGTAGTTCTTTACGGTTAGCTAGGCCCGGAGGAAGCTTTTTGTTCCCTGCGGTAGATTGCCCTTCGACTTCGTTTCCTTCCCCTCCATTGTCTTCATTCAAATCACCATTGTCATCGTTGTCATTATTGTCTTCGTCCCCATTTTCCTCTTCGGTGCGACTTTCGTGTATAGCTCGAGCAACGGCCCCGGGCTCTGATCGAGCTAATTGACTAATGGCCTGACCAAATTCACGACCTTCTTTTTCGGGGAACAATGCTCTTGCCCCTTCCATTTCTTCTGCATCCTCTGCCTCTTCAGGATCATCCGGATCGCTTGTCCCATCACCGTTATCACTACCGTTGCCATTCTCATCGTTGTTTTCTTCCGGTGTTCCGTTGTCGGTATCGTCTCCATTGTTATCTTCGGCTACACTAAACAAAGGGATTCCTTCCCATCCGTCGCCTCTTGCGGCAAAACCGGCCGCCGATACCGACAGCACCAGCAGTAATGCCAACAAAACAACTCCGACACGCTTTATCATCTTTTTCACCTCCTGACTTTTATATCACATCATTAGATTTTGTTCATTTACCAAAGAGTACTCGTCTTTGCCTTTTTAGTCAACTTACCTCAACGAATTGTAAAACATCTTATTTGGCAACATCCAATAAAACCGCCCGCATCAGCCTAGCGTATGCTTAAGCTAGGTTGATGCGGGCGACTCATGCTTATTCGGAGATGATAACCATCACCGATGTACTACAGCCTGATTCATCCGTTTGCGTAACCATGATCATATCGCCCGATTCTAACTGTATCTCAAAATCCGCTCTCCAGGCAAAAGAAGGTCCGTCTTCTTCCAATGGCACCATTTCCTGTGCCAGTTCTTCAGGTGGAGCATTACCCGCAGGTCGCAAAAGCTCTACCAAGACCGGATATTCATCCGTATCAGTTATGCCTTCCACCCAGGTAAATGCACCGTCTTGATCCTCGCCACTGTCAGATCCGGTTATAACGAGCCCGGTTACCGTATGAGTCTTTTGATCTGTCCCGTCATCTACGGTCACAATATCGCCGGGGCCTACTTCCACTTCCGTGACTTCAAAATACCCGTGGCCGTCATCCGATACCGTTACGGGATCGGGATATTGCGTGCCGCTCACGTCCACGGTGACGGTCGCCCCGTCGGCCCAACCAAAGCCCCTGATACGGCCTTCCTCCGGATAGACTTCAAAAGTCGGCTCCAGGTAATGCCAATAGACATGCGTTCCGTTATTTTGGTCATCGAACCTTTCTATCAGCCCGGAGTCGCCTACTTCCAGCGTATATCCGACCTCGTTAAAGTCAGCCTGGAAATTGCCGTCTCCGTCGGCCGTCGTCTCCACTCTCGGCAGGTCTTCCCACTCCATCTCTTCCCGAAAGACCATGACCATGACCGGAACTTCTGCTTCTGCCGTGCCGTACAACACATTGTCTACTATCTCCGTAAAGCTCAACGTCTGCACCACCATCGACACTACGATGTCTTCAAACTCGGCGG
>SLNR01000043.1 GCA_007132905.1 Candidatus Sumerlaeota bacterium | reverse complement strand
CGCTGCTGAGCGAGGCCCCTGATGCTTTTTTGGTTTGGGATAAGAGAGGGCTTTTGTTCTGCGGCAACGAAAAAGCCTTCTCTTATCTTGGACTTGCGCCTTCTTCTTTGGGAGAACCGCTGGCAGAGTTGATACAAATTAGTAAAACAGACGACATCACTTTATCCTTCAATGATTTTTATCAAAAGCTTCGCTCAGAAGAGACTATGAATTTACAGTCCGGCTCTGCTTTGATCACCGCCGACGGAGAAAGAATCTTTGTCACGGGGAAAGCGGGGGTGGTTTCTACAGAAGATGAGCAGCCATTGGTCGGATATCTGTTTTTTTCCAAGTCGGGAAAAAACGACAAGGATAAGCTTGGCGATTTCCTAAAGAAGGAATACGAGACGGTTTTGGATACCGTTCAAAGCCCCGTATTTGTCGTGACTTGTGATGAGCAGGGGTTCTTTCGCTACCGGCGCGTCAATCCGGCCGAGGAAGCGATTGCAGGAAGAAAAGAAAAGGATGTGGTAGGACTTACCCCCCGTGAAGCCATGGGAGAGGAAGTCGGCAGCCAAATCGAAAAAAGATTTATTGAATGTGCCGCCAAAAAAGAAGCCATCACCTACAAGGTTGAAAGAGATTATCCCGAAGGCAGACGCTCTTTTCGGGCCGTATTGACCCCTCTGGTGATAGAAGATGAAGTCAAGGGCATTGTCGGCTCCCTTCATGATATTACCGATGTAAAAGCACTCAAAGAAAGTCTTCAAGAAAGCGAGGAAAGGCACAGGATTATATTTGAAAAAGCCAACGATGGCATTGCTCTTATCCCTATGGTCTACGAGGGCTCTTCCGGCCGTTTTATGGATGTCAATGAAACCTTTGCGGACATGACAGGCTTCACAAAGGAAGAACTAAAAGCCAAAAAACCCACGGATCTATTAGCTCCGGGCGAGTTGGGAAAATCTCTGCAGGCAAGAGCCAACCTGGCCAAACACGGAGAAGATGTATATGAACTCACCTTGATGAAGAAAGACCAAAGCACTTTCCCCGTTCAGATAAATGGCCAGCGAATCATGATCGGGGAGGAAGAATGCATTATTAGCGTTATTCGAGATGTGACCGAGCAGAAAAAATCTCAAGAAGAGATGGCCTACCGGCTGGTACTGGAAAAGGCCGTGGCTGAAGTCTCAGAAGTCTTGATCTCTTATGAAGAAGCGGATTTTTATAAAGTGCTGCGCATACTAGGAGAAGGAGTGCAGGTATCCCGGGCCTACTACTTTACTTATGATGAAAAGGATGGTGTTTTCAGTAAAGCGGCCGAATGGTGCGACGAAGGCATCGAATCGCGCATGCTGGAGACGCAGTCTTTGGCGGGAGAAGACATTGGCTGGTGTATGAGCCGATTTAAAAAAGGACAGTCCGTGGTCATTTCGGATATGGAAAAGATGCCTGCCGAAGCCGAAAAAGACAAAAATTTTATGCGCCGGCTTGGGGTGCGTGCCTCGCTGAATATGCCCGTTATGACCAACGGGAAATTTGCGGGAGTCTTGGGCTTTGTGATGACAGATACCCCGCGAGAATGGAAAGAAGAAGATATTCAGCTTCTGCAGACAGTTACCCGCATCATCGGTGCGTATTTAAAGCAGCGGGCTTACCGGGAGAAAATCACCTATCTGAGCTATTATGACAATCTGACGGGGCTTTACAACAAAGTGTATTTTGAAGAAGCACTGAACAGGCTTGATACTTCGCGTCAGCTGCCGATGAGCATCATCATGGGGGATGTAAACGGATTGAAACTGGTAAACGATGCTTTCGGGCACGAAGAAGGGGATATCCTCCTTGTGGAGGTGGCCAACTGTATCAACAAGGCCTGTCGAAAAGAAGACATAATTGCCCGCTGGGGCGGAGATGAATTTGTGATTATTTTGCCGCAGACCAAAATTGAGAGCGCACAGCAAATTATCGAAAGAATCCACGGAAGTTTAAACGAAACCACGCGTCCTATAATCAGACTGACAATGGCCATGGGAGCTGCGGCCAAAGAAGAAGAAAGCCAGGATATTTGGAAAGTGTTTAGACAGGCGGAGGAAGCGATGTATCGGGTGAAGATCAAAGAAAGTCCGTCGGTCAGAGAGACCATCATTGAATCGCTCCAAAGCCGTTTAAACCGAGAAGGTTATGAAACAATAGAGCACTGGCGGCGACTGGAGACGCTGTCTTTAGACATTTCGGCGTTACTCGATTTAAGTTCGACGGAAAAAGATCATCTGCGGGTCCTTTCTTATCTTCATGATATCGGAAAGCTGACTGTGCCCAAAGGGATTATTCTCAAAAAAGGTCCTCTTACAGAAAACGAATACGAGCAGATGAAAAAACATACCGAAGCCGGTTATCGGATTGCCCTTTCTTCACCGCAGATTAATCAAATTGCAGAATTGATTTTGACCCACCACGAACGGTGGGACGGCAGCGGTTATCCACAGGGTTTAGCCGAAGAAAAAATTCCCTATCTCAGCCGGATATTCACCATCATGGACTCGTATGATGTGATGACTCATGATCAGCCTTACCGAAAAGCCATGGCCAAGGAAAAGGCGTTAACGATCATTTCAAAAGAGGCCGGAAGCCATTTTGATCCTTTTTTGGCCAAGACTTTTGTGCAGATGATCGAAAAGAAAGAACAGGAGAGGAATGGTTAGCCGAAAAGGGGAGGGAACAGTGTGGATACAAAAGAATTTTTGATGCTCGATGTGTTTACCGAGAAGCGTTTTTTTGGTAATCAGCTGGCGGTTTTTCTGCACGGACACTTGTTTACCGATAAAGAGATGCAAAACATCGCCCGGGAGATCAATTTTTCTGAGACTACTTTTGTATTTCCCAGGCAAAGAAAAGACAACACCTTTCCGGTACGGATCTTTACCCCTCAAGCCGAAGTGCCCTTTGCCGGCCATCCGACGCTAGGGACCGCTTTTGCTATCCAGCAGGAATTCATCAAGGAAAAGGTGTCCAAGATTGACTTATTTATGACCGCCGGAACGATTCCCGTGGAAATGGAGTATCAAGGAGATGAAATAAGCCGGCTGACCATGCGCCAAAATGAGCCGGCGTTTAAAAAAGTGGTTGACAGCGGTGTCATGGCCCAAGTGTTGGGTGTTTCC
This sequence comes from Candidatus Sumerlaeota bacterium, assembly GCA_007132905.1. Lineage (GTDB taxonomy): Bacteria > Bacillota > SLNR01 > SLNR01 > SLNR01 > SLNR01. Next base: position 797 of record SLNR01000043.1, on the reverse strand, counting down.
AAAGAGGAAGTGGATGATTCTTTTCCCATTCAGGAGGTTTCTACCGGACTACCCTTTATTATCGTTCCTCTAAAGACGAAAGAAGCGGTGGCCAAAGCTCGTCTGCATAAAGAAGCTTACGAAAAGATGATTGCGGATCTTGAAGCCAAATGCCTGCTCATTTTCTGTCCACAGACCCAACACCCCGAAAACCAGCTTCATGCCAGGGTGTTTGCCGAATACCTTGGTGTATATGAAGACCCGGCCACAGGGTCGGCAAACGGCTGTTTAGCCGCTTATTTGCTGAAGCACCGCTATTTCGGGACAGCAAATGAACTGGATATTCGGGTTGAGCAGGGTTTTGAGATGGGTAGAGACTCCATTCTTTATCTTAAGGGGAAAGAACACCATCATAAGATGGAGATCTACATTGGTGGACAGGTTGTCAATGTCGCCCGGGGAGAATTGGTAGAGTAACGATTTAAAAAAATGGGTAAGGTGCAACATGAGTTGCCGCGCATAACAAAAAATGGAGACTCATGGCATAACCTCTAATATGTTTAGGATGACGAAACCACAACATAAGGAGGCCATGCACACGAGTCAGTTCCATTGTCCCACAACTTCCCGGTGCTTTAAAAGCATGACGGAAAAAAAAGCTATCGGATTGAAATCCTACTCAAGGAAAAGAAGCGGCCCGACGAGATAGCTCAAACTTTAAGAGAACACAAACGAACCGTCGAGCGCGAGATTATCCGTGAAACCGTCAAAATGCTGGCATACGATCTTACCTATTATGATAAGTACTGCGCAGATTT
>SLNR01000158.1 GCA_007132905.1 Candidatus Sumerlaeota bacterium | reverse complement strand
CCATCCAAATTTTTCACCGACCAGGATAGAACGGCCTTCAAAACAAAAGATGGTCTCTGTCAAATACAGAAACCATCTTTTCTCTGCAAATAAAGTTTTCTGCTGTGCAGCTGCTGAAAAATTTTTTGCTTGCTTGTTTAACACTTACTCATCTTTAGTGATCACCGAAATGCCACTGTCAAAATCATACCGGCGCAGTCCTTTGCTGTCCACCTTATAGGGATGGCCGCCCTCCTGCACCTTCTGCAAAGCTCTGTATGCTTTTATGAGCTCCTCCGGTTCCATCACCGGTTCATTATGAGCGGGATACACATATTTTAGGCAAGGGGCCAGCGAAGCCAGCTTTTCCATGGTGTTGACATAATCATCAAGATCCGAATTAGGCAGGTGGACATACATAGGGGCCGGGTAGTAAACATCGCCGCTGAAAAGCAGCCCATTTTCCTTTTCCACCAGTACAATGCTGTCCGGAGTATGTCCGGGAGCATGCAGAACTTCCAGGGTTCTGTTCCCCAGATCAATGACATCTCCGTCTTCAAGGAGACGAGTCGGTTCGGAAGGTTCAATGGTGTAATTCTCCGGATCAAAACCTTGCGGCCAGGGTTTCCATACAGAGTCCCCTTCAATGTTTCTCAACATCCGCTCATGGTCGGCTCCTTTTTTCATTACTTCAACCGCTTCCGGATCATTGTATACGGCAATTTTTTCAAACCGGCTGTTGTCTCCGATATGGTCGAAATGGGTGTGGGTATTTACCACTTCCACTTCTTTGTCGGTCAATTCATCCGTGACGGTTTTGATATTGCCCATACCCATGCCGGTATCCACTAATACCGCTTTGTCCGATCCAACCACCAGGAAGGAAATCACTTCCTGAAATTGTCCGGGTTCATAAATCCCATACACATCAAACGGCAGTTTGTATACCTCGTACCAATCATTGTCAACCGGTACTTTTTCTAAACTCGCGTAGATATCTCGAGGCAGGGCCTCATACCACCCTTTCGGCTGCACCGCGTTTTCCATTTTTTCTTTCTTTTCGCTCATCTTTGTTTCCTCCCGTTTAAGTTATAGTTTTCACCGCTTGAAAAAGCGGTATCTTTATGCAATAGTATACTAGTGTTCAAGACAACTCCGTCTTTTCCTGCATATTTTTTCATTATTTTGCGATTTTCTTCTCTCCTGCCTTCTTCTTCTGATAAAGACAGTGGACAGACAAAACACAGTCTGAGCACCGTGGCCTTCTTGAATCACAAATTTTCCGCCCGTGTGCGATGAAAAGGTGATTCGCAAGAGCCCATTCTTTTTTAGGGATCCGTTTCTTCAAATCCTTTTCAATCTTAATCCTATCCGAATTCTCTGTAAGTCCCAACCGCTGTGATAATCTGGCCACATGCGTGTCTACGGCCACTCCCAAAACTTTCCCGTAAGCTTCCTGAAGGACGCACAAAGCTGTTTTACGTCCCACCCCGGGAAGAGACATTAAACCATCTAAAGAAGACGGCACTTCTTTGGAAAACCGCTGGACGATCTCTTTTGCTAAAAGACGAATATTTTTAGCTTTGTTCCGATAAAGACCCAACGAAAGAAGATCTTTTTCCAGATCTTCTTGCTCGGCTTTTGCGTAAGCTTCGACATCAGGGTATTTTGCAAACAAAGTTTTTGTCACTTTATTGACCCTTTCGTCGCGGCACTGAGCAGACAGCAAGACCGCAATCAATGTTTCCAATGGATTGGTAAAATAAAGGCCGCTTTGAGCCTCGGGATATTCTTCTTTCAGTTTTTTAAGCAACAGATTCATTTGCCTCTCATTCGCTTTAATGTGAATCGTCTCCCTCCAGCGCTCGGTTTATCTCTTCTAAGGCTTCGGGATTTTCTTCAATATTTTTTCGATCAGTCAGGGCCTGGCGGGAAGCGACTGTATCCAGCTGCCCCAGCGACCAGGCAGCATGCCCGCGGATGACCGCTCTCTCGTCTTGAATCGCCTTGATCAGTGTTTTCGCTGCCCCTGTATCCTTTTGAGCCCCCAACATAACTACCGCATTGCGCTGCAAAACCGTCCTGCCTCGCCAATAAAGAGCCGATTTTCCCAGCAAATTATGGTATTGACGCTGGCTCATAGTAACCACTCCTTCGATATCAGGCAGAATAAGAGGCTTATCATCGTTCCAAAGCGAAGGAAGGTCATGCTGTAATCCCTGATTATGAGGGCATGCTTCCTGGCAGAGATCGCATCCCCACAGGGTATCGGCTAAGTATGGTCGGCAGTGTAAAGGAAGAACGCCTTTTTTTTGGGTAAGATAACTCAAACACCAAATTTCTTTTGTTACATAAGGGGAGCTCAGTGCTTTTGTCGGACAAGCATCAAGACAGGCTTTACACTCTTTGCATGTTGCATCTAAAGGCTTATCCGGCTCAAATTCAGCTGTTGTTATGATGGCTCCCAAAACGACCCAGGAACCCCTATCAGGAACAATTAATGAGCAGTTTTGCCCGAAAAACCCTACGCCCGCCCGATGAGCGGCAGCCCGATCGACCAAAGGGCCTGTGTCAACACAGATACGGCACTTCGTAGTCGCATCCTCGCTTTTTAGCATGTTGACAGCACTCTCAAGTCTTTTCTTCACGACTTCATGATAATCTCTTACCCGAGCAAATCGGGCCAAGCGACGATCCTGCGGAAAATCTCTTTCATTGCGGTGGTAAAACGCCGCCACCGAAATAATAGAACGAGCACCTTTTAGGGACCGCTGGGGATGCGTACGCTTTTTGATCTTGTCAAAACTCCTTTTTTGAAGAAGTCCTTCCCTTGAGCGATCATGAATTATCTTTTCCTCATCATAAAATGGTTCGGCCGTTGTTACCCCAACAGACAGGAATCCTTTTTCGTAGAGCAGATTCTTCATGCTGTCTTTTTTCACCAAGACGCCTCCATTCAAGCAAAGATCCTTTTTGTTTTATTCTATATGTAGTCTAAATTTCCTATCCCTTCATCGTGTTTCTTGTGCATCGCTACTCCTTCCAAAAGTTCTATTCCATCAATCTTTTCATCCCAACGGGCTTTTATCCGATCGAGGCCGCTTTTGATAAGGCAACATTTCAATTAGATTATCATCCTTTCAGATTAAAACCATGTTTTGTGAAAATCTTCTTACCATCATAAAAATTGTCCCTGAAACTGTTCAGGGACAATACCTTTGTGCTGTAGAAAATTTTTGATCTATCTCCTTACTTAGACACCGCTTTTTGCCTCTTTGAGCAGTTCCCCTACTTTTGCGGCCGGGAAAATGTCAATGTCGTACACATCATTCCAAGCGCCGGTAATCTGCATCATGGATTGAAAATTCTCAGCTTCAAAGACGAAAATGCATTCGGGGTGAGGTGTTAGAAGGCAGTATTCACTTATAAGCCTGATCCCTTCTGGAATGTCCCATTCAGTGCGGCGCATCAGCCTTTCTTCCTCCGTTCCCGCTTTTACAGAAAACAAAGCTACAAAAAGCATTTTTTCTCCTCCTTTCTGAATAGATTCTCCTGCACGATTTTTTAAACTGCCTGGCGGTCTGCATCAATGACCCTATTCAATCACCTCTTTCTTCTAATTTCACAGCTGTTCCATAAGCTAAAAGCTCTGCCGCCCCTGTTACCACTGAAGCGGTAACATAGCGAACATTGAGTACGGCATCTGCATCAATTGCCTCTGCTTCCGCTTTCATTCTCAAAATTGCCAGTTCCCTTGCTTCTCTCATCATCTCTGTATATTCCGTTAATTCTCCCCCGGGGATCAAACGCATCAAGGCTGACAGATCTTTGCCCAGCGAAACGGCAAAAATAGTATGTCCTTTGACCAAGCCTAGACTTTCCTTCACTTTCCGGTCAGGTATTTCCCAGGTGTTAAAGAGCAGGATCTTCTTTTCCGTTTCAGCCGGTCTTTCTGTTTGTTTTAGGGGCACGGCACCT
>SLNR01000020.1 GCA_007132905.1 Candidatus Sumerlaeota bacterium | reverse complement strand
TCCACCGTAGTTGACAGCAATGTTTAGCTGAAGTCTTTTATTGTCACCAGTGAGTTTCTCCGCTCTCTCCATCTCTTTTTGGATGGCTTGATTCAGAACGGTTCTATCACCTAAAAACTGAATTTTCACGCCGTTTTTATGGAGCTCTTCTGTCTCTTTGTGCAGGTATTCAAGCAAGAGATCCATTAGCCCTTCCACTTCGTCTTTCGGTCGACTCCAGTTTTCAGTGGAAAAAGCATATAGTGTAAGATAGGGTATGCCGATCTCCCCGGAAAATTCGACGATATCCCGAATAGAATCTGCACCTGCTTTATGACCGGCTAGCCGAGGGAGCCCGCGTTTTTTCGCCCAGCGGCCGTTTCCGTCCATAATAACGGCCACATGGGTGGGCAGCCTGCTTTGATCTAATTTGTCGGTGTTTTTTTGTTTCTGATGAGAACGCCCCTGCTTTTGCAGTCGCCTCCAGATACCGGCCAACAAAAACGCCTCCCCGTGCATGATAATAAGCCCCCTCGTGTGAGGGGGCTTGGTTGTTATTCCGCGCTAATTGCATCTACCGGACAGGTAGATTCACATAAGCCGCAATCGATACAAGTATCCCCGTCGATGACATAGGAGTCATCTCCCTCACTTATTGCTTCTACAGGACATACCGGCTCGCACGCTCCACAGGATGTGCAGGTATCTGCATCTATCTTATACGCCATTGCTTCTCACCCCCTTTATATATGTCTCATTCGACACTACAAGCTCAATGGTCCAGTCCGCCAACATTCTCTGCCGGACGATCCGCCGTGTTCCCTCAGGCTCGGCCTTAGGGTCCGGTTTGGTCTCAATAATGCGAATATCCACGTATCCGCACGCTTTTAGCTTCTGGCGGCCGGTTTCCAATGTGAAAGCCGCTACCTGAGGGCAGCAGTTTTCCTTCGTCATACCTCCATAACCTCTTCTTCTTTCTTTGTTACCAAACGATCAATTTCTTTTATGTATTTATCCGTCAATTTCTGTACATCCGACTGTCCTTTTTTTGCCTCATCCTCGGATACATCGCCATCTTTCTCAGCCATTTTCAGCATATCGTTGGCGTCCCGGCGGATATTCCGAACTATTACTTTTCCTTCTTCGGCCTTTTTCCTAATCATTTTAACAATTTCGCTGCGCCTCTCCTCCGTTAAATGAGGGATACTCAAACGGATGACATTACCATCGTTGACCGGAGTAAGCCCAAGGTCTGACTTCATGATCGCTTTTTCAATTTCAGCGATGCTTTGTTTATCCCAGGGCTGAATCAGCAGCAGACGCGGCTCAGGAGCGGAAACATTCGCCAATTGGTTGATTGGCGTCGCCGTACCGTAATAATCTACAGATACTTTATCCAAAAGTGCCGGAGTTGCCCGCCCAGCTCGCATAGTGGCCAAATCTCTGGTTACGACTTCAATAGCTTTTTTCATTTTGTCTTCTGAATCCTTGAGGATATCTTTGATCATTCATGTTCATCTCCTTTCACAAAGGTTCCGATTGGTTCACCCATTATGACTCGACGAATATTCCCCGGTTGCTGCAAATCAAACACCACAATAGGCAGCATGTTATCCATGCACAAAGATGTAGCGGTTGAATCCAAAATGGCCAGCCCTTTTCGCAATACATCAATATAGCGCAGTTCCTTATATTTTTTAGCTTCAGGATTGATTTTTGGATCAGAATCGTATACCCCGTCCACTTTTGTTGCTTTTAATATTACTTCCGCTTCAATTTCGGCCGCCCTCAACGCTGCCGTTGTATCTGTGGAGAAAAATGGGTTGCCGGTCCCGGCCGCAAAAATAACGACCCGCTTTTTTTCCAGGTGACGAATTGCCCGCCGTCTGATGTAAGGTTCAGCCACTTCTTTCATTTCAATGGCAGACATCACCCTGGTTTCGACATCATACTTCTCCAGGGCATCCTGTAGAGCAAGGGCATTGATGACAGTGGCCAGCATACCCATATAATCGGCCGTAGCCCTATCCATACCCTGTTGGCTTCCAGCAACACCGCGCCAAATATTCCCGCCGCCAACTACAATGGCAATCTCCACACCGTAATCAGTCACTTCTGAAATCTGTTTGGCAATGGAATCAATAATTTCTGGATCAATTCCATATCCTTGACTCCCGGCCAAAGCTTCACCGGACAGTTTAAGGACAATACGATGATATACTGTTTCCTCCATGCAATGTCCCCCGTTCCATGAGAAGTATTTTCTACAGAATGATAAAAACTCCTTTATATATCGATGTCTTTCTATCACAAAAAAGAGAACACTATGTGTTCTCTTTTAGTTGCCTTCTTCGCTTTCCTGTTCCTCTTCCGCTGATTGATTTTCACCGACTGCAAAGCGAACAAACCGGCCAATCTGAATATTTTCACCAATCTTCGAAACCGCTTCCGTCAACAACTCTTTTACTGTCTTGTCGCCGTCTTTGATATATTCTTGCCTCAGCAGGCAACTTTCTTTCAAAAAGCGCTCCAATCGTCCGTCTGCTATACGGTCAAGAAGGTGCTCTGGTTTTCCCTCGTTGGCTGCCTGGGCTTTGGCAATCTGATGCTCTTTCTCTAACACATCCTTAGGAATCTCTTCCTTGTCAATATAAAGTGGTTTCATGGCAGCAATCTGCATAGCAATATTGTGAGCAAGCTCTTTAAACTCCTGAGTCTTGGCTACAAAATCAGTCTCGCAATTTAATTCTAATAATACGCCCACTTTACCGCCTAAGTGAATGTAAGAGTCGATAACGCCTTCTGAAGCTGTTCGGGATGCTTTCTTTTCAGCGGCTGCCAAACCTTTCTCTCTTAAATATTCCGATGCTTTGTCCATATCGCCCTCGTGTTCAGCGAGCGCTTTCTTGCAATCCATAATCCCAGCGCCCGTTTTTTCGCGGAGCGTTTTCACCATTTGCGCTGTTATCATTCATTTTCCCCCTAATTTCAAATTCTGTTATAGAAGGATGGACAGGGTTTATCATCCCTGCCCACCACCCTTTTAAACTGTTTTTTCTTCTTCTTTTTCTTCCTTGCTTTCAGTAGTTTCTTCTGTTGCAGCTGTTTCTTCTAAATTTGCATCAGTATTCTTGCTTGCCTCTTCTTTGGCTGCTTTTGCTGCTTGTTCCTTACGTTCTTTTTCTTCTTTTTCCTTCTGTTGTGCCATCTCTTCGCCTTGTTTTCCTTCCAATACCGCATCGGCAATTTTTGAAGTAATCAGTTTTACTGCTCGTATTGCGTCATCATTGCCGGGGATCAAATAATCCGCCTCATCAGGGTCACAATTGGTATCAACAATGGAAACAATAGGTATATCGAGGATTCGAGCCTCTGCAATGGCAATCCTCTCTTTTCGAGGGTCAATAACAAATATGGCGGCAGGCAATTTCTTCATCTTCTTTATGCCGCCCAGGAATTTTTCCAATCGTTCCATTTCACTGTGTAGTTCTATAACTTCTTTCTTCGGAAGCACATCGAAAGTTCCGTCTTCTTCCATTTTTTCCAGGTCATGCAGTCGGTTGATCCGCTTTCGAATCGTTTCAAAGTTTGTGAGCGTTCCACCGAGCCAGCGCTGATTAATATAAAACATACCGCACCGTTCAGCTTCTTCCTTCACAGACTCCTGTGCCTGTTTTTTTGTCCCGACAAACAAGATTGAGTCCCCGGACTCCGCCAGCTCTTTTACAAAGCGGTAAGCCGTGTCCATTTTTTTTACTGTTTTCTGAAGGTCGATAATGTATATGCCATTTCTTTCGGTGAAAATAAAAGGTTTCATTTTTGGATTCCATCTTCGAGTCTGATGTCCAAAATGCACCCCAGCTTCCAGCAGCTGCTTCATCGTTATGACTGCCATGTCTTTCACCTCCTCCCTTCGGTTAGCCCTCCGCCGTATTCATCCACGTCTACCACCAACTGAAATATTTTCAACCGGCACCAGCAGACCTGTCCTGCGGCGTGTGTATTAGCTTCAATGCCACAAATGATTATATCACAATCACCTGCACAGCGCAATATATTGCCGCCACCAGGTATTAATCAAAATTTCAGCTCTTTTGCTAGGTAATCCTTAACTTCCTCTAAGGGAAGTCGAATCTGTTCCATCGAATCCCGATGCCTGATCGTTACACTCTTATCCTCTGGTGAATCAAAATCATATGTGATGCAAAAAGGGGTTCCAATTTCATCTTGGCGGCGGTAGCGTTTACCGATACTTCCTGTTTCGTCGTATTCGATGGCAAAATCTTCCACTAACGTCTGATACAATTCAAAAGCGGGCTCCTTGAGCTTCTTTGAAAGTGGAAACACAGCCGCTTTCACCGGAGCTAAAGCCGGATGCAGGCGTAAAAGAGACCGGCTGTCTCCTTCGCCAAGATCTTCTTCGCAATAGGCATCCACAAGATAGGAGAGAGCAATCCGATCGGCTCCGACAGAAGGCTCGATACAATACGGGACATACTTTTCGTTGGTTGTCGGATCAAGGTAACTGATATCTTCCCCCGAATGCTCTGCATGCTGTCTTAAGTCAAAGTCGGTCCTATTGGCTATGCCCCAAATTTCCCCCCAACCAAAAGGAAACTTATATTCAATATCCGTGGTCGCGTTACTGTAATGAGACAACTCGTCATCGCAATGATCTCGGAGGCGAACTTTATCAGAAGACATCCCTAGATCTAACAGCCAGTTAAGGCAGTATTCTTTCCAGTACTCATACCACTGCATATCTTCTCCCGGCTTGCAGAAAAACTCCAGCTCCATCTGTTCGAATTCTCTTGTCCGGAAAATAAAATTTCCCGGCGTAATCTCGTTTCGAAAAGCCTTTCCTATTTGACCAATGCCGAAAGGGATTTTTTTTCGGCTTGTACGAAGTACATTTTTAAAATTGACAAATATCCCTTGGGCTGTTTCGGGCCTTAAAAAGATCTCAGATTTGCTGTCTTCGGTGACCCCCTGGTATGTTTTAAACATTAGGTTAAATTTACGGATATCAGTGAAATCGCTGGCCTGGCATTTTGGACAAATGACTTTCTTCTCTTTTATAAATGCCATCATTTCTTCTTCTTCCCAGCCGGCAACCGACGCCTCTTGATTTTCAGACATCTCGTTTTCGATTAACTGATCGGCTCTAAACCTTGATTTGCAGGCACGGCAGTCCATCAGAGGGTCATTAAACCCGCCCACGTGACCGGAAGCCACCCACGTTTCGGGATTCATAAGGATGGCAGAATCCAACCCTACATTGTAAGGAGGTTCTTGAATAAACTTTTTCCACCATGCTCTTTTAATATTGTTTTTAAATTCAACACCAAGAGGTCCATAATCCCATGTGTTTGCCAGTCCTCCGTATATCTCCGACCCCGGAAACACAAATCCTCTGGATTTGGCCATACTGACGATCTTCTCCATAGTTACTTCCGTATTACCTTCTTGCATAACGCACCCCTCCCCAAATTAATCCAATAAAAAAACCTAGTCCAAGTAAGGGACGAAAGTTGACTTCCGCGGTTCCACCCTTATTGGCCGCTAGGCCCTCTCTGCCTTGATACTCCCGGTTCCCTTTCCAGCTTCCGCCCCCGAGCTTCCACCGCCCCCGAGTCGCTAATGGTTTATCACTGGCCTTTTTATCCGTTCATAGTATCCAAACTATTTTGCTGAACAATATATATCATACTTCATAAAAAGGAATTGTCAAGTCAAAGGTAGAATCCTGTTTAAGTTTGTCCCACCTTTATTGGTGACACCACACCTCAATAAGAAAGGAAGTTATTCAATGAAAAGATCCAAGATGTTCCCCGCTGTCTTTTTTTTCTGTATCCTGCTCCTCGGTGCTGGTATTTTTATAAATACCAGGGGAAGACACGACAGCGATGCCCCACCACCAAAGCCAGATCCGGTCCCCGAACTAAAAGGAGCCCTGGCTGTCATTATAGAAAACCACCCAAATTCCCGCCCCCAAAGCGGTTTAGAAAATGCTGATATTGTCTATGAAATGGTAAGCGAAGGCAACATAACTCGTCTTTTAGCCCTCTATTATTGGGAGGCGGCCGAAAAAATCGGCCCCACCCGCAGCGTCCGGCCGTATATGGTAGAGATTGCTAAGGCCTACCACGCCCCCTTAGCTCACGCAGGAGGCAGTGCAGATGGACTGCAGGCCATCAGAACACTTAAAATGCCAAACTTAGATGAAATACATAATGCTTCCAGATATTTTTGGAGATCGGACCAAAGACGAATGCCGCATAATCTTTATACCAGCACCGATCTTCTTCTTGAAGGCGCCGAAGCTAAAAATTACGAAATGACCCCACTTGCTGCTCTGCCAGAGAGAGAAGATAATCAGAGTGAAGATTATGATCTTGAAGAGAGCGAAGATGTTTCACTCTATTATGAACCGGCTGAATATATTGATGTTGTTTATTCGACCAGCTCTCGCTCTCCCTACGCCACCCAATACTATTTCCATGAAGAACGGTATTTTAAGTTCGTAAACAATGAGCCTTTTTTATCTGATCTAGATATCCCGATAACTGCTGATAATGTGATTGTCCTTATCATCCCCACCGGACGAGAAATCAAAGACGGTGAAACTTATGCTGACATAAAGCTGCTAGGTTCAGGGCAAGCAGTTTTCTTTTCAAAAGGAGAAATGGCCTTAGGCACTTGGCAGAAAAGCAGCCCGTCTGATCATTTTTCCTATTATATAGGGAATGAGCCTGCTTATTTTTCCTCCGGGAAAACCTGGGTGCACATTGTTCCCAATGTTTCTTCTCTTACTTATCGGGCCGAAGCTGATACGCACCCATTTTTTAAGGAAAACGACGAAAATAATTGACTTCAGCGTGTTCTAAACCCCCGGCAAATTCCAAAAATTGCGATGCTGTCGCTGTATCACTCAAAACAGCCTGTCTTGTTGGCTGAACACTCTATTTTTTTCTCTTTTGTACCAAGAATAACTTTTATTTGGAAGCGCAAATAGAAGTTGAGTAATTTTGATGGGAATTATGATTTTTATTATTGTCCCTGAATCCTCTCCTTTACATTCAAGCACAGTACTTATCCAGTTTATCTGCCTTTCATCAAAAAATACCGCAGTCTGCTGCGGTATTTTCCATTCCTGTTTGTATTTGATTTTGAACAGACATGATGTTTTTGTAAACTAGGCGTGATTTTATATTTTCATTCGTTCCAATTCTTCCAGTAATTTTTTATTGATTATCTTAATGAAGGTTCCTTTCATACCTAAAGATCGAGATTCAATGGCTCCCGCACTTTCCAACTTTCTTAAAGCATTGACGATAACTGATCGGGTAATGCCGACCTGGTCTGCGATTTTGCTGGCCACCAAAAGGCCTTCCGTTCCGTCTAATTCCTTGAATATACTATCAACCGCCTCAAGCTCAGAATAGGATAAAGTGCCCAGCACAATCTCTACCGAAGCCTTTTCTCTTGCCTCTCTTTCGATCTCTTCAGCTTTACTTCGAAGGATCTCCATGCCTACCAAAGTGGCACCATATTCTGAAAGGACAAGATCTTCATCATCAAATTCATCTCTGAAACTTGCCAAGATCAAAGTCCCTAAACGTTCTCCGCCTCCGCTGATCGGCACGATGGAAACATATTGAGTATCAAATATGCACTCTGTATTTTTGCGAAACACACACATGTTATCTTCATACTCTCGATTGGCCTCGGTTTCTTCCACGCTCAGCATTTCTTGCACCGATTCTTCCGGAAATTGTTCGTCTTTTAGCACTACCTCTTCCATCACCCCACACGAATATCCTTCTGCCAAAGCATATCCGAGAATCGTTCCGTTTTTAAGAACAATATAGACATTGGCATTAATGACACTGCTTAAAACCAGAGCCATTTCATTAAAATCTACAGTCAAACCGGCAGCCTTTTGCAACAATCTATTGATAAGCCGTGTCTTTTCCAGTATAGTGCTCATCTACATAATCCCCCTTACATTGGCTTTCGCATATTCTATAGAATGTATTTGCTCAAATCACGGTCTTTGACTATATCCGACAAAGCTTTTTCCACATAAGCCTTGTCGATTCTAATTTCCTTGGGTGCAAGCTCAGAAGCGGAAAAAGAAATTTCTTCCAACACTTTTTCCATAATCGTATACAGCCTTCGCGCCCCAATGTTCTCAGATTGTTCATTCACTTGGAAAGCAATTTGAGCAATTTCGGCCACTGCATCTTCTTCAAAAACAATTTGCAGACCTTCACTTTCCAACAACGCAGTGTACTGTTGCAGCAGGGCATGCTTTGGTTCCTTTAAAATTCTCATAAAGTCTTTGACCGTTAAACTTTCCAATTCAACACGAATGGGAAATCTCCCCTGCAGCTCCGGTATCAAATCAGCCGGTTTGGCAATGTGAAAAGCTCCGGCTGCTACAAACAGCATGTAATCTGTTTTCACCGGGCCGTACTTTGTCATGACGGTGGAACCTTCCACGATAGGCAGAATATCTCTTTGGACTCCTTCCCGGGATACATCCGGCCCGGAGCCTCCCTGCGTCTCCGCCACCTTGTCCATCTCGTCTAAAAACACAATCCCTGTCTGTTCCACTTTTTGTATTGCTTCATGGGCAACTTCGTCCATGTCCACTAGCTTTTGTGCCTCTTCTTGCGCCAATATTCTTTTTGCCTCAGAAATCTTTACCCGCTTGGTTTTCTTCTTTTTTGGAAACAATCCTCCCAGCATATCCTGGAAATTAATCCCGAGTTCCTCCATACCGGAGCCGGAGAACATTTCCATAGCCGGCTGAACCGAGCTTTCCACTTCTATCTCGACATATTCATCATCGATCAATTCATGGATTAGCTGTTGGCGGATTTGTCTTCTTTTGGCAGCGATTTTCTCTTTTTCATCTTCTTCTTTGGTTTCTTTTTCATCATCAACATCATCATCATCAGAAGAGCCGGAGAACAGCATATCAAAAGGATTCTTTGCAGCTCCTTCTTTACTCGGCACGGGGGCGAGTAGATCAACAATCCGGTCAATAGCCAGTTCGCGGGCCTTCGGTTCTAAGCGGGCTGTTTTTTCAGTTCTTACCATTCTGACGGCAGACTCGACTATATCCCTGATCATTGACTCCACATCTCGACCGACATAGCCCACTTCGGTAAATTTGGTGGCTTCCACCTTGATAAACGGAGCATTCACAAGTTTAGCCAATCGTCTGGCAATTTCCGTTTTCCCGACCCCCGTCGGTCCAATCATTAAAATGTTCTTCGGCACAATTTCGTCCTGCATTTCTTTGGGAAGTTTTTGTCGCCGGTAGCGATTGCGAAGAGCCACAGCTACCATTCTTTTCGCTCGATCTTGACCCACGATGTATTTGTCTAATTCTTCAACCACTTCTTTAGGAGTTAACTCAGCCAATCCATTCTCCTCCTCGGCCTTACTTGATAGATTCAATGGTAATTTCCTCGTTTGTATATATACATAAGGAAGCGGCAATACATAAGGCCTCTTTTACCAATGTATCGGCTTCTAAGTCAGTATGCTTTAGCAAAGCCTTCGCCGCGGCCAAAGCATAAGAGCCGCCGGACCCGATGGCTGCTGCCGGTACATCCGGCTCGATCACCTCTCCACTGCCCGATAACACCAAAAGTGTGTCCTGATCCGCTACAATCAGCATCGATTCCAACCTGCGCAGCATCCGGTCTGTTCTCCATTCCTTGGTTAGTTCCACTGCCGCACGCGTAAGATTTCCGTGGTACTGTTCAAGTCTGTCTTCAAATTTTTCAAATAAGGTAACCGCATCGGCTACTGATCCAGCAAATCCGGCAATCACCGAGCCGTCATGCAATCTTCTGATCTTCTTAGCTTTGTGTTTCATGATGGTGCTCTCATTAAAAGTTACTTGTCCGTCTCCTGCAATGGCCACTTGATTTTTGGTACGAACTGCTAGTACCGTCGTTCCTTTAAACAAATTTCATTTCCCCTTTCTCAGGCCCGGGGATGAGCCTTGTTGTAGACTTTTTTTAATTGCGCTCTCGTTACATGGGTGTATATCTGAGTTGTCGATATGTTTACATGCCCGAGAAGTTCTTGTACAGAACGCAAGTCGGCTCCTGCCTCTAGCAAGTGGGTAGCAAAAGAATGACGCAACGTGTGCGGGCTGATTTTTTTATCAAGAGCGACCTGTCTGACATATTTGTCAACAATTCTTCTAACACCACGGGTAGAAAGCTTTTGTCCGGACTTGTTCAAAAACAAAGCACGGCTTGTTATATGGAAATCTTTTCTTTTGGCAAGCTGTTTTGTCCGCCCTTCCCGGATATATCGATTGACGGCCAGCACAGCCTTTGAACCGATCGGAACGATACGCTCTTTGGAACCTTTGCCGAAGACCAAAACAAGCGAATTTGACAAATCGACATCGGATATATTCAGATTCGCAAGTTCACTGACGCGAATGCCGGCTCCATATAAAAGCTCCATCACAGCTGCATCTCTTTGTCCGGCGGGAGAAGAAACATCGGGAGCCTCCAGCAATGATTCCACTTCTTTTATATATAAAAAATCCGGAAGACGTTTTTCCTGCTTCGGAGTCGAGATGTGAAGGAAAGGATTGTCTTTCAGAATTTTTTCCCGGCACAAAAAACGGTAGAACGATCTCAAAGCCGCTAGTTTTCTGGCAATACTTGAACGCGCATAGCCTTGTGACTGTAGATAAGCCAAATATTCCCTTATTTCCATCCGTTCGGGCACAAACATCACCTGTCCGTCGATTTTGGTTTCTTCCGGCATAAAAAACAGAAAGAACTGCTTCAGATCGGCACTATAATTGTCCACCGTTTTTGCTGAAGCATTCTTCTCTACCGCTAAATATTCATAAAAATTGCGCAACCCTTTATCAATAGTTAGTTTCATAAAACACACTCCAACCCAATCTTAACATACAAAAAAAACATTGACAAGATTACAGATGTTCACAAAACTCTTCTAAGGCGTGCAAAGCCTTTTGACTTACCATTCTCCTTCTTTTCTTTTTGTCCTTCACTTTCTCATCTAAGTTTGGCAGTAAACCATAATTGATATTCATGGGCTGAAATTTTTTGGTGACCGTCGAGGTGATATAATGGCAGAGGGCTCCGTGAGCAGTCTCTTTTGGAAACACGACGGCCTTTAGCCCTTGGCTTGCCCGGGCAGCATTTATCCCTGCTATCAAACCATTCGATGCCGATTCCATATACCCTTCCACGCCTGTAATCTGTCCGGCAAAAAACAAGTGCGGGGCCTGTTTTACAGCCAAAGAAGCATCTAAACATTTTCTTGACTCAATAAACGAGTTTCTGTGCATTACCCCGTAGCGAACAAACTCCGCTTCCTCAAGACCGGAAATCATGCGAAACACTCTTTTTTGCTCCGGCCAGGTAAGTCTGGTTTGAAAACCAACCAAGTTGTAAAGGTTTCCTTCTTTATCATCCTGGCGCAGTTGAACAACCGCATGGGGTTGTTCTTTTGTTTTAGGATCGATCAGACCCACCGGTTTTAGGGGCCCAAATAACAGCGTATTTTTTCCCCTTTTTGCTAACTCTTCAACAGGTACGCACCCCTCAAAATACTGACCCTCTTCAAAATCTTTAAGAGGATGCACTTTGGCCTCCACAAGAGCCGACCAAAACTTTTCGTAAGTCTCTTTATCCATCGGGCAATTCAGATAATCGTCCCCTCCGGTGTCATATCGGGAAGCTCTAAAAACTTTATCGCTTTGGATTGATTCAGAAGTGACAATGGGAGCCG
Source organism: Candidatus Sumerlaeota bacterium (assembly GCA_007132905.1). Taxonomy (GTDB): domain Bacteria; phylum Bacillota; class SLNR01; order SLNR01; family SLNR01; genus SLNR01. The sequence continues at coordinate 70,612 of SLNR01000020.1, read as the reverse complement.
CCGCATCGAAAAAATAAAGCGCTTCTTCCCCGGTAATTTCTTTTATGTCATCTGCCAATGCATCCGAGGTCAATGGCCCTGTTGCGATCACCACAGGTATGTTTGAAAACGGGATTGTCTTTACTTCTTCCCGTACAATTTCTATGTTGTCATGCTGAGATAAAGCCTCTGTAACACAGGCAGCAAATCCCCTTCGGTCCACGGCCAAAGCACCTCCGGCCGGCACTTCTGTTTCATCCGCGCACTTTACGATGAGCGAGCCCAATCTTCTCATTTCTTCCTTTAATAAACCGGCTGCATTATCGAGAGCCTTTGCCTTTAAAGAGTTGCTGCAGACAAGCTCAGCTAATTGATCCGTATGGTGGGCCGGCGTCATTACCTTTGGTCTCATCTCATAAAGAATGACCTTGCTGTTTTTGGTGGCGGCCTGCCAGGCTGCCTCAGCCCCGGCCAATCCGCCGCCGATCACAACTACATCGGGCTTCATTCTTTCACCTCATTTTCGTTATCCCGTTCAGTTTCCAGTGTCTCTTCATAAGCGCAGTTTTTATCACTGCACCGAATGAAAGTTCCTTTTTTCCGGGTGTTCTTTTCAACCATATAAGAATCACAATCCGGACACTTTTTATCTGTCGGCTTATCCCAAGAGGTAAAAGTGCAGTCCGGATACTGTGCACACCCGTAAAAACGTCGGCCTTTTTTAGTCATTTTTTCAACAATTTGATCTTTGCATTCCGGACAATCGACTCCGATATATTGATGAAAAGGTTTTGTGTTTCGACAGTCGGGGAATCCAGGACAAGCAAGAAACTTCCCGTATCTGCCCCACTTCACTACTAGATATTCTCCACATTTTTCACATACTTCATCCGTGACTTCGTCTTCAATTTCTATCTCTTCCATCTCTTTTTCGGCCAGGGCCAGATCATCATCGAAACCTTGGTAAAAATCTTTCAACACTTCTCTCCAGGTGACCTCTCCTTCTTCAACCTTGTCTAGCTGATCCTCCATGTGAGCTGTAAAAGTCACATCCATAACATCTTCAAAATATTCGACTAGGACGTCTGTAACAATGCGTCCTAGTTCACTTATATGGAATTTTTTCTCCTCTAGATACACATATCCTCTCTGCCGGATTGTTTCAATGGTCGGCGCATAAGTGCTGGGTCTTCCAATCCCCTTCTCTTCCATCTCTTTCACTAAGGAGGCCTCGGTATATCTCGATGGCGGTTTTGTGTAATGCTGGGTCGGTTCCACATGATCCAAAACCATCGGCTGCCCTTTTTTAACCTTGGGAAGTTCTAGCTCCTCATCTTGTTCTTCTTCATCCGACCCCTCGATATACAAAGCGGTAAAACCGGCAAATTTTATGACGCTTCCGCTGACCCTGAACAAATATGGACCGCCTTTTAAATCCAAGGTTACCGTATCATATTCAGCTGCGCTCATTTGACTAGCCATAAATCTTTCCCAAATCAGTTTGTAGACTTTCCATTGATCTTTGCTTAGATACTTCTTGATGTCTTTTGGCTCTTGGTCAGGATAACTAGGGCGAATTGCTTCGTGTGCATCTTGCTGCCTTCCACTGCTTTTTCGCTTCAAGCTCGTCCCTAAGTAGTTTTTATCGTATTTCTCTTCTATCCACTTGCGAGCCGCCTCAACGGCCGTTGAAGAAACCCTTGTAGAATCAGTCCGCATATAAGTGATCAAGCCGACTCTGCCTTTTTCTCCGATTTCAATCCCCTCATAGAGCTGTTGAGCCAGCATCATGGCTTTTCTTGCCCCGAACCCAAGTTTTCTGGATGCTTCTTGCTGAAAAGTGCTCGTGATAAAAGGAGACGCAGGATTTCTGCGGCGTTTTCTTTTTTTAACTTCATGTATCTTAAAAGAGTGTTCTTGCACAGAATCCGCTATTTCATTGGCCTTTTTTTCTTCGGCAATATCGATCTTTTCTCCATCCATCTCAATGAGCTTTGCTTCCAGGCTGGCCTCTTCGTTTTCATCTTGGAAAACCGCTTTAATATGCCAGTACTCCTCTACAATAAATCCCTCAATTTCTTCCTCTCGTTCATAAACCAATCTGACCGCCACCGACTGAACCCTTCCCGCGCTGAGTCCTTTTTTGATTTTCTTCCACAACAACGGGCTTAGTTGATATCCCACTAATCGATCCAAAATCCGGCGGGCCTGTTGGGAATCAACCCTTTTTTTGTGAATCATCGAAATATTTTCAAAAGCTTCTTTTACGGCACTTTCGGTAATCTCATTAATACTGACACGACAAGGTGCGTCCAGATCAAGCTTTAAAAGATGGGCTAAATGCCAGGAAATAGCTTCTCCTTCACGATCCGGATCTGTTGCCAGGTATACTTTACTGCTCTTTTTAGCTGCATCCTTAAGTTCTTTTACAATATCTCCTTTTCCTCTGATGGTGATATATTTAGGCTCAAAATCGTTTTCAATAGAAATGCCCAGCTTGCTTTTAGGCAGATCTCTCAGGTGGCCCATGGATGCTTTGACCATATACTTTTTGCCCAAAAACCTTTCAATCGTTTTCGCTTTCGCCGGGGATTCTACAATAACCAGGGACTTTGCCACTCAAGCACCTCCTGCACTATTTTGAACTGATTTGTGTTGTGCCGTAGTTATCCTATCATAACACACCGCAAAAAGAAAAGTAAATTTTAAGATTTAGGCAATGAAGAATCTGCTTTCTACCGAATTGTTAGATCCTTCCTATTTTATTTTCACTGCAATAGTGGAGATTCTTTCTTCACACAAGAAAGCTCTAATCTCAATTTTGCAAGGTCTTCTCCCACCAATGTGATTTTACTGTCTGTACAGATGGATACGTTTTACTAGAAATCTTACCATGAGTAACTTCAAATGCAAAGCGTAACAAAAAAAGGCACCCCTACGGTACCTTTTTTTTGTTTATTCTGGTTTTAAGTTTTGCTTATTCCTTGAACGAATGATATATCTGGGGAACCCTATCTTGATATACCGTCATCTTTTCTCTGACATTGACGGCTTGATCTAAATCAAAGTCGGCCGTGATGAGCCCTTCTTCTTCCTCTCCCTCAGCTAAGATCTCTCCCCAAGGGTCAATCAACATGGAATGCCCGAAATATTCAAGTTTTTTGAATTTGCCAACCCGGTTGCATCCGACTACAAAGGCCTGGTTTTCTATCGCTCTGGCCTGAAGTAGAATCCTCCAATGATTCAACCTCGGATGGGGCAGCTGGGCCGGAACAAAAATAATTTCAGCACCTTGTATGCCCAAAGGTCGGTAGATTTCGGGAAAGCGGACATCATAACATATGGTTACGCCATAATGGCTATCTTTTGACTTGACCAAATCTGGTAGTTTATCTCCACCTGCGATAAACCGCTCTTCTCCGGTAAAGCTAAAAAGATGAATCTTGCGATAGGTCGTTTCCAGATCCCCTTTCCGATTAAACATATAGGCGGTATTATAGACATCCTCCCCGTCTAATTCGGGTAGAGAACCGGCCATAATATTCAGGTCATTGTCTTTTGCCAATGAGGCTATTTCTTCCAGCGCTTTGGCACTGTGTTCTTTAGCCAGGGCCGGCAGATTTTTAAAATCATAACCTGTCAGCCACATTTCCGGAAGCACAGCATAATCAACTTCTTCTTGAGCACACCGCAAAATCATTTCCCGGACCTTTTTTAAATTCGCTTCTACATCACCCAAGGCCACATCCATCTGTGCGGCAGCCACCCTGCACTTTCTCATGCCCATCCCTCCCAATAAACAGATAAACTTATCTTTACAACCCTATGTACAAACAGGATCAGCATAAAATTCTTTCATTCCATGAATGCTTCACGCAATTTAGAAAACAAGGCCATCCTTGTTCTTTCCGCTGCCCAAAAAAACATCTGTATCGTCTATTCAAAAAATGCGATTATCTTTCTTTTAGACTTTCTTGATAATCACAGCTCATCTCTTGATTTAGACGACGCTTCCTCGACGCCTGACTTAAGGGAATCCCAAGCTGATTCGACATCATCCTTTAAAGATTCCCTGGTATCTTCGCTGGCCATCTCTATTTCTTTGAGCTTCTTTTCCTTTTCATGAATCTTTCCTTCTAGATACTCAATCTCTTCTTTTGCTTCCATTTTGATTTCTGCTTTGGATTGTTTGGTTTTCCCTTTTAATTTGTCAAGCTCAGCTTTCCATTCATCCAACTGACCCTGCATCTTCTGACGGTACATTTCTTTTTTGCTCATTGGATCCCTGCCTCCTATCCATTTTGTTTTTGTGAACGAAAGGTTGTCTTCCCCATGGGTGATGCAGTCTTTTTTCTGAATTCACATTACTATCTTTTCTCTGCTTAAGGTTGTACCCTTCAAAATTATTCTTTCACCGTTCCTCTTTACACATTCAAACACAAAAAGAATTGGTTTTTCATTATTGATCTTACTTTGCTTACTATCTGTAAACCTGCAGCCTTAGAAGAAAGAAATTTTAGTTAGACTTTATGTATTCATAGTATGTTAGCCTTTCAAGAATAACCTGTTTAGCGTAATCCATAGGATCGGCGGTCTATCATCCAAGAATCTGTTCTTTGTGCTTATGCATCTCTTTTAAAAGCTTTTTTATGAAGGCCTCTTTTAGCTTGAAGGCACAGATTGTGTGAATCAGAACACCTTCACAGCAGGATTTTATCCCTTTTGTCCAGAAAATGATATAAGACCCTAATAAGAAAGGCGTGAAATAGGATGCATCAAAAGGCCGATGTTGGCGTTTTCGGAGGCTCTGGCTTTTATTCTTTTCTTGATGGTGTCCAGGAATTCGCCATAGAAACTCCTTATGGACCGCCTAGTGACAAAGTCGCCATTGCCGAGGTGGAAGGGAAAAAAGTCGCTTTTCTTCCCCGCCACGGCAAAGACCATCGCCTTCCTCCTCATATGATCAACTACCAAGCTAACTTGTACGCAATGCAGCAGCTCGGGGTGAAAAAAATTTATGCCCCTACTGCAGCCGGCAGCCTTCAACCTCATATTAAGCCCGGTGATTTTGTTATTTCTGATCAGTTTATTGACAGGACAAAAGGGCGAACCGATACATTTTACCATGGACCGATCACTACTCATATATCAGCTGCAGAACCCTATTGTCCCGAACTTCGCGCCCTCGCTTATGATTGTGCATTAGAACTTGACATCCCGGCGCACCAGCAGGGAACGGTGGTGGTCATCCAGGGACCGCGCTTTTCGACGAAGGCGGAAAGCCGCTGGTTTAGCAAAATGGGTTGGGAAGTCATCAACATGACCCAGTATCCCGAATGCGTGCTGGCCAGAGAGTTAAATATCTGCTATGCGAACATCGCCTTGATTACCGACTATGACGCAGGGTTAGAGGATGATCCTCATATCACGCCCGTCACACACAGTGAAGTTATCCAAGTTTTTAACGATAATCTCGAAAAGGTCAAATCCCTGCTTTTTCACGTGATTCAAAAAACTCCGGTTGATTGCAAAAGGAAATGCTTGTGCGCAACAGCCCTCGAAGCAGGCCGGTCTTAATGTTTTACTGTCACCTAAATGAAAAAGGTCTCTTTTACTGCCCTGTGAGCACCTTTCTTTTATATGACGGTAAAACGAGAGTTTGATGACTATACATCCATTGGCAACAGGTCAGGAGTGGAAATATGAAACCAATTCTTTGGAAGAATAACCGTCTTGAGTTGCTAGATCAAACTTTACTGCCGCACAAAAAAGAATATCATGTCTGCCAGACCCATCTTGATGTGGCGCAAGCAATACGGTCCATGAAAGTGCGGGGTGCACCGGCAATCGGTGTCGCGGCCGCTTTCGGCATGGTCTTGGCATTCAACTCTTTTCTTAAGAAACAAAAAGAAAAAGAGATATTGGAACAAACTCTGGAAGAGGCACTCAGAGAAGCCGCCGCTGTACTAAGATCGGCCCGACCAACCGCCGCCAATCTCGCCTGGGCAGTAAATAAGATGCTTTACTGTGCCCAAAAAGATTCTTTTTCAACAGATCACCTCGAACAGCTATTTGAAAGAAAGGCTCTTTCCCTGATGGAGGATGATATAAAAACAAACATGAGGCTGGCTGAATATGGTTCTGAACTTATCCAGCCCGACAGCTGCATCCTGACCTACTGCAATACAGGCTCTTTGGCAACCGCCGGTTATGGAACAGCTTTGGGGGTCATTAAAACCGCGCAGGCTAGTGCAAAAAATATCTCAGTCATGGTCTGTGAAACAAGGCCTTTTCTTCAAGGTGCACGGCTGACCGCCTGGGAATTACAGCAAGAGCGCATTCCCTTCACTTTGATCACTGATAATATGGCCGGTTATTTTATGAGCCGGGGCAAGATTCATTGTGTGGTGGTTGGAGCAGACCGCATAGCCTCCAATGGTGATACCGCCAATAAGATTGGCACATATACTCTTGCGGTCCTGGCAAAACGACATCAAATCCCTTTTTATGTAGCCGCACCCTTTTCTACTTTTGATCTGCGCATTTCAGATGGATCACAAATTCCCATTGAAGAGCGCAACAGCAGCGAAGTGACCCAGATAGATAATGTCAAAATCGCCCCTTGGGGAGTGAAGGTTGCAAATCCAGCTTTTGATATCACTCCTTCTGAGCTTATAACCGCCATTATTACCGAAAAAGGCGTTCTGCATCCGCCTTATGTGGAAAGCCTTATCGATATGGGCAGCCCATAGAGCAAAAAAACTCCCTGTATGCTGCACTTTTGATCAGCATTAGGGAGTTTTTTCTTAACCCTTTTTTGTTACAGGATTTTCTTGATGTTCGCTATCGTAAGCGCTGTTAGTTTTACTTTTTCTAAAAGAGAGTCTATTTCGGAATATTCACTGACCCCGTGAGCTAATCCTCCCACCGTGCCCATGGAATCGATGGTAGGGGTTCCCACCGCACTTGTGAAATTTCCGTCGGAAGCTCCGCCGCTGGCTACATCCGTAATCTTTATTCCCAATTCTTCTCCCGCTTTTTCAACTAGTGAGAGCAGGCGAACGGTTCCTTCGTTCTTTTCCATAGGCGGCCGATTTAGCCCCCCCGTCAATTTAGTTTCTGCCCCTTCAAGATAGTTTTTTCCTGCTATGGCTTGTAATGCTTGATCTATTCGGTCTCCTTCGTCTTTGGTAAAAATCCGCACATCAATCTCTGCCTTCGCTTTTTCGGCAATCACATTCGATCTTGTACCTCCGGATATGACCCCAGCATTGACGGTTGTGCCGATTTTATAATTGTTTAAGGCATGAAGATCCAGGATTTTATGAGCTAATTCTTCAACCGCACTTACCCCGGCTTGCGGGTCGGCCCCGGCATGCGCCGCCCTGCCGGTTACTTCAATTGCATACATCCCCACTCCTTTTCGAGCGGTCACCAATGAACGGTCGGTTCGCGCCGGTTCGAAAACAAGGACAACATCAGCTTTTTTTGCCTCTTCTTCAATCAAATCTCTCGAAGAAGGCGAACCCACCTCTTCATCGCTATTTAAAAGAACCGAAATGGATTCATAATCCTCAAAATGCAGGGCATTCAAGGCTTCCACAGCTCCTGTCATGACCACTAGACCGCCTTTCATATCATGAACCCCGGGACCATAGGCTCTGTCCCCTTCAATTTTAAAAGGTCTCTTCTGTGCTTCTTGATCTGCAAAGACCGTATCTAAATGGCCGACCAGCAAAATTTTACCCTTGCCGTTTCCTTTCTTTCTTAACACTAAGTGGTTGCCGTAGTCTGCTTGTGGATAAACCTCTGCCTCGAAACCGGCCTTTTCCAAAACTTCCTTTAAGAGACCGCCCATTTTATCTATGCCTTCTTTGCAGTAAGTACCTGTATCAATGTTAACCATATTTTCCCATCGTTGGAATAGTTCGTTTTCTTGCTCGTCTACCCAATGCACCAATTTATTTTTTTCTACCTCTGCCATGTTTTTTATCCTCCTATAAGATCGATTCTTTTTCCTACCCCTTCTATTACGGCGCGATCATAAATCATTTTAGAAACAGCGAGATCGAGGGCGGCAAAGCCCACTGTTTTAAAAATGGTAATCTCACTATTTTTTTCCCGTCCGGTTTTTTCTTTGTTTATGATCTCGCCTAATTCCGCATCAATTCTATCAGAGCCTACAACCTTTTCCTGCATAGGGATGATCAAATCACCGGCTTCTTCCAAAGCTGCTTTTTGATTGTCCACAACCACTTTATCTGCCCTTTTTACAATATCCTCATCAAGTTCCCGCATATCAGGCTTATAGGAACCAATTCCGTTGATATGTGTTCCGGGCTTTACTTTTTGACCCGGGAAGACCGGTACCGACGAAACTGTCGCCGTTACAATAATATCTGCTTCAACCGCCTCGGCGGGGTTTTCTGCAGCCCAAAAAGACACCGCCGAGCCAAGCTTTTCTCTCATCTCGCGAATATATGCTTGGGCCGCTCTCGGGTTAGGATCATAGACGATTACTTTTGTGATCTTTCTGACTGAAGCCACTGCCTCTAATTGGGTGCGAGCCTGTCGTCCGGCCCCGAAAATGGCTACCGAAGACGCGTCCTCGCAAGCTAGCATCATGGTCGCCACCCCTGAGGCGGCTCCTGTTCTAAGTGCGGTCAAATAAGCCCCGTCCATAATCGATAATGTTTCGCCCGTTTTTTCGTCTTGAAGCAGCATGACCGATTGAATGGTATCTAAGTCTCTGCTTGGGTTATCCAAAAAAACAGAAACAATTTTTACCCCGAGTGAATCGAGCTCTGCGATTCGTCCCGGCATAAACAGCATCACCCCTTTGTGATCATCGACATCAATTTGGGTTCTAAGGGGAATATTGGCGCCGCCCGACGAAGAAGCAGCAAATGCCTGTTTGGCCGCTTCGATAGCTTCTTTCATCGTAACCGCCTGCTGCATGTCTTTTTGAGAGATTGCCAAAATCATAACTGCCACCTCACTTCTTTCTTCTCATTTCATTTTCCCTTCGAAAAAAGCTCCTGCCACATTTCTAGGTACTCGGCTACGGTCATCGGGGGTTTTGCGTCTTCCAGCACTTTTTTACCCAGTTGTGCCTTGTCATAAAGAAGATCCACTACGGTCATAGCCATTCCCTTAGCCGGGACAACATAGGCCATCTCTTTATCCACAATTTCATAATCTCTGGCGTGAGCCCTGCCGGTAATCCCGCCAATCTCAGGGTGGATCCCGGGCATGATATTGGTTACATCACCCATGTCCGTGGAACCTGCCATGTGCTTTCCGTATGACAAATTCTCCTCGCCGATAATTTCCCCCATATTCTCTTTAAAAAATTCCGACATCTGCGGATCATTTTTTAGCGGCAGGTAACCGGGAATCTCTGTAATTTCAACTTCCGCGCCTACTGCCATGGCGCCGGCCTCAAGGGCTCTGTTCACCTTCTTGTTTGCATCCAATATGGCCTCCATGGTTTTGCCTCTTATATAGGTTTCGATTCTTACATCCGCCGGGACAATATTGACAAGGTCTCCGCCTTTGGTGATAATGGGGTGGACTCTAATGGCATCATCGTCTTTAAATGTTTCTCTAAGAGCATGAATACCCATCATACCCAACATGGCCGCATTAAGAGCATTTACACCCTGATGAGGAGCTCCTCCGGCGTGCGCCTCTGTTCCGATATATTTAACTGCCTTCCCGATAAAACCATTGCTTTTTCCTCCTACCCGCGCTTTTTTTCCGGGCAGGTTTGAACTAGAATGAATCATCATAGTCATATCTACATCATCAAAGACACCTAGCCGAATAAACTCTTGTTTGCCGCCTAGAAACTCAATTTTCTTTTCTTCTTGCAGCTTCATTCGGTACTCTATCTCCACGTATTCTTCCGCCGGGACGGCCAAAAAAGCAACATCGCCGTCTAATTCTTTCATGGCGTTTGTATCTTTTAATCCCATGGCCGTTCCAATCATGGAAGCTATTTGCGCATTATGCCCGCAGGCATGAACCGCCCCTGTTTTTTTATCGGCAAAAGGATGGTCATGACAGATTACCGCATCTAGCTCGCCCATAACCGCCACCCTGGTATCGCTGCTTCGACCTTTCATATCTGCTCTTAAACCCGTCAGCGCGAGTTGATCCTTATACTCAAGGCCTAAACTCTCAAATTTTTCTTTCACTAAAGAAGCCGTGTTATGCTCCTTAAATCCAAGTTCTGGCTGCTTGAAAATGGTTTCTCCCATTTCAATGATTTCGGTCGCTCTTTTGTCGATAGCAGCACAAACCTGTTGCTTCAATTCATTTTTTGTCATTACTTTTCCCCTTTCTGTGCAAGCATTTTTTCCAAACAGAATAACAGCTTCGCCACAGAGATACAAAAACCTGCCAAATCAAAAAAGCGGGGCACCTGCCCCGCTTGCGAAAATCCTGCCTTTTTTATTCCTTCATCTGACTTATCAGTAAGCGAAGGACTTCATTTACATCGCCGACAATACCATAATCGGCGATTTGAAAAATAGGCGCGTCCTCATTCTTATTGATGGCAATAATTGTTTCAGCGGAACGCATTCCGATTTGATGTTGAATGGCTCCGGATATACCGCAGGCGATGTATACTTTCGGGCTGATGGTTCTGCCGGTCTGGCCCACCTGCCGATTGTAGGGGGTCCACCCTTCATCGACCACCGCCCGGGAAGCCCCTACTGCGCCGCCCATAAGAGACGCCAGCTCTTCAATCAAACCAAAGTTTTCTTCAGATCCGAGTCCCCGTCCACCGGCCACCACAATATCTGCTTCTTCTATGCTGACCAAATCAGAGACTTCTTCTTTTTTTTCCTTTAAAACTACTTTTACGGGCAGGCAAGCCATGTCCACCTGGTCGTATTCAACTGCCGGTTCCATTTGATCCGAAGGTTCCGCTTTCGGAAAAACCTTCGGCCGAACAGTGGCCATCTGAGGCCGTTGGTATTGGCAGGTTATCGTAGCAAGGATATTCCCCCCGTAGGCCGGCCGGGTTTGCAGCAAACATTTGCGGTCAAAATCGATTTCAAGTTCTGTACAGTCGGCTGTCAAGCCTGTGCCTAAACGGGCTGCCGTCCTCGGTGCCAATGAACGCCCGTTTGTCGTTGCACCCAGCAACAGCACAGCTGGTCTGTACTTTTGAACATATCGGGTCAGCATATGGGTGTAGCGCTCATCATGGTATTCCTCCAACAGAGGATCTTCACAGGCGATAATGCGGTCAACAGGATACTGCGATAAATCTTCAACCGCCTCTTTCACATCATGCCCTGCTACCACCAAAGAGAGCTCTTCTTCCAATTGATCCGCCAGCTCTCTTCCTTTCCCGATCAACTCATACACAACTGGTATCGGCTTGTTCTTTTTCAGCTCGGCAAAAATCCACAGGCCTTTATAATTTGACACTTCTTCTTCACCTTTGATGCTTCCGCCGGGCATGGAAATCGCCTCTTGGGGGCACTGCCTTACACATACAGCGCATAAGGTACACGTTCCCTTGACATAAGCCGTTTCCTCTTCTATTGACAAAACCTTATAGGGACAGATATCAACGCAGACGCCGCATCCATCGCATTGCTCTTTCTCGATCATAATCTCCACTAAACAAACCTCCCCGCACCGTCAAAAAGCCTTTACCTTTTTTAGAACATCCCTTAAATATTCAGCGTTTTCTTCGGTGGTTCCTGAAAAAATTTCCCCTTCCGTTTGTACCGCCTCCGGGCTGAACACTTTATTGACCCATGTTGGAGACCCCTGCAGTCCAATTTCTTCGGGTTCAAGTCCTAAATCACGGTGCCCCCAGATGGGAATGTCAGCTTTCTTTGCTTTCATCATTCCTCGCAGCGACGGCATTTTCGGCTGATTGATTTCTCTTACCACCGTAATCAATAACGGAGCCTGGACTTCTAAAACTTCATACCCGTCATCTGTTAATCTTTCCACTCGACACGAGCGGCCGTCCTCGAGGACCTCAATTTTACGGACATTTGTCACATGAGGAATGCTTAATAACTCAGCTGTGCCCGGACCGACCTGGGCGGTATCTCCATCGATGGCCTGCCTTCCGCAGATCACCAGGTCAATCGGCTCTAGTTTTCGAATGGCTGCTGTGAGCGTAACCGACGTTGCCCAGGTGTCTGACCCTGCAAAAGCCGAATCACACAAATGCCGGACTTGATCCACTCCCAAAGCAATCGACTCTTTTAAGGCCTCTTCTGCTTGTTTTGGCCCCATCGTTACAACTGTAACCGTTCCTCCCTGTTCTTTCTTTATTTTTATGGCCTCCGCGATGGCATGGGTATCAAAAGGATTAATGATGGCCGGTACTCCCTCGCGGATCAATGTGTTTGTCTCTTTATCGATTTTGACTTCCCCGGTATCAGGAACTTGCTTTACGCAGACAACAATTTGCATAGATCATCACACTACCTTTTTGTTTTTTTCCTCGAATCTTTGACTAAATCGAGTCCAATCACATTTCGTAGGATTTGATTGGTGCCTTCGTATATTTGGGTGATCTTGGCATCTCTCATCATCTTTTCAACGGGATAATCGCGCATATACCCGGAACCGCCCATCACCTGAACAGCATCGGTGGCGACTTTCATAGCCGTATCGGAGGCAAACAACTTAGCCATGGCTGATTCCTTGGAATAGTCTTTTGCGCCGCCGTCAATCATTTTGGCCGCATTGTACACCAATGAACGGGCTGCTTCTGTCTGGGTGGCCATGTCCGCTAGCATATGCTGAACCGCTTGAAAAGACGAAATCGTTTTCCCGAATTGTACTCTCTCGCGAGCAAACGCCAAAGCTTCATTCAGCGCGCCCTGTGCGATCCCAACCGCTTGGGCCCCTACTCCCAGGCGTGTGATATCAAGCGTTTTCATCGTTACCACAAAGCCCATTCCTTTACGCCCTAGCATTTGATGCCTTGACACGCGGCAATCTTCGAAAATGACTTCACGCGTAGCCGAAGCCCTTATCCCCATTTTTTTCTCTTTCTTTCCAAAGTGTATGCCCGGGTTATCGTGATCCACAATAAAGGCGGTCGCTCCCCGGACCCCTTTGTTGGGGTCCGTCATGGTAATGACAACATACACATCGGCTTCTCCGCCGTTGGTAATCCACTGTTTGGTGCCGTTGATAATGTAATCTTCGCCATCTTCGACCGCCGTTGTTTTGATATTGGCTGCATCACTGCCTGCCTCCGCTTCGGTTAACGCGAAAGCACCCAGCTTTTCTCCGCTGGCCAAATCGGGTAAATACTGTTCCTTTTGTTTTTCTGTACCAAACAGAACGATGGGATAGGTGGCTAATCCGCTGGCGGCCAAAGTCACGGAAACGCCCGTACAGGCCTTGCTAAGTTCTTCGATCACTAAACATTTTTCAAAAACACCCATCCCTAAGCCGCCGTGTTCTTCATCAATATACACCCCGAAAAGGTCTGATTCTGCAATGGTCTGCATAATCTCTTTCGGAAACGTTTCGCTTTCATCCAACTCCGCTGCTTGCGGCTTGATTCGTTCCTCTGCGATCCGTCTTGCCAAGTCTCGAATCATTTCTTGTTCTTCCGTTAGAAAGTAGTCCATCGGCAGTACCTCCACATCTTTTTCGTAAACTGCTTTGACCTGTCGCAAATCTCATTTCTTTCTACCTTTTCTTATAGCTTTGATCTCCTATCCAACTGATTGGGAAAACATGAATCACCCTGATTTGAACGGCCTTTGTTAAAACTTTTCAAAGTGGATCACATCGTCAAGAGAACGGCGTTTACGGCTCCCTTTTGGCTGGTGCGCAGGATAACCCATGGCAATAACGGCCATCACCCCATATTCTTTGGGTATATCAAATATATCTTTTACTGAATCTTCATTATAGTCTCCAATCCAGCAAGAACCGATCCCCTCAGCGTGTGCGGCGAGCATCAAATTCTGTATCGCAGCCGCTGTATCCTGTACATCAAAATGCTGGATACAAGCTGGCCCAATATGGGCTGGTTTCTCCACTTTCAAGGGGCTGCAGACGATCACCGCTGTATCCGCGTCAGGAACAAAACGGGCAAAACGGTGTCCTTCAGCTAACGCCTCTTTTTTGCTCGCCTCTTGGGTCACAATAAAATCCCAAGGCTGTTGGTTATGCGCCGTCGGGGCGTATGTGGCAGCTTCAATGATCTTTTTGAGAGTCTCTTTTTCGATGGCTCTGTCTGTGAATTTTCTTATGCTTCTTCTACCTTTAATAGCTTCATACACTTCCATAAATAAAACCTCCTACTTTTTTCTTGTTCTATCTCTATTTTTGACGAATGAGCACCCTCACTCTAAAAAGAAAACGATCCGTTTCCTTTTTTTCATCTTTTACCAGGCTGCGGGCGAACATTCAGCAATTTCTTCTCGCTTCATCTTATGGTCGGCCGGCAAATGAGTTACCCTACGACCTCTAATTTTTCTTCTGCTTCTTCATGCAGCTCTTCAATATGTTTTCGTACCTCGTCATCTTCCCACTCCATTTCTAGCAGTCTATCCCATTGTTCATACGCTCGCTGATAGTCCTGCCTCTCAAAATGATAAATAATCCCCGCACTGTACAAAGAAGGCCAGAAATCCGGATCGATCTCCAGTGATCTATGAAAAGACACAAGTGCTTTGTCGATCTCGTCTTGATAATAGTAAGCTGTGCCTATGCCCGAATGGAGGGCTGCATTATCAGGATGTCCGGGAGAAAGCAAAATAGCTCTTTCATAATAATCAATAGCAGCTTCGAAGTTTTCTTCGGCAAAGGCTTGGTCTCCTCTACTGATAAGATCTTGCCTCCCCACACGGCTACTCTGAAAATATTCGATCAGCACCGTTCCGTATCCACCAATGGATCCAACAATCAAGGCAAGAACCATCACCATGATGAACAACCGAAGGACCGGGCCAATTCTTCTTTTGGGTATTACTTCTGGTTCATTTTGGGGATTTTCCTGATCCAAAGTATCCTACCCTCCCAAAAAAAATTGCAGACGCCACTTGCACCATCTCCGCACATTTCAAGCCCCTTTTCCGATAGTTTATTTTATCACAAGGAACCTTGGCGGGCAAATAGTTTCAGTTTGATCAAGATACCATTTCAACAACCTTTATAGCTGCGTCCACCTCTTCTGGGGTATTAAAGATACCCAAACTAAAACGAATGGTTCCTGTCGGATGCGACCCGATGGTTTTATGCGCATGAGGCGCACAATGCAGACCGGTGCGGCAGGCAATGCCCCCTTTTTCTTCTAGGGTTAAGGCCGTCACAGCAGGATCTTGCCCGTTTACCACAAAAGAAACTACAGCCACAGCGTCTTTTCGAACAGCCGGTCCGTACATTTTGACCCTTTTGATGGTGTCAAGCCCCTCCCACAATCTTTGAGTCAAAGCCAGTTCTTTGTCGCGAACTTGATCAATACCGGTATGAAGAAGGAAATCCAAAGCTGCTTTTAGTCCCGCTGCTCCTACTGTATTCGGAGTCCCGGCCTCTAGAGAATCAGGAAGAAAATCCGGCTGCCTGTCGCTTTCTGAGCGGCTGCCCGTACCCCCTTCCCTCCATGGCTTTAGAGAAACTTGATTCCCTAAACAAAGCCCTCCCGTTCCTTGAGGACCCAAAAGACCTTTGTGACCTGTAAAAGCATAGATGTCAACGCCCAAATCGTCTATGTCAATCGGAAGAACCCCCGCTGTTTGTGCCCCATCTACAATCAATCGCAAATGATGGTTTTTAGCAATCTCTCCTACTTCCTTGACCGGCAAAATGTTTCCCGTTACATTGGAAGCATGATTAAGGATGATCGTTTTTGTGTTTCTTTGGACAGCCTTTTTAATATCATCAGGATCTAGATACCCTTGTTCGCTGCAAGGCACGATGGTTAATTCGATCTTTTTTTGATCCTGCAGCCCTCTCAAAGGCCTCATCACCGCATTGTGCTCCATGGAGCTGGTGATGATGTGATCTCCTGGTTCAACTGTCCCTTTAATGGCCATATTCAAACCATCGGTGGCGTTTAGCGCCAAAATAACCCGGTCTTCAGAACAGACCCCCAGCATTTCCGCTAGACTTTTTCGAACAAGATAGATGATTCTCCCCGCTTCAATAGATTGGCGGTGCCCTGAGCGGCCGGGATTGGCGCCAACTTCCCGCATAAAGTGATCCATCGCCCGGTATACCTTTTCAGGTTTGGGCCAACTTGTCGCTGCGTTATCGAAATATATGGTCACTGATAAACCCCCTCTAGCTACAGTACATGAAACTCTTCAATCGACAGCCCCTTTTGTACAGCAATCTTTTCCACGTCCTTTTTGTCCTTAACCGAAAAAAGCAAAGCCACGCCGCAGTGAGAACTAATCTGTCTTGGAACAGGAACCACTTTAAAAGACAGTGTCGTTTTATGGAACACATCTTCGGCTTTCATGGCTTCGTGTACCGATTGAAATGTAACATATAAAAAAAACTCTCCCACCTAAACCACCCTCGCCTCTTATCAGCCTGCCTTGCCTGTCTTTTTCTTCGCCTATCGGCTATTTCCTGTCATCTGAAAAAACCATCTCTATTTCTCTGCTTGAGCTTACGTGAATTTTGAAGTCTGCCCGGCATTTTCTGTTTTGTTTGTTCCATTTTACTAAAAAACACAAAAAAAACAGGCTCTAATTTTGTCGTATCTTCTATCAGAACCCGTTTGTCTTTTTGTAAACCGCTCATAGACACTCTTATTTGCTCATCTCTTCAATCGCATCAAGCAATTGGTCATTTAAAATCTTCACATACGTCCCTTTCATGCCCAGCGACCGGGAGTTAATAATGCCGGCACTTTCCAGTTTTCTCAACGCATTGACGATGACAGAACGGGTAATCCCTGCCTGATCCGCTACTTTTGCAGCAGTAATAACTCCCTCATCGCCATTTAATTCTTGAAGGACCGATTCAATCGCAATCAGCTCAGAATATGAAATAGTTCTTAACACAAGTTCAATCGAGGCAGAAGCTCTTTCATTTTCCTCAGCATGTTCTATCCGAGCTCGAATCATTTCCATACCAACCAAAGTAGCACCATATTCTCCAATAATTAAGTCATCTTCATTAAAGGGTTCGTCCAGGCTGGTCAAAATGAGAATTCCCAGCCTTTCTCCTCGAATAGAAATAGGAATATAGGTGCTTATCTGATAATCAAAAGGGCATTCGGCGGAAGGTCTTACGATGCAGTTTTCATTTTCTTCCCTTACATTTGTCACCGTCTCTTCTATCTTGAGAAGCTTTTCAAGTAATTCTTGAGATATTTTCCGATCTTCTTCTAATATTTCTTCCATGACCTGACAATCATAATCTTCCGATAAAGCCGCCCCCAGGACATCGCCATCACCATTTACTATATACACATTGATGTTCATAGCTTCTCCGATGATCCTGGCCGCCTCATCAAAATCCATCGGGTCGCCATAGGAACGCAAGATTAATTTTCCGATCCGTCGCACCCTCTCCAGCAGCGTCTGCACTCCCTATCCCCCCTGATCAATTATCCTGAAATCCTCTTCGATTCGCCTTTTCATTTCACTTGTAAAGTAAACGCGCACTAATGAAAAGTAAATTGTTGTTATATTCTATATATAATGACTATTTTCACAAATAGTTTCTTTTTCCTTCTTACGCTTCCTTTTTTTACAGAAATATTATAAAAAGTAGTCCATAGGCCAAACATACGGTCTTCTTTATGTCATCATGTCATCGTTGGATTTATTGGGAATTTTCTCTGAGTTTACCGCTTCGCTTTCTTTTTGCCTCTTTTACGGGTTTATAGTTTTGTCTATGATAAGGAGACGGACCATATTTCATTAAAGCATCAAGATGCTCTTTGGTAAGATACCCTTTATTCTTCTTCCAGCCAAATTGTGGATATTCTAAATCAAGATCTTCCATCTCTCGATCGCGGGCAACTTTGGCTAGAATCGAGGCAGCACTGATGGCGGGCACCTTCTTATCCCCCCCCACAATATTCTTACATTCAAACGCCACTTCCAGAGAATATCGTCCGTCGGCAAGAACCAACATCGGCTGGCCGCATGATAACCCTTCGGTAGCTCTTTTCATGGCCAGTAAAGAAGCATAATGAACATTGAGCTTGTTGATATCTTGAAGATCCGCCGCTGCGATATGCCAATCAAGAGCTCCTTCCTTAATGAGAGAAGAAAGAGCCAATCTTTTTTTTGGTGACAATTGTTTGGAATCGTTTAAATCGGGTATTTTCTTGTGTTCATAAAGAATACAAGCGGCCGCGAAAATTCTTCCGACAGCCGCTCCTCTTCCTACTTCATCCACCCCGCACACTTTTCTTTTCATAGTGCCTCCTGCTTTTTTTTTTAAGATTCTTGATCCTTTTTAACCTCTTCTCGGGGAGGTTCTTCCAGGGTGATCCTGCCGTATTTGCCAGCTTGAAAATCACGAATGAAATGCACCGCTGCTTTGTGCAGGTCCACACTACCGCCCGCTATTAAAAAACCTCTGTCTTTACCTATGGCTTTTAGCACTTCTTCAGGTTGCAAGACATCTTCTTTTTCATGGGTCCACTTTTTTAGATATTCTTTTGCCTCTAGTTTCATTAATACCTGTATCAGGTCAATGGCTGCTTTTTCCAAATCATCCATCTTGTTATCAAGAGCAGCGATAATATTTAGTTTTTGTTGAACTTGCGGATCTTTTTGTCTAGCCCATAATATCCCCGGCATATCCAACAAAGCCAATTTTTGGTCAATATGAATCCATTGTTTTCCCCGGGTCACTCCCGGTCGATCTCCGGTCCGCGCCATCTTTCGGTTAGCCAAACAGTTAATAAGCTGTGATTTGCCAACATTGGGAATCCCGATTACCATTAATCGAACCGCTCTCATACGCCGGCCCTTCAGCTTCATAGCAGAAAACTTGCTGCTGCTGATGTCTTTTATTTTTTCCAACAGGTTGTTTTTTCCCTGTCCTTTAAGGGAATTCATAATTGCAACCTCTCTGCCTTGATGCTCATAGTGTTTTTCCCACAACTTAGTTAGGTAGGAGTCAGCGAGATCCGCCTTGTTTAAAACCAGCACCGATGGCTTATCCCTGAGAAGATGGTGAATGTCTGGATTCCCGCTACTATCCGGAAGACGAGCATCTCGTACTTCAATGACTACATCTACGTTTTTTAGATTTTCTTTGATGGTCTGCTTTGCTTTGGCCATGTGGCCGGGATACCAATGAGAGCTCATTCTTTAAACTCCTTTTTACTAAGGGACTTCAGTGCTGTAAAATACGTAAATCTGCTACAGGCCAATACACAACTAACGCTTTTCCTTTAACATTTTTTAAAGGAACCGGCCCGAAAAAACGGCTGTCTTCACTGCTTCCATAATTGTCCCCCAAGACAAAAAGTTTGCCTTCAGGAATTTCCTCTTTCGGGTGAGGCTCATAATCCCCTTTGTCGACATATGGCTCTTCGAGTAAGACGCCGTCGATGTAGACCGATTGGTCTTTAATTTCTATTTCCTCGCCGGGCAAAGCGATGACCCGTTTGATGAAATCTCTTGAGGTGTCTTTGGGGTATTGAAAGACAATAATGTCTCCTCTTTTGGGAGGGGAGATTCGATAGCCGAATTTATTCACAAACAAACGTTCATTGTTATAGAGTGTCGGTTCCATTGAACGCCCATCCACAAGAAAGGATTCCACCACAAACGAGCGTACAAGAAATGCCAGCACCAAAGCTATTATGATGGTTTCAAAAACTTCACGGAACACTTTGCCAGAATCATTTGCCATCAAGACTTCCCTCATTTCTTATGAACTGTCCCATGGTAAAATTTAATGACATAAAAAGAAAGGGGACAAAAAAGCCCCCTGCTGCAAGTTACCGCTTTTCTTTAATCCGGGCCGCCTTGCCTTTTAAGTTCCTTAAATAATAAAGTTTTGCTCTTCGAACATCGCCGCGCCTTGCTATTTCGATTTTCTCGATTCTTGGTGAGTGAATGGGAAAAGTCCTTTCAACACCGACTCCATAGGAAACACGACGAACTTTAAAAGTCTCTGTCAGTCCCCCACCGCGGCGGTTAATCACCACTCCCTGGAAAACCTGAATTCTTTCACGCGCGCCCTCGACCACTCGAACATGCACTTTTACGGTGTCACCCGGTCGAAAAGCAGGTACGTCGTTTTTCATTTGCTCTTGCTCTATTGTTTTGATAAGATCCATGACTGCTCCTCCTTTCTTACCATAAGCATAAATTTCGTTTTGTTTTTAGATGCCCTTGTCATCGATTTCCTTTTTGATCTCTTCAAGTAAATCCTTGTCTTCTTTAGAAAACTCATGCCGTTTGAGAAGATCGGGCCTCTTAAGATACGTTCTTCGTATCGCTTCTTTCCTGCGCCAGCGTCGAATCCGCTCATGATCCCCAGATAAAAGCACTGCCGGAACCTCCAACCCTCGATATTCTCTCGGCCTTGTGTATTGAGGATAGTCAAGCAAACTCTCGGTAAACGAATCTGCCTCCACAGATTCGTAAGCGCCCACCACACCCGGTATCAAACGAGCCACTGCATCAATCAAAACCATTGCCGGCAATTCTCCTCCGCTCAGCACATAATCCCCGATAGAAACCTCTTCATCGACAAGATGAAGTCTTACCCGTTCATCAATACCTTCGTAACGACCGCAAATGAGTATGAGGTGCTCCTTCTTTGATAATTTTTGGGCGGCCTTTTGGTCCAGCACTTTTCCTTGAGGACACATCATTACCACATGAGGGTGATCCTTTGTTTTTTCTTTACGGGAATCTGATACATGTTCAACTGCTTCAAAAATGGGTTCGGGTTTCATCAGCATGCCGGCCCCGCCGCCGAAGGGATAATCATCTGCAGTGCGGTGCTTATCATGAGAGAAATCGCGAACATCAGTAATTTTCAAGGACAAAAGCTCTTTCTCCTGCGCCCTTTTTAGGATGCTCTCGGATAAAGGACCTGAAAACATGTCCGGAAATAAGGTCAGTATATCAATATGCAAACTCATATCCTGTCCTTCCTTTTCTTGCTCAATCCAGCCCTTCTGGAATATGTGCTGTAAGACGATTCTTATCTTTGTCTATACTTACAACCACGCTTCTTAAAGCCGGCAGGAGCAGATCTTTTTCCCCTTCCCTTCGAACCACATACACATCATTGCTTCCCGTTTGGATGATGTCATCGATGACACCGACACGCTTGTCATTGATATCAAAAACTTCCATCCCGATTATTTCGAAGTGATAGTACTCTCCCTCGGGCAGTTTGATACGCTCTTCGATAGGAATTTTAAGATAGCCTTGCGACAGTTTTTTTGCTTCTTCAGGGGAATCATATCCTGCTAAGGCAAGAAGAATCATCTTTTTATGCTGGCGAACGGATTTTACGGCCAAATCAATTCGGTATCCGTCTTTTTCCCAAATAATATTCTCTAATAGATAAAAACGGTCTAAAAAATCTGTCAACGGAAGAACCTTCACTTCTCCCCGGTTCCCCCAAACAGAAACAACCAATCCCACGGTTAAGAAGTCCTCACTCAATCTTCCCACCTGCCGTTTGATAAGTCATGGTCGAAAGAAAATCAGGATGCTTCTTCTTCATGATCAATATCGACAATAACCCTTTTTTTTGTGTTCGCACCGGCGGCATTAACCACCGTTCTCATTGCTTTGGCAATTCTTCCTTGTTTGCCGATGACTTTGCCCATGTCTTCTTTGTCAACCCGCAATTTCAAGATGATTGCTCTATCATCCTCTTCTGAGCAGACCTTTACCTCTTCTGGCTGATCCACCAAGGCTTTCGCTATTACTTCAACCAACCTTTCCATGGTCACACCTCCCACCATTACATCAAGCCTTCTACTCCTCGCTGCTCTCTTTCTCCTGCGCTCCTAAACCAATTTTTCTAAACAATGATTTTACCGTGTCAGAAGGTTGTGCTCCTTCGTTAAGCCACTGGATCGCTTTGTCTTCATCGATCTTTATTTCCGCCGGGATAGAAGCCGGTTTATAATAACCAAGTTCTTCGATAAAACGACCGTCCCTAGGAAAACGAGAGTCGGCTACTACTACCCGAAAATGAGGTTTTTTTCTAGCCCCTACTCTTTTTAAACGAATGCGAACTGCCATGTTTTCACCTCCCTTCATATCTTACTCTTGCTTGCCTATTGTAGAAAAGGTAAATTCTTATCCATTCCTCCGCCGCGCTTTTTCTGTCCGCTCATCTGTTTCATAAGTTTCTTCATCCCGTCAAACTGTTTCAAAAGGCGATTGACATCCTGTACTTTCGTGCCGCTGCCTTTGGCAATTCTTTTGCGGCGGCTGCCCCCAATAAGGGAAGGTTCCCTTCTCTCTTCAATGGTCATTGAGCTAATAATCGCTTCGACCTTGCCCATTTCTTTTTCGTCAACGGCAGCTCCTTGGATTTTTTTGATCTTTTCCATTCCGGGAATCATGCCCATCAGTTCATCAAATGACCCCATATTCTTCACTTGTTTAAGCTGATCAAAAAAATCTTCCAGGGTAAAATCGGCTTCTCGAATTTTCTTTTCCATTTCTTTGGCTTTATCTTTATCTACCGTTGCTTCCGCTTTTTCAATGAGAGTCAGCATATCTCCCATGCCCAATATGCGCGACGCAACTCTTTCCGGATGAAATACTTCAAACGCATCAAGCTTTTCGCCCGTTCCGGCGAACTTAATGGGCCGGCCGGTTACTGATTTGGCGGAAAGAGCAGCTCCACCCCGCGTATCTCCATCCATCTTTGTCATAATTAAACCGTCAATGCCTAAAGACTCATGAAAGCTCTCGGCTATTTTAACCGCATCTTGTCCTGTCATGGCGTCCACCACCAAAAGAATCTCTTGTGGTTTGGCCTTGCTCTTAATTTCTTTAAGCTCGCCCATCAGTTCTTCGTCTATATGAAGCCGTCCGGCGGTATCCACAATCAAAGTGTCCTGCCCGTATTTTCCAGCCTGGCCTTTAGCGCCCGCAACGATGTCCACGGGCGAAGCCGAAGTACCCATATCAAAAACAGGAATATCGAGCTGCTCGCCTAGTACGGCAAGTTGTTTTACGGCCGCCGGCCGGTAAACATCCGCCGCCACCAAAAGTGGTTTCTTCCCCTGGCGGCGCAAATGAGCGGCAAGCTTTCCTGCCGTCGTTGTTTTCCCTGAACCTTGTAGTCCGACCAGCATGATGATGGTCGGTGGATTTGATGCAGTTGAAATTTTCGCTTCTTCTTTGCCTAAAAGCTCGGTTAACTCCTCGTGTACAATTTTGACAACCTGCTGTCCGGGAGTCAAGCTTGTCAGCACTTCCTCGCCCACGGCCCGTTCTTTGATCCGGGCAACAAAGTCCTTGGCTACATTAAAATTTACATCGGCCTCCAGCAAAGCCATTCTGACTTCTCTGAGAGCCTGGGAAACGTCTTTTTCTGTTAATCGCCCTTTTCCCCTTAACTTTTGCAGTGTATCTTGAAGCCTATCAGCTAGGCCTTGAAACAGCATTACGATCCCCTCCTGTTTTCTTCAGAAGTCCAGACATCATTGACAACATTTAGCATTTCTTGAAGCTTATGAATAATTTCTTGTGTTTTTCGATCTAGTTCCTCCGGACCAAGCAAAAGCCTGTTTTGCTGCATGTTTTCAATAATCTCTTCTGACTTGGCTTGCTTTTCGGCAAGACCAAGTTTATTTTCAAATGTCTCCAACCTCTTCTCGGTACGCAGCAAAGCATCTCTTACTGCTGAACGACTTATTCCATGATTTTCGGCGATTTCTGCCAGTGATAAATTATGGTGGTAATAAAGCTCAAAAACATCCCGCTGTTTATCTGTCAACAGCGGGCTATACCAGTCGTATAATTGGTTCAACCTGACCACCTTGTCAAGCATTAGACCAGCCCCTGTAAAGCTTTATACCTTCACAGGATAAAGTATAATCATAAAATCCGGTTCTGTCAAGGGCGAAGGCCATCTTTTGTAGTTATTCTGTGATAATGTCACGTCAAATTTATTCTGATAAAATATCACCTATGAGAGAGAAAATCTTCAACATGACTCAGTCGGAAGTCGAACAACTTCGGAATATTAAAGGATTAAGCCAAGCAGATCTGTCCGGCAAGACCTTTTCGCTCATGAAATATAAGTCCTCATAACAGGTTTAAAAAACCGCCCTGTCAGAAGATTTTAAGAGGACCGACACAAAAGTATTTGCAGTGCTTAAAAGCCAAAAAGCGGCAGATCGAATAGATTGCTCATGACAATATGAGCCTCGATATTTGAAAAGGTCAAACTGAATAGACCCCTTAGTAAGGGCACTCTTTTTTAGTTCAGCAACTGGAAAACAACACCAACCATAGTTACATGATTGGTGTCAGAGGTTTATCTTTTTTTTACTTCCACTTGACAGAAGCAGGTCACTTTGCTATTAAGGTTTTCTTCTTTGATCGCACTCGAAAGAAAAAAATCAGAAATCGATACGGTAAGTTTTGTCCTGCATCCCTCGCATAGACATATGCGCGCAGCAAAGCTTTTCATAAAGGCGCCATTCTTCCTCAACAGAGGAGGTTACAGAGCGGAAATATTCTTTTACCACATCTCGGGCGTGTTCGTGGGATGTGAAGTGGCCCATATCGCAAGCCATTTTTTCAATATCCGCTGTCTGAGTATCTTTGTCTACAAACCCATACTGCTTCAAAAACGCCAAAGCTTCTTCTAAAGACCACTCTCCGTCCCACAGCCGGCGAGACGCTTCTAGCTTGCCGTAACCGGTCATCTCGCTGAATTGATGCCATAAGGGCATCAATTCAACTAAGCCCATATCTAGATCGGCCTTTTTAAATATATATTCCCGTTCAAAATCTACTTTCTTGTCCATGGAATGATCAAAACACATATCAATCACATAACGCCCCGATCCTTCCGTAAAGGCAGATGAAGAAGAATACAAGGAGACGACCGCCATTTCCGGCCAGCCTGTATCGATATAGGTCTGTATTCTCTTTTCATAATAGGTCAGGTGCCCCGGTTCCATTTCATGTCCGATGCATTCAACAATATGATCCACAGTCCAATTGAACAAAAGATTGAAATTACGTTCGTATTCAAGGTGATTATAATCGTATCCGAACAAAATAGAAAGAAACTCCATTTTGGGATCGGCCAGCTCTCGAACCCTTACCCGCGGCATACTGTTGCCGGTCAAAGTCATATTTTCCATTGACATATCGTGAAAGGCCTTTGTACCGTCTGTCATAACTTGCAAAAGTTTTTCAGGAGGAACGGTAATCTTTTTCCGGAACCTGGCGATTTTGTCTTGAACGGATCCGCTGCCGGGCAGCGCCTGCTCCATTTCGCCGAGAATATCATCAAATTGCTTGAGTTCATAGGCCGGTGCCACCAGACCGTACATAAGATCGGTCATGGTGTTATAAGGTATTTTCTCGCCTAAAAGCAGCCTGGTTCGAGTGTGGAGGTTAACCACATGATCAATGATGTAATCGATGCGCTGCATTTCATCGGGTCGAGCAGTCTCCTTATACAACTTTAGATTTGCTTTTAAATGGGTGCATTCATCCAGAACGTCCTCCAAAGTCTTTCCGTGTTTCATATCACCAATTTCGTAGTCAGGCAGAATTTTGTACTCCCGGGAAAAGCGCATGTTTGTTCTTCGCCAAAAAGGTCCTTCAGTGTACCACTGAATATCTGACTCATCACAACGACTCTTGCAAAGAGTCAGATCCAGATACTGCTGTGCCATGGCGTTCAATGCTGTTTCTAACATAATATCCCTCCCTAACAGTACTGTTTTTTATCAACTGTGTCCTTTCTTAATAAAGCCAGAACAGACAAGCAAATGAGTAACCGGCCCGGACCCTGCCAACACTTGCTCTGCTGATCCTCCGCCCATGCTTGACTATCCTTATTGTTTAATCATAGCAAATCCCTTTTCTGTTTTCAATAGCTTTAGCCATATACCGTTGTTTTTCGACAGAAAGCAATCAACTTTAAAACTAAAGTCTACCATATCCGAAGTTTTTAAAAGGTCAAGAAAAGTGATAGGGAGGATCAAATTATTCAGCTGTTTAAAACCTGTTCGGAATTTAACTTTAGAAGTACTACCAAAACCCTTAGAAAAAGCCCTCATAAGTATTGCAAAATTTAAAATGCAAAAAAAGAAGGCATAAACTGCCTTCTTCTAAAATTTTTTTTGGTAGCCTTTCGCTATTTCTTTAAAGGTTTATTTGTGTCGCCTAAAAGAGTATATTGCACCTACCGCATTAGATACAAATTGGAAAATACCTGCTACTATTTGCTCAATCCCCTTTAATACAATTATTACCAATAATGCCATTTTTCTTTGTATAAAAGACTTACTATGTCTTGTCTGAAGTCGGTTTCTAATTCATAAAAATGTACTCCACTGACGTCAATTACATCATAATTTTCATAGAAGCGGAATTCAATTAAATTCCTTCCTTGAGCTATATCATGGTCCCAATCTTCAACTTGCTTAAATCCTTCAACTTGTCTAAATATTATACTGTACTTTGCTCCGCTGTCTTCAGCGGGAGTGCTTGAATATGCTTTTATTTTACGGGCTTCATCAAACTGTTGGAGTAAGTTTTTTATATCTTCCTCATTTGTAACATAATGAGAAAAACTTTGCTCCCCTTCATCCCACTTGACTGCTTGCATAACAATGGGCTTCTTGAAATCCCAAAAGGAATAATTGCTTAAATCATCTATGTTTCCTTGTGGGAATGTAAAAGGGCTGTACAAATAGTTTTTCTCAACATAGATAGATGATAATATCAATGTTATGAATGTTCCTAAAAGAAAAAGTTTAAATTTTTTCAATATAGATCACCTTTATAAATAATTTTAGATCGACTTTTAGATCATCCAGCCTTTAATTAGACGGAATTTAAATCAAGAAGTTCCCTTATCCCATCTTTTAATAACACTCATTATTCATCTTATGCATCAATACTTATATCTCAATTGAAACAAAAAGTTGCCTAGTTATCAAAATAAAGTACACTATTTTAATAAACATTTTTTCTAAAACAACATTTACCTTGCATAGGGCCAACCTGCAACACAAAAGGTACAAAGCAGCTGACTGACTCAGCGGCCACGCTTGTAGTACCCGGGGCATACTCATGTAACTCTTTTCCCGGCAGGTTTTGTCAACGCCTTTCTATTTGAGGGCCCACCAGTTAAATCTCATCTTTACGCTGTTTCTTTTTCAACGCAAACAAAATCACTGCTTTTTGCTTTTGACAAGGGCAGCCAGTTCTTCGATGTCAAAATCCTGAAAAAAGATCGCTTCTTCATCACCGACAACGATGCAGGGAAACCCGATGGCCCCCGATTTCCGAATCCGGTTGAATTCAGAACGGTTCTCCCGCAGATCTAAAAACTCTTTGACCTGCCACAACCCTTCTGTGATATCTGCATACTCAAATTCGATCCCGTGGGCAAACAGCAAATCCAAGACAGGTTTACAGTCCGGGCAGTGTTTGCTTCCGTAAACCTTTACCTTTTTCATGAAATCCCTCCCTCATCAAATTGCCATCCGGCAGTTAGCTGCCGGTCTGTGTATCCCATGATATTCACAAAACGGCTAACGGCTCTCCTTAGTAGCGATAAGCACAAATTCGCTTGTCATATCGACACCGTTTAAACAATTATGAAGCTGTCCACTGGGAAACCCTTGGCAAAGAACTAAAAGAAGATTTTCGATCAGGAACAACCAAGCAATAAAATTCACTTTAGAATGGCTAGTATCACCATTAGGCGTCCTTATCCAAAAGGACAAGCTCAAGGATAACTAATCTAGGGTTGGAAAAACAACGCTTTACCAGGCCCTTTTTTGGTATGCTCGCCTTCACATACCACCAGTTCGCCATTCACCCAGACATAATGGATTCCTTTGCCGTACTGATGAGGAGCTGAGAAAGTGGCCTGATCTTCAATTTGATGTTGGTCAAAAACCACTATGTCGGCGTAATTACCTGCTTGAATGTATCCCCTTCCTTTCATGCCCATGCGGTCCGCCGAGGCCCCCGTCATTTTCTTAATCGCTTCTGCCAGCGGCAAAACTTCTCTTTCCCTGACATATTTTCCTAAAACCCTGGGGAATGTACCGTAGGTTCTCGGATGAGGTTTGCCTGATCCTAGAATTCCATAAGGAGCCACTGTTGCAGAATCTGAACCGATATGGGCGGCATGATGCTTCATCACCTGTTCCACGTCTTTTTCGCACATCAAAAACATAACCATAGAAACAGTCTGCCCTTCTTCTTCTAAGACCAAGTCAAAAATTGTATCCATCGGGGTTTGATCCCTAAGTTTGGCGGCTTCTTCGATGGTCTTCCCTTCAAATGTCTTATTTTTATCCGACTCAAGACGCACGATGAGGATATTCTCCCAGCCCGCGGCGGCCGCAAAATTTTCCCAACCTTCAATCCCCTCACGAATCTCCTTTTTTAATCGTCCTCTTATCTTTTCATCTTTAAGACGAGTCAGCAGTGCTTCCGTTCCGCCTTCATGCGCCCAAGACGGAATCAAAGTAACCAATGAAGTGCTGCCGGCAATGTACGGATAAACATCGAACGCCACGTCAATGCCTCGACACCTAGCGTCATCAATCATGCCAAGGGTTTCTTCAACCTTTCCCCAATTATCTTTCCCCGCTGCTTTATGATGAGAAATGTGAACTCGAGCTCCGGAGCGTTCTCCAATATCAATAGCTTCCTTCACAGAAGCTATAAGGGTTTCGCTCTCTCCACGGATATGACTGACATAAAGTCCGTTATATTTTGCTACCACACGAGCCATTCTTACTAGTTCTTCTGTGCTGCTAAAACAGCCCGGTGGATAAATCAGTCCGCTTGAAACTCCAAAAGCACCTTCTGACATACCTTGATCAATAACTTTTTCCATATTCTTCAGTTCTTCTTCTGAAGCAGCTCGCGAAGCATGCCCCATCACATCCATTCGAACCGTCCCTAAGCCAATTAATGGGGCCGTATTGACAGAAACTCTTTTCTTTTCGAGTTCTGCGCGATATTCGGCCACCGTATTCCATTGGATCTGCACATCAAATTTATCATAGAGTTTCTGTATGCTTTTCAATCCTTCTCCCATCACAGGCGCTGCCGAAGTTCCGCACTGTCCGGTAACTTCTGTTGTTATTCCTTGACGAACTTTGCTTTCAGCCAGCGGATTGGCTAACAAGGTGGCATCGGAGTGGGAGTGAATATCAATAAAGCCGGGGGCAATGACCTTTTGATCAACATCGATGACCTTTTGGCTTTGGCTTGAATCCAAATCTCCTATGGCTGCAATTTTTTCACCAGCAATCGCTACATCGCCCTTATACACTTCTTTTCCCGTGCCATCGGCAATAATACCGTTTTTAATTATCACATCATACACTTCACAATCCCTCATTTCTTTAGCTTTTTATCGTAAATATTCAGGCTCTTTATTTTCCATGATGAGCCATTTTGATCCCATCTATAAGTTCTGTCATGGAGTCCATAACCCTTACTCGGCAGGCTTCTAGTTTTTTTCTCGCCTCTTTAATGTCGATTGGATATGGCTCGCCACAACCTAACCGAGAAAAGAAATCTTTTCCGTAATACAAGGAAGCCGACTGTCCTGCCAAAAAGGCATAGATCGGTTTATGGTAGGAAGCACTGCTTAAATAATGATAGATCCCTTCAATATCAAGATAAGGTGTTTCGCCTATGAGGATGACTTGTTCGGTTCGTTCATCCAGCCGATAATACTCTAGCCCCTCTGTAATGCTGATTCCTGTCAGCTTGTCGCCTCCGATGGCCAGGCAGGTGGATTGTCCGATTCCGTTTTCACTCAAATTCCAAGCCGCTTCATAATTCAGCGTGCCCAAAAGAGAAAGAATGCCCACTTTCCCTTCTTTATAGAGCTTTTCCGGCATCACACCGATTTTGCTTTTCCCTGGACTAATAATGCCCATGGTATTGGGCCCGATTATCTTTGTCCTGCTACCCCGAGAGAGCGACTTCATTCGTATGGTATCATGCAGAGGAACATTTTCTGCTACAATGACGACCAGCTCAATCTCGTTGTCCACAGCCTCCCAGACAGCATCAAGGACATGCTGGTGAGGCACCATGACTAAAGAAGCATCCACTTGGGCTTCTTTTTTCAGAGCCGAGATCGTATCATAAACAGGAATACCGGAAATGTTCATCCCGCCTCTGCCTGGACTGACCCCGCCCACAACGCGGTCTTTTGTATACAGATTCATCAGCTGTGAATGATAAGCTCCTTGTGCCCCTGTTATACCCTGCACCATAATCTTTGTATTACTGTCAATTAAGACGGCCATCTTTTTACTTCCTTTCTGCTAAAGTCAATTTCTTCAGGCTTTCCACAGCAAGTTCACTAGACGGACTGCGAACCAAAAACAGTCCCGCCTCTTCAAGCACTCGCCATCCCTCTTCCTGGTCATGACCGGTCATTTTTACAATAATAGGGATATCTTGCGGCTCTTCTTCCAAACCGGTGGCAATCCCTTTCGCCATAATCTCACAGCTGTTAGCCCCGCCAAAAACATTAATCAATATTCCTTGTATCCCCTTGATCTTTTTCATTAATCTAACCCCGGAAGCCATTTTCTCTTCAAGAATGCCCCCGCCCAAAACAAGACTTCCGCACGCCGACAAACCTGCCTGCACCACATAATCCAACGAGGACAAAGTGAGTCCGATTCCGCTGGCAATGACGCCGACCTCTCCTTGCAGGTCAATTGCTCTATAGACAAGACTTGCCTGACGAAATTCTCTCAGCAGATCGTTTTCTTGATCTCCCCGATAAAAGTCAAGGACTTTCTCCTGTCTGCTTAAAGCCGCATCATCCATCTCCATTTTAACACCGCCCACCAAAACATCCCCTTCCAGGGTCATGTGGACGGGAGACAGCTTGACTTCTGTTAAATCCGCCTGAAAAAACATGTGAGTCATTCGAAAAAGCAGCCGGCCCATTTGATTTAGAACATGTCCCTGAAACCCGCCGCTACGGACAAATTCAAAAAACTGATGTTGGCTTATTTCTTGCTCGCTCATCATTTCCATTTCAATTTCCTTTACAAGAGCTCCTTTGCAAGGTACAATCCTTAAAAAAACACTCCCCGCTTGATAATTGATGCCCATGTCTACAAAGATTTTTTCTTTAAAAATCGGCAGCTCCTTTATGAAAATTTTATCCCCTTTTTCTCGTGATTGAAAAAAATTCTCCACAAAAAAAATCAAATCTTCTTCTTCTTCAACCCTTTGGGTGGGGCTCTTTTCTTGTAAAGAAATCTTTTGAAAAGCCACCGGCATCTTCATGGGTGCCCAGTCATCCACAGGGATTGAGCTGGTTTCAATCAGATAGTGGTTGACTGTCGGTATCTCAAAATGTTTACATAACGCCATCGCTTTATGCTCGCCGATCTTCATAAACACCTCTCCATTCCTTTGTCCTACTCAGTTTGTAGAATACCAGAACAAGACTCCGCGCACAAGAATGAATTGAAAGAGCGCTCCTCCAAAAAAGAGGAGCGCTCTTTCAATTCTTAAACGCTCGTTTCTTCCAGAGCCTTTTCTAATCGATTGCAAGCATCTTCTGCTTCCTCCATGGTGATTGTCAGTGGCGGAAGGAGCCGAAGTGTATTCTTTCCGGAAGGAAGGATTAGCAGCCTTTGCTTTTGAACTGCATTTTTCAAGACAGCATCCCGCTTCTCCGGATCCCTTTTCTTTGATTTTTTATCCTCAACAATCTCGATGCCCAGCATCAAACCAAGTCCCCGTGCATCTCCAACACACTTGAATTTCTCTTTCATCTCATTGAGTCTTTTGAGCATATAAGCTCCCATTTTTTCTGCATTCTCGATCAAGTTGTGCTTTTCAATGT
This sequence comes from Candidatus Sumerlaeota bacterium, assembly GCA_007132905.1. GTDB lineage: Bacteria > Bacillota > SLNR01 > SLNR01 > SLNR01 > SLNR01. The sequence continues at coordinate 38,611 of SLNR01000020.1, read as the reverse complement.
AATGGAGCACAAACAAAGACAACAAAGCCATCCTAGGTTCTGCTGAGAAAGTCTCAGAATTTCTTCCATCGGCCGTAAACATCGGTTTATCGCCGATCGTAACACCCATTGGCCAACCCGCACCTAGAGCCTTGGCAGCGCAAACCGTGTCCACTTCAATCCCGGCATGTTCATAGGCCCACCATTTCCCTGATCTTCCCAATCCGGCTTGTATTTCATCGGCGATCAAAACGGCGTCAAGGTCATCAGCCAGTTTTCGCAAACCCTTCGCGAAGGATTTTGGCGGAACGATAATTCCGCCCTCCCCGCAGATAGATTCAAAGACAATCCCGGCGATATCGGTTCCTTCCATACTGACCATGTCGTAGATCTGCTCGACGCAATAAGCTTTCTGCTCGCAATCTTCAGGTTTAAGATTATAAGGACAGCGATAACAATAAGCATACGGAGCCCTTACAACGGGGAAAGCGGCGGGGAAATACTCTCGGTGAGCAGCTTTAGATGCAGTTAGTGTTAGAGCCAGCCCCGTTCTTCCGTGAAACGCGGGTCGAAACCCCACAAATCTATGTTTACGAGTGGTATCCATGGCGGATTTCACTGCATTTTCAATAGCTCTTGCCCCGCTGGTTGTAAAAAAACACTGCTTTTCTTTTTCTTTGCTATTAGGGGTAATGTCCGTGAGGCGCTCAGATAAAACAGTTTGGTTAATATAGTCAAAATCTTGACCGGAATATTCTTCGGTCACATGAGAAATTTCCTTTTCAAACGCCACAAGGTCGGGATTTCTAGTGCCGAGCGCCTTTACCGCTACGCCGGCGGTCACATCGATATATTCATTGCCTTCCAGATCATACAAGCGCAGCCCTTCTCCTTTATTGGGATCAAGTACGGGATACACCTCTCGATCATGAGTGCTCTTTCCCAAAGCCTTTTCGGATCTCTTCAGCCAATAATCTGAATCAGACGGCACATCCTTTAGAGAAGGCACCAGCTTTTTTAGAAGCTCCCTGTGTTTTTTCTCCAAAGATCCCCGCTCCCTTCTATTTTAATACCTAGCCGTAGTCTCCACCCGCATTTTTAAATACTGCTGTCTAAGTCCAAATACAGAATGTAACATCTTTTTTCTTAAACAGTCTGAAGTGAAAAAAAAAGGCAGGAACTTACCGTCAACTCTTCCCTTAAGTTACCCATTCCCTAAAATCATTCTTCTCTTGCTTTTTTTTTCCTGCCGAAAGTAAAAAGAAAAGAAAAGCTACACCGAAAACAAAGCTTGTGCGAAAGCTTTTGGATCGAAAGCACTTATATCTTCAAGGCTTTCGCCGGTCCCTACATATCGAATCGGGATCCCCAGAGAATCTTTCACAGCCACCACTATCCCGCCTTTGGCTGTCCCGTCTAGTTTGGTAAGAACAATTCCATCAACGTCCACCGCCTCATGAAACATTTTTGCCTGGGCAATCCCGTTTTGGCCTGTGGTGGCATCGAGGACCAAAAGCGTCTCGCAGCCGGTTGTCTCTTGTTCTCTTTGAATGACTCTCTTCATCTTTTTTAACTCTTCCATGAGATTTACTTTGGTATGAAGCCTTCCTGCCGTATCGACAATCAGCACATCCATTTTTTTGGCTTTGGCCGACTCAATGCTGTCATAGACAACCGCCGCGGGGTCTCCCCCTTCTTTATGATGGACCACCGGCAGATTTAGCCGCTCCCCCCAAATCAAAAGCTGATCTATGGCAGCGGCCCGAAAAGTATCGGCTGCCGCCAGCATTACTTTTTTACCCATCTGTTTATGCATGTGAGCTAGTTTCGCTATGGAAGTCGTTTTCCCGACACCATTGACACCAACTATCAAATTTATCAAAAGCGGTTGTTCCTGTTTGACCGGTTCTTCTCCATTGGTGCCGTTTGTTATCATTTTTTCGATTTCTTCTTGTAAAACCTCTACAATTTCTTCGTCCGTCTTCATTCTCTGCCTGCGGTTTTTCTCCCTTAAGGTATCAACCAGTTTCATGGTAGTGGTCACACCAATATCAGCCCCGATTAAAATGTCTTCTAGTTCTTCCAGCATTTCCTCTGTCAAGCCTCCGTGCCGAGAGAAAAGACCACTTACGCTATTATGCAGGTTCTGCCTTGTCTTTTCCAATGATTGTTTAAAACGATTGAATATGTTCATCGTCCGCCTCCCTGATAAGATTGCTTAAGAAACAGCTTGGTGAGAGAATTTGACTGAAATCATCTTTGAAACTCCCGCCTCTTCCATAGTCACTCCGTACATTACATCGGCGGTTTCCATGGTCCCTTTTCGGTGAGTAACGACAATAAACTGGGTTGGGTCGGTCAATTCTCGTAGAAACCGGGAGAAGCGCTCCACATTGGATTCATCCAAAGAGGTATCAATTTCGTCAAGAACACAAAAAGACGTCGGCCTAGTTTTAAGTACCGCAAAAAGCAAACTAATAGCCGTTAAGGCCTTTTCCCCGCCGGACATGAGTGTTAGGTTTTGCAGCTTCTTTCCGGGAGGCTGCACCTTTATGTCTAATCCGGATTCGAGTGGATCAGCCGGTTCTGCCAGCACTAAATCCGCACTCCCCCCGTCGAACAAGCGGGCAAAAACTTCATTGAAATGAATCCGAATCTGCTCAAAAGTCTCCCAGAATTTTTTCTTCATCACTTTATCAATGTCTTCAATAACTTGATGAAGATCTGCTTGGGCCTCTTTGAGGTCATCGAATTGTCTGTTTAGAAAATCAAATCGGGAAAGCACCCTTTTTTGCTCTTCTACGGCACTTAATTGGACATCTCCTAAATTATCCATCTGCTTTCTTAATGATCCAATCCGCTCTTCTGTTTTTGATAAATCAATGGGCTTGCAGGTCTGTCCGTTCAAATTCTCTGTATCCAGTGAATACTCGTTACAAAGCTTTTCTGATTGGTTTCGGATTTCAATATCTTGCCGCGTGATATCAATGTCCAGGGCATGGCATTTTTCTTTCGCTCTGTTTGCTTTTTTTCGGACTTTCTTTAACTCTTTTTCTTCTTCCTCCAAGTTCTGTGCCAATGAATCTCTATCTTCTTCCTGATCTTTTAAGTCTTTTTCCGCTGTGGTACGTTCAGACAATAGAGCATCCCTTTGGTCTTTTAAGGACGTCTGTTCTTTTTCTGTCAAAGTTAAATCTTCTTGTGCTTTCTTCTTGTCTATTTGCAACTTCTCTAATCTATTTTCATGTTTGGCCAACATTTTCTCAAACATCTGCACTTGTTCATTCATATTCTGCTTTTTTTGTTCGATGGAAGCTATCTCGACACGACTGTCCGTGACTTTGGCTGACATATTTTCTTTAATTGTCTCTTCTTCGCTTAAAGTATCCGTTAGTTTTTCGATTTCCCGGTTCGTTTCTTCTTTCAACTGATTCTTCATATTTTGTTCTCTTTTGAGGACTTCCCTCTCTTGTGCTGCTGAATCCATGTTTTCCTGAAGAAGTTTGACCTCATGTTCTATTGTATTTAGCTGCTTTGCCAGTCGCTTCCTTTCATACTCGATTTGCTCAAATTCTTTTGATATCTCGGCTCGCTGAATTTCTCCTTGCTTTAAAGCATCAGAAAGCTCGCGGATTCTCTCTTCGGCGATATCCAGCCTGCCAACATAGGCTTCCTTTCTTTCGCTTCGGTTTTCAATATCTTGGGTTTTCTGATTGATTTTCTTTTTCAACGTCTTTATTTCACGAGAGCGGCCTAAAAGCCCCATTTGAAAACTACTTTGACTTCCTCCGCTCATAGCTCCCCCGGAACTTATCATATCCCCATCCACTGTAACAATCCGTAACCGATGATTGGCTTTTTTGGCTGCTTTTGAAGCATCGCGAAGATTACTAAAAACTGCAATATTTCCCAGAAGATGTTCCAATACCGCTTGGTATTTCTCCTCAAACACCACCAAATCCGCGGCCACTCCAATATACCCTTTTTCTGACGATATTCGTTGAAAGGTGTCGGTTCTTGGCTTTGCGCCAATGGATTCCAGGGGAAGAAAAGTACACCTGCCTCCTTTGCTTTCTTTTAGATGATCAATGGCCTTCATGGCATCATTTGCTGTCTCTGTAACAATATTCTGCAGCGAACCTCCTAAAGCTGTGCTTATCGCTGCCTCAAATTCTTTCTCAACATGAATCAGTTCTGACACAACCCCACAAATGCCCTCGCCGTCAAAGGCTTTTTTACGGAGGCCAAGCAGAACCGAACGGACACCTTTGTGATACCCTTCGTATCCTTTACTCATTTCTTCCAGTGCATTCAAACGAGACTCCATCTGTCGGATCTTATCTTGCAGATCCGAGGTTTCCTGATCATGGTTCTTAATACTTGCTAATACATTTTCTTTTTCTTTGTCTGCTCTCTTTAAGGATTGCTCTTTTTCATTTTTTCTCTCCGCCGCTCTTTCCTTTTGGCTTTCTAAGTCCTGTTTTCTCTCTAATAATGTTTCCATTTCCTGAAGAGCCTGTTTCTTTTCCAACCCTCTTTTTTCCAGTTCGTTTTCGTTTCGGTCTAGTTCTGCCTCTTTCATGCGCATTTTATGGCTGGCATCGGCTAGTTGATTCATTATGTCGATCAAGAAACTCTTTTTTTCCTCCAGGCTTTTTCCTTTTTGTGTGATTTCTTCGATCACAGCGGTATATTTTTGGTTTTCCTGTTCCGATTCTTCTAGCAGCTCCTCTAAAGATGTCGTTACTTCTTTCATTTTTTCTTTTTCGCCGGCATACGCTATGGCTGTTTCTTCTTTTTCTTGCTCAAGGCTGTCAATTTCCGCGGCTGTGTTATGAAAGCTCTTCTTTAGGTCTTCTTGTTGTCTTTGACTATATCGCAAATCTCCTTCGCATCTTTCCAACCGGCTCTTCTTTTCCTGCAGATTCATCTGCTTTTCTCGTATTTCTCGATCCAGAGTCTGGATCTTAAGCTGCTTTTTTTCTAAAGAAGACTCCACAGAAGCCGTGCGTGCTTCCATTTCAGTAATCTCATCAACAAGCAAATCATGCTTTTTTTGTTTTTCTGTCAGCTCTGATTTCAAATTGTGAATCAGCCAGACCGTTTTAGATATTTCTAGCTCATCGATCTCTTCTTTTAGCTTCAGGTATTCCTTGGCTTTATCTGCCTGTTGGGCTAAAGGCTCTAACTGTGACTCAAGCTCTATGAGAATATCTTCCACTCTTACAATGCTTTTTTTTGTCTCATCTAGCTTCTTGTGCGCCTCTTTTTTTCTGTTCTTATACTTGATAAGACCGGCCGCGTCGTCTACTACCGTTCTCCGCTCCTCCGGTTTCACACTTAATATTTCATCGATTCTGCCCTGCCCTATATGCGAGAAAGCATCCCGGCCAAATCCCGTATCAACGAGCAGCTCGTGGATGTCTTTTAATCTGCAGGGGGTCTTGTTAATGAAGTATTCGCTGTCGCCTGTTCGGTACAACCTTCTTTTAATGCTCACTTCGCTGTAATCAAGCGGAAAAGTACCGTCGCTGTTATCAAGGATTAGATTTACTTCCGCCAGGCCCTTTACCTTTCTTTTGTCGCTTCCAGAGAAAATAACATCTTCCATACGACTGCCTCTTAAAATGCGGGCATTTTGTTCTCCCAACACCCACAAAACCGCATCGGAAATATTGCTTTTCCCGCTCCCGTTGGGACCGACGACCGCATTGATTCCTTCTTTCAGTTCTACCTTTGTCTTATCCGCAAACGATTTAAATCCATTGATTTCCAGCCTTTTTAAGTACAACTGTCTCCCTCCAGCGCCCGTCCTGCCTGCTGACAGATCTCCTGCCGCACATCTTTGTATCTTTCTTAGAAAAATCTTCAAACAACATGGTTCTTCATTTGCCGCTAGTATCCTTTTTTCAGCAGACTTTCAACTCATAATCACAGCCAAACCTGCAAACTTTGAGCTGTAAAATAAAAAAACCCGGAAGCTATCTGCTGCCGGGCGAATCATCTATGTTCATTTTTTCCAACGCCTGCTGGGCGGCTGCCTGCTCGGCGTCTTTTTTGCTTTTCCCCCGGCCCAAACCCAGCACTTCATCTTTGCTAATCGCCTGGACGTGAAAGGTTTTATCGTGGTCAGGGCCTTCTTGGGAGATGAGACGGTATGTAACTGCTTGTCCGAGATTTTTCTGCACAGCCTCCTGCAGCGTGGTCTTATAGTCTTTTTGAAGTTTCCCTTCATGGGCCGCTTCAATTTCTGAACTAAGTAAGCGAAGGACTGCTTTTGCCGCCGGTTCCATTCCACCGTCAAGATAGATCGCGCCAATGAGAGCTTCTAATGCATCTGACAATATAGAAGGACGTTTTCGGCCGCCGCTTGACTCTTCGCCTTTTCCTAACTGCAGGTGACTTCCCAGATCCAATTCTTCTTGAGCTAGTTTAGCCAGCACAGGTTCGCACACAACCGCAGCTCGAAGACGTGTCAAGACACCTTCAGAAAGTTCTTCGTATACTGTAAATAAATATTCAGATACCACGAGCTGCAAAACAGCGTCCCCCAAAAATTCAAGCCTTTCATTGTTTGGCAGCTCATGTTTTCTTTTCCCATTGGCATAAGAAGCATGCACCAGCGACTGTTCCAAAATTTCCGGGTCACCAAAACGGTAACCGATTTTTTCTTCAAGTCGCGATCTTTCACTCTTTTTTGCCATTATATCACCTGCTAAACTGCTTCACTATCAAGACCCCATTTTGGCCTCCGAATCCAAAAGAATTAGATAAAGAAGCCCGGATCTGATGAGACCGCGATGTATTCGGAACATAATCTAAATCACAATCGGGATCTTTATGTTCATAATTAATGGTGGGAGGAAGGCACTGATTTTCCATGGCCAAAATACAGCTGATGATTTCAGCCGCTCCGGCTGCACCCAGTAGATGTCCTGTCATGGATTTTGTCGAACTTACCGGCACTTTTTTGGCAAGTTCGCCAAACAGGTTCTTGATCGCAATTGTTTCAAATTTATCGTTTAATTCCGTCGAAGTCCCATGTGCATTAATATAATCAATCTCCCCGGGTTCCATCTTTGCATCGTCAAGCGCCATTTTCATCGCCCTATAGGCTCCTTCTCCTTGCGGCGGCGGCTTTGTGATGTGGTAAGCATCCGCTGTATTTCCAAAGCCAACTAGCTCTCCATAGATATGGGCATTACGTTTTTGTGCATGCTCAAGGGTCTCGAGAATCACAACACCGCAGCCTTCTGCCATGACAAAACCATCTCGCTGCTGATCAAATGGGCGGGATGCTTTCTCGGGATCGTCATTTCGTGTGGAGAGCGCCCGCATAGCACAAAACCCTCCCAGTGCAGAAGGCGTGATGGCTGCCTCTGAGCCGCCCGCAACAAGAAGATCCGCATCGCCTCTTTGAAGGATTTTAAACCCCTCTCCGATGGCGTGAGAAGAAGCTGCACAGGCTGCTACATAAGTTAAGTTCGGTCCTTTTAGCCCATAGGTCATCGATATATGCCCGGCGGCTATATTGGAGATCATCATGGGGATATAGAAAGGACTCATCTTACTAACTCCTTTTTCTGATATCACCTTAAACTGTGTTTCAAGTGTCTCCATCCCGCCGATTCCTGTACTAAAAGACACTCCTGCTTTTTCCAGGTTCATACCGGCTAAATCAATGCCTGCGTCTTCCACCGCCATTTTGGCCCCTGCAACCGCAAACTGGGTGAATCGATCCATTCTTTTAGCTTCTTTTCGATCGATATAATCGACAGCTTTAAAATCGTCGACGGTGGCCGCAATCTTTGTAGGATAATCGCTTACATCAAACCGGTCAATGGGTTTTACCCCGGATCGGCCGTTTTTTAGCCCTTCCCAATAAGCGCTTTTGCCGGTACCAATCGGGGAAATGATTCCCAGTCCGGTCACTACAACACGATTTTTCATTGCACTCACCCCATACTTTCTTCTAAATAGCTCGGCGGTGTCCGGCCGTTTCAATACATCCTGTTTTCTGACCATTAAACCTTTTTCAAACTGCTTATATCATTAGGCTATATGTTGGGAAAGTCCCGTTTCTTTACGGGACTTTCTCAATTCTTATTCAGCACTTTTCACATACTTTACTGCATCACCAACGGTCAACAGCTTCTCAGCATCTTCGTCGGGTATTTCTAGAGAAAATTCCTCTTCCATAGCCATAATCAATTCCACTATATCCAAGGAATCCGCTCCTAAATCATCAATGAAAGAGGCTGCTTCTTTCACTTCCTCTTCATCAATGCCCAATTGCTCTACAATAATTTCCTTTATTTTTTCATACGCGGTGTCATTCGCCATCATTTTCACCCCCTTCCGCCGTGGCCGATGTTCTATGATCTAATGTGAATCTACATAACCATGCCGCCATCGATATGCAGCACCTGTCCGGTGATATAATGTGAATCAGGGGAGGCGAGAAAACGCACTACATGAGCTACATCTTCAGGCGTCCCGGCCTTGTTTAAAGGAATCTTATTCAAGAATTCCTGTTTTACTTCATCCGACAGTTTCTCGGTCATTTCGGTGGCGATAAACCCGGGGGCTACGGCATTCACCGTAATTCCTCTGGGCGCTAATTCTTTGGCCGTCGACTTCGTAAAACCAATCACGCCCGCCTTGGAAGCAGCATAATTGGACTGCCCCGCATTGCCCATCACTCCGACCACAGACGCCAAATTGATAATTCTCCCGGACCGCTGCTTCATCATTGTTCTCATGACCGCTTTTGTGCATAGATAGACGCTCTTTAGATTAATGCTCATCACCGCATCCCAATCGTTCTCTTTCATGCGCAAAAGCAGGCCATCTCGGGTAATCCCGGCGTTGTTGATTAAGATGTCAATCCTCTTGAATCTTTGCAGCACCGTTTTGACCATTTCTTCTACTTCAGAACTTTGGCTGATATCAGCCAGAACGACCATTGATTCTCTTCCCAATGCCTTTATTTCTTCAGATGTATTCTCGGCCGCCTCACGGTCTATGTCATTTACGACAACATCCGCGCCCTCATGAGCCAAAGCCAATGCAATGGAACGGCCAATTCCTTTGCCTCCGCCGGTAACAAGCGCCGCCTGATTTTCTAGCATCATATTAGCAGACCTCCCTTTAATAATCAAGCAAATTTTCCAATGACTTTTTATCTTCGACATTATGCAAAACTGCTTTGCGGTCAATCCTTTTAACAAAACCGCACAGCACCTTCCCGGGACCTACTTCCACAAAGTGCTCTATGCCGTCTGAAATCATCCTCTGTATGCTGTCTTCCCAATAAACCGAATGACTTACCTGGCGAATCAAGGCTTCTTTGATCTCTTCGGCCTTATGGACATAATCACCGTGTACATTGGCAATGAGAGGGATTTTTGGGTCATTGATGGTTACCTTCTCTAAATCCTCGGCTAGTTTTTCCCCGGCCGGGTTTAAAAGCCGGCAGTGAAACGGAGCACTTACCGGAAGCACTACGGCTTTCTTTGCTCCCTCGCTTTGAGCCATCTCCACTCCCTGTTCGACAGCATCGGTCTCGCCGGCGATGACAACCTGTCCCGGCGAGTTGAAGTTGGCAGGCTCCAAAACGCCATCCGCTTCACGACAGATGTTTTTCACCTTTTCTCTTGAAAGACCAATGATGGCCGCCATCTTCCCTTGCCCTAAAGGGACCGCCTCCTGCATGTACTTCCCTCTTGCTTTTACCAATAAAACGGCCTCTTGCAGTGACAAACTTCCGGAGGCCACCAAAGCCGAATACTCGCCTAGGCTTAGACCAGCCACCACCTCCGGTTTGAATCCTTTTCGCTCAAGTATATTATAGGCAGCCATACTAGTTGTTAAGATCGCCGGCTGAGTATTTTCTGTTTTCTTAAGTTCTTCTTCGGGGCCCTGAAAACACAATTTTTTCATATCATATCCGATGGCTTCGCTTGCCATCTCAAATACTTGGTCTGCTTCGGGATAATATTCAGCAAGTTCTTTTCCCATGCCTACATACTGTGCTCCCTGTCCAGGGAACATAAAAGCTGTCTTTTTCATCCTCAGGCTCCTCTCATCATGCCTTTTGATTTTATCTATCTATATCGAATGGAACAGGTAAGTACCATTTCCTTTTGACTAGGTTGTATGATTAACGCTTGGTTTTCTAGCTAAGCCCAGCGAAGCACAGTCGAGCCCCAGGTCAGACCCGCTCCAAATCCAACCATAACGATGTTGTCTCCAGGTTTGATTCGTCCCTGCTCAAAGCTTTCATACAAAGCAACCGGAATCGAAGCGGCCGATGTATTCCCGTAGCGGTCCACATTCACACAAACCTTGTTTTTATCCAGCCCTAAGCGCTTCACCGCTGCATCAACAATCCTTGTATTTGCTTGATGGGGAATCAGCAGGTCAACCTCTTCTGGCGACAGCCCTGCTCTTTTTAAGACTTCCAAAGAGGCATCTCCCATAATACGAACGGCAAATTTAAATACTTCGCTGCCTGCCATCTGGATATAGTGGAGGCCCTTATCTACTGTCTCATGCGTAGCCGGATGCTTTGTGCCGCCTCCGGGCAGCGACAAAAGATCGGCCCCTCCCCCGTCGGCTCCCAGATAAAAAGACAAAAAGCCTTTTCCTTCTTCCACCGGCTTGATCACCGCCGCGCCCGCTGCATCACCAAACAAGATGCATGTATTTCTGTCTTTCCAGTTGAGTTGTTTCGACATCACCTCAGCACCGATAATCAGAGCATTATCATACAAACCGGTCGCAATCATCTGGGAACCTGCCGCCAAGGCATAGATAAATCCGGAACAACCGGCCCCTAGGTCAAACGCCGCTGCCTTATGCGCTCCCAGCTTTTCCTGCGTAAAACAAGCGGTGGACGGAAAAATCATATCGGGACTTACCGTGGCCACAATGATGAGATCAACTTCCTCTGGTTTCATATTGGTAGATACCAGCGCCTCGTGGGCTGCTTCAAAAGCAAGATCAGAAGTACTTACATGGTCTTCGGCAATTCGCCTTTCTTTTATTCCAGTCCTGGAAGTTATCCATTCATCGGATGTATCGACTGTTTTTTCAATCTCCTTATTGGTAAGCACTTTCGGAGGAACGGCTGTCCCTAATCCGGCGATACCCACAGCTCTAGTCATTGTTCTCATCCTCCTGCCTTTGTATTTGCTCTCTGATTTCCTTTAACAGCTTTTCTTCCACCAAGTTGGCAGCCACTTTTATACCATTGCTGATCGCTTGGGCGTTTGAACTACCGTGGCTTTTGATACAAACTCCGTTAATCCCTAATAACGGGGCTCCTCCATATTCACTGTAGTCAAGACGTCGCTTCAAATTTGAAAAGGCAGGCTGAAGCAGGGCTGCTCCGGCTTTCTCACGAACACCGCTTGTAAATTCTTTTTTCATCATGGTAAAAATCGCCTCGACCAATCCCTCGCCTGCTTTTAATACAGCATTACCCACAAAGCCATCGCAAATAACCACATCGGCCTTATTGGCAAATATTTCACGAGATTCCACATTTCCTACAAAATGAACTTTGCTGTCCAGAAGAAGCTTAAAAGCGTCCTGAACGACTTTTGATCCCTTGCCGGCTTCATCTCCGACATTGAGCAGTCCGATTTTCGGACTCTTAATATGAAATCTTTTCTCAGCGTATAGGCTGCCCATTATACCATACTGCAGAAGATGAACCGCTTCGGCGTCCATGTTGGCCCCCACATCCAGCAAAACGACCATGCGATCGGGATCTTGTGTTGGCAGGGCGGGACTTATAGCCGGCCTGTGAATTCCTTCAATGCATTTAAGATAAAGGACCGCGGCGGCCATAAAGGCCCCGGTGTTTCCGGCGGATAACACAGCGTCGGCTTTTCCCTCTTTGATCAGGCGGACGGCTGTTGGAAGAGTCGCCCCGGGTTTTTTTCGAACCGCCTGCACGGGAGGTTCGTCACCGCCGATGACTTCTTCAGCGTGAACTATGTTCGCTTGCGTACGATGAAAGTTGTAATTCTTTAGCAAAGGTATCAATTGCTCTTCATCGCCCACAAAAATAAGCTCCTGACCTTCTTTGGCTGAAAGCTGAGCCCCTTTGATTATTTCTTCCGGCGCATGGTCGCCCCCCATAGCATCAATGGCGATCCGAATCATAATCCATCTCTCCTTCAAGGTCTTGCGGATCATCCATAATGAAAAGTACAAATTTCCCTCGAAATACCTGTTCACCGTTGACTTTAGTGACAACCTGAACCACATAATTGCTGGTTTTTTTTCGAATAACTTCTGCTTTGGCAACTAGGCGCTCCCGACAATAGACAGGCCGTTTGAACTTAATGTTGGCCAACCCCATCAGAACAACATCCGCATCGATCACAGCAATTGCCAAAGAAGCTGCATGAGAAAAAATGTAATGTCCTTTAACTACATTGCCTTTGGCAAAACTCATTGCTTCATCTGTTTCCAACATAGAAATACCGCTTATGTTTAGGTCAATGTCAATTAAATCACCGACTATATCTTCACTGCTGATGGATTTAACTTGACTGGCCGCCCTTTCTGCCATCATTTTCGTTCTTTCTCTTAATTCAGGAATCTTCAAAGCTGCCCGGTCAAGCCTGATCGTCTGTACGCTTGTACCAAAGAGCTCAGCTAATTCTGCATCTGTGCAAAAAGGGTTCTCCTTTAACTTCTCGCGTAGCTTCTCCTGTCGTTCTTGCTTGCGCAGCCGTTTCACATACTCACCTTCCCATATATAGCACCTAATATTATGATCAGCTAATAAATTTAGTATACATGACTCATCTTTCAATTGCAAGAAGGGGATAAAAAAAATAAGCACCAGGTTAACCCGGTAACTTATTCTTATAATTTCCTGCTACTTGCTGACTACCTCTTTGTTTCTGTAATAACCGCATTCTGCACAAACCCGATGCGGCACCTTCTTTTGATGACACTGGGGACATTCTGTCAATACAGGGGCCTTTAATTTCCAGTTCGCCCGTCTTTTATTCCTTCTTGATTTGGAAACCTTCTGCTTTGGTACAGCCATAACACCCACCTCCTTCTATTGCTAAAGTCCTTATTCTTTTTCCGAAAAGATCTTTTTTAAATCTGCCAAGCGTTCATCTATCTCTTCTGTATCGCATGAGCATTCCTTTTCATTAAGATTCTGCCCGCAAACGGGACACAAACCCCGACAGTCCTCCCTGCATAGAGGTTTCATGGAAATCTCCACCGTAATCGTATCGGAGACAATGTCGGTTATATCGATTGTATTCCCATGGTAAGAATAGACTTCTAAATTCTCATCTTCATCTTCACTTTCCTCGTCTTCCTCACCGGCGTGAGAAGTGCTTTCTTTTTCCTGCTGAAACAGTCCGGTGAAATCAGAATTGATTTCGTCAGTAAGAGTTTCTGTACAGCGAGCACATACACGCTTAACAACTGCGTGGATAAAACCCTGCACTAAAAACCCTACTTCGATGTTCGTGACAGTGACTGCTAAATGAACCGGTTCTGCAAAACGTATTTCCTCTCCCATAAAAGCAAATTTTGGATATTCTTCATCAAATCCATAGCTCTTGCTTTCTCCCGGAGAATTTTTAATATCATGAATATCTAATTTCATGTGATCACCTCATTGAGTACCTAAACCAATTTCTTTTGTTTCCCGGGCAATCATTAATTCTTCATTAGTGGGAATCACAAAAAGCTTCACTTTCGATTTTTCTAGGCTTATATCAGCTTCTTCGCCTTGAAGTTGATTCTTCTCTTCATCGAGAAAAGCCCCTAGAAAACCTAGATCTTTACATATCATCTTCCTCACCTCGACGGCATTTTCGCCAATTCCCGCGGTAAATACAACCGCATCGACGCCTCCCATGGCCGCGGCGTAAGTACCAATGTATTTTTGGACTGCATAAGCGAACACTTCAATAGCCACTTCTGCTCTTTTGTTCCCTGCCTTCTTCTCGGCTTGAATGTCGCGCAAGTCATTGCTCACCCCCGACAGTCCCAACAATCCACTTTTTTTGTATAGAATATTGCTAATCTGATCAATGGTCAAATCCTCTTTATCCATTAAATAAGGAATAACCGCCGGATCCAAATCGCCACATCTTGTTCCCATGGGAAGCCCGGCCAATGTCCCAAAGCCCAGACTCGTATCCACAGAATTTCCGTCACGAACGGCCGTAACGCTTGATCCGTTGCCCAGATGACAAGTGATAATTTTGTGCTTATCCTCTTTTTTTAGGAGTCGGGCCGCTCTTTGGGCAACAAATTTGTGGGATGTCCCGTGAAAACCATACCGCCTCACATGATACTTCTCATAATATTCATAAGGAATTGCATACAGATAAGCTTTTTTATGCATCGTCTGGTGAAACGCCGTGTCAAAAACACCTACCTGAGGAGTATCGGGCATCAACTTTTGACACGCTTTGATGCCGGTGATGTTGGCGGGATTATGCAGCGGGGCCAATTCAATACATTCTTCCAGGATTGCAAGTACCTCGTCGGTAATGCTAACCGAGCCGGCCACTTTCTCGCCTCCGTGAACCACCCTGTGCCCTACCGCACGTATTTCAGCCGCAGAAGAAATGACCCCTCTTTTTGGATCCGTAAGTTCATCCATAACTGTTTGAATGGCTTCCATATGATCGGATACATTAACTGACACTTTAGCCTGCTGATAAGAATCCGTCTCGTGCTTCATTAAAGAATCATCGCCAATACGCTCGATCTGCCCCTTTGCGACAACCTTCTCATCTTTCATATCAAACAACTGGTACTTAAGTGAAGAACTACCACAATTAACAACTAGGATCTTCATTCACCGACGCCTCCATATATTGTTTTCTTTTATCCATACCAGTTCAAGATTTAGCAGATCGACCCGAGCAAATACCGCTGTAATACTAACATACTTTACATAGGCATGTCAACAATAAGGGACAGCCCGACCGATACCCTGATAAGGGTTTCAGTCGGGCAGAAAAGATCTATGTTGTCCCAAACAAGTCAGCCAAAACCGTGCTTGTGTCCATCTTCAAATTTTACTATTTTTTATCTTCTTCGTCTTTCTCTTCTTCTTCCTCTTGCTCATCAGTCTCTTCAAACTTGACATCTTTAAACTCTTCTTCAATTGAAGGAATGCCTTTTTCATTTTCTTCTTCTGCTTCTCTATCGGTTTCTTCCTGCTGCTTGGTCATAGACTCGCTCCATTTTTCCATAGACATCATACTTGAATCAGTCAGGATCTTGGACAATTCCATGGGGAGGGGGAATATCAAGGTATTGCTTTTCTCCGCAGCCACCTCTGCTGCAGTGCGCATGGCCCTAAGAGCCATCGCTCCCGGACTTGTAGCAAGTATCTGGGCTGCCTGCGAAAGCTTTTTCGCCGCTTCTTTCTCACCGTCAGACTGGATAATAATGGAACGGCGATTTCTCTCGGCTTCTGCTTGACGAGAAATGACACGTTGCATATCCGGAGGGATGACCACATCTTTGATTTCGACCATGGCTACTTTCACGCCCCATGGATCCGAGGAGTCATCCATAATCCGCTGTAAGTCTTTGTTGAGTTTTTCTCTTTCTGAAAGCAGTTCATCAAGATCCGCTGTGCCCACCACGCTTCGCAGAGTTGTTTGGGCAAGCTGGGCAGTTGCCTGGTGAAAATCCTGAATATTGATGATCGCCTTAGTCGGGTCGATCACCCGGTAATAAAGGACTGCGTTTACTTTCGTAGTCACATTATCTCGAGTAATTACCTCTTGTGTGGCTACATCGTAGGTAACAGTCCTTAAAGAAACCCTGACCACCCTATCCACAATAGGTATGATCAAAACAAACCCGGGACCTTTTTCACCAATCATTCTTCCTAGTCGAAAAACGACTATTCTTTCATATTCTTTAACGATACGAACTGCCGACATGATGAGGAACACTACTACGATAGTACCGCCAATCAAACTTGCTTGTTCCAAAACCAGATCCAACATCCATCAACATCTCCCTTCTGCTTGTTGATTGCTGTTTATTGTCACGGTCTTGCAGAGTGTTTTTGAAAACTTCATTGCTTCAAATTGTTGTTAGCTTTTTTGTCGCTTTCTTCAACTAGAAGCAACATGCCTTTGGTATCGACCACTTCGACGGTCGCCCCTTCTTCAATCGTTTCACCCGAATAGCTCTTAGCCCTCCAACCCTCGCCGCGAATTTTCACTGATCCTTCCGGAGCAAGGGATTCTGTCACCTTCCCCACATAACCGAGCATCCCTTGTTTGCTTTGGGCGGCTGGAACTTTCCTCATAGCGACCACTTTCGTTACAACCAAAGTCAAGAATCCACCCGTAACAACCGCCATCCCCAAAACCGTCCGGCGAAAAGTCACAAACCACTCGGCGGGGAGAAGGGGTTCAAAAGGAAGGAGCAGCGCTCCAATGACCATGGAAACCACACCTGCCAAAGTGAAAATACCAAAAGTAGGCGTAAATACCTCGGCGATAAAAAATCCCACAGCCAAGAGCATTAAAACAATACCGGTCGTATTCACTTCGAACATTCCTAACCCAAACAGGGCTAGAATCAGTGCAATCGCACCTACTGTTTCCGGAATAAAAGTACCAGGCATATTTAATCCCAAAAACAACCCGTAAAATCCGATCATGAAGAGCAGAAAAGCAATTTCAGGATTGCTGAGAAGATTCACCAAACGCTGCTGTTGCGTCATCTCCAAAGGAGAAATATTGGCATTTGCTGTATTGAGAGTCCTTTCCTGCCCCATTAACAAAATGGTTCTGCCGTGCAGTTTTTCCAAAAGCTCGGGAAGATCCTGGGCGCCTTCGTCAATGATGCCTACTTCCATGGCCTCCACATCATCAAGGGTTAAGTTCTCTGTTACAAATTTCTCGGCAATATCCACAGGGCGGTTTCTCTCTCGTGCAATGCTTCGTAAGTGGCTGGCTAAGAGATTGATCGTTTTTTGGTCCGCCGGATTTCTTTCTCCCGTTGTCGGATCCTGCATTACCGGCATAGCGGCCCCAATCGTTGTGCTCGGCCCCATGGCTGCAATATGTCCGGAAAGCAAAATATAGGTGCCCGCCGAGGCGGCAATCGCTCCCCTGGGCGCAACATAAGTAACAATGGGGATAGGAGAATTTAGAATATCCGCCATGATTTCCAGCGTGGCATCGACTAGGCCTCCCGGCGTATCTAATTCAAAAACAAGCACATCGATCCCATCCGCATGGGCATTATCAATGGAAGTTTTCAAAAACTGAGTGGTCCCTTTCGTTATGATGCCCTCAATGCGCAACACCCGAACCTCGGGTACTGCGTTTTCCTGAGTATAAACCGGCTCTGAAAAAACGGCCAAAGTTGCCGCAAACAACATGGCGAAAAGCACAGTTGCCGTCATAACTTTCAATGCACGTTTCATATCAATCTCTCCCTTCGCAAAACCTCTCACCCGGACTTTAACTGTATATCAAAACCTTCAAAAAGACCAGAACAAAATGCATATTGTAATTATTTCATTATTGTAATCTGCTTCAGACCATTATACATGATCGAATCCGCAAATTCAACTAAAAAATCAAAATATTTAGAAGAAAATAACTATATGTATAACTTCATTCTTACAAGGTAATTATCCTGCAGAATAGAAGAAGGAATAAAGCAATTTATTAGGGGGTATTTTGTATGCGAGTTGCCGGTCTTATCGTTGAATATAATCCTTTCCATAACGGACATCTTCACCATCTTCAAGAATCGGTTCGCCTTTCAAAAGCCGATTATGCTGTGTGTGTAATGAGCGGTCATTTCCTGCAGAGAGGAGAGCCTGCTCTTCTTGATAAGTGGACAAGAGCTGCCATGGCTGTGTCAGGTGGTGCTGATCTGGTTTTTGAACTTCCCTATGCTTTTTCCGGCCGCAGCGCTGAATATTTTGCGACAGGAGCCGTCGACCTGCTCTCGGCTACCGGTATTGTCACTCACATCTGCTTTGGGAGCGAAACAGCCGATCTCGATGTACTTAAGCCCATAAGCAAAATCCTGGC
Organism: Candidatus Sumerlaeota bacterium; assembly: GCA_007132905.1. GTDB lineage: Bacteria > Bacillota > SLNR01 > SLNR01 > SLNR01 > SLNR01. The sequence goes on along the minus strand of SLNR01000020.1, from coordinate 20,552 downwards.
AGAAGAACCGCCCTTGTTTCAGGATTTGTTTAAAGAAGCGTCCGCAAAAGGACTGCCCTTTCCATCTGCCCGGCAAGAAGCACTTCTTGAGTATCTGAAAACCTCGGCTGGAGAAAAAACTGGCGGAAATCTAAGTCTTGACAAGTTTCGCTCCTGCATCTCCGAACCAAATAACATCCTTGGGATCGAGTATTTAAAGGCGCTGATCAGAAAAAAAAGCCGTATCAAGCCCATTGCCATTCCGCGGATCGGCCCTCATTATCACGAAGAAACATTCTCTAAAGAGAAAATCGCCAGCGCCACCGCCATCCGCCATCACTTAGAAAAAACTCATAACGATTCGCAAACAGAAGGAAATCTTCAGCAGATTGAATCCGTTATGCCAAAAAAGAGCTATGAGATCATGTCCGACGCCATAGCGAAAGGGCGAGGTCCGGTTTTTAAAGAAAACTTTGCCAGCATGATTTTGTCTCAGCTCAGGCGTCTATCACCGACCGAAATCGCTTCCATTGTTGATATCCGAGAAGGCCTTGAAAATAGATTGAAAAACTCGGCCCGACAAGCTGTGTCCCTTGAAGATCTATTGGATAAAACAAAAACAAAGCGATTTCCCCGTACGACCCTCCAGAGGATTCTTTTTCATGTTCTGGCCGATTTTAGAAAGGAAGCAGCCGAAATCTTCGAAAACCTTAAAACACCCCCGTACCTTCGTGTCCTAGGCTTTTCAAAAAGGGGAAGGCGCCTGCTGCAAACCGTCAATGAATCGGCTGCCATTCCCATCATCCAAAGGCCGGCTCCTTTTATGAAACCTTCAGCAAATGAAACCGTTTCATCCGAAACAATCCAGATGTTAGGACTCGATATCCTAACCACCGACCTCTATGTTCTCGGTTTTTTAAACCCCCAACAAAGAACCGGCGGACAGGATTATACACACAAAATCATCACTCATTAACCTTTTTTTTCTTGCTTTGGTCACTCAAATCCTCCATTCAATCTACAAGCATAAACCTTACGAAAGTTTGCATCCAACACCAAACCCGAGCAGTCACCTTGACAGCTCGGGTTTTAAAGCTTGTTAACTGTGTTTATTTTTAGTCCCTCACTGTTGTTTTGATTCAATTTCGCGTCTTGCATTTTTCAATGCTTCTGTAACGGCTTCCATCTGTTCTTGGGATTTGAGTAACAATCCATCGGCATATTCATTCGCTCCCTGCCGGATTTCCTTGGCAACTCGTTTGGCCTGGGCAACAATTTCGTCTGCCTGTTCGTTCGCAAGACGGGTTATTTCATCTTCATCCACCATTTTTTCAACATGTGCTTTGGCTTCTTCCTTAAGTTTCTCTGCTTCTTTTTCAGCATCTTTGATCACTTTATCTCTTTCGCGCACAATCCAGTTTGCCTGCTCAAGTTCATCCGGAAGAACAGAATGAAGTTCATCCAGCAACTGTAGGAGCTCGTTTTCGCTAATGACAACTTTGTCCGTAAGTGGAACTCGGGTGCCATTTGAAATTAAAGTTTCGATTTGTTCAATAATCCCAAGAATTTCCATGCTTTACCCTCCCGTAGTATTAATTTGTCTACTCGTTATCCCCGTCTTTCCTATGGTAGAATTTTTCAACAAGGCGATTTTCTACTGCTCTGGGAACAAGGCCGCTGACAGCCCCGCCGAGAGCACTTACTTCCTTGATAATTGTTGAACTTACGTATATGTTCTTGCTGCTTGATGTCATAAAAATCGTTTCAACATTCGGATTAAGCTTTTTATTCATCAAAGACATCTGGAACTCGTACTCAAAATCAGACACAGCCCGCAATCCACGGATGATTACTTTGGCACTTCTTTGCCGTGCATAATCGCTTAACAGACCTTCAAAAGAATCTACCTGCACATTGGGAAGATGGCGCGTTACTTCCCGAATCAAATCCAACCTTTCTTCAACAGTCAGCAATGGTTCTTTTCGAGGATTGGCAAAAACAGCTATGATAATAGTGTCAAACATCTCCGATGATCGCTCAACAATATCCAAATGGCCGTTTGTGATCGGGTCAAAACTCCCCGGATAGACAGCTATCTTCAAATTAATCCCCCTCGCCTTCCGGCTTAATGTCAAAAAAAGTCAATTTAGAATTTCCATAAACTGCTTCCCTTCGTTTGGTAAGGTGCGGTGTTTCAGGGTTTATTTCGTTTTCTTTCCCCGATTCGACAATGACCAGCGCTTCTTCTGCCAACAAATGATGTTCGACAACCAAATCTAATACAGGCTCAGCCCAGTCGGTATCGTAGGGAGGATCCAAAAATACCAGATCAAAACCCCTTTCTTCAACAGACAATCTTACAAGAGCACTACATACATCTTTCTTGATAACAAGAGCTTGCTCAAAAAAACCACATTGCTTGAGATTTTCATTAATAACGCGCACAGAATTTCTGTCGTTATCAATAAATACCGCATACTCTGCACCTCTGCTTAATGCTTCAATGCCCAGACTTCCCGTACCTGCAAAAAGGTCTAGAATTTTTGCGTTCATCACCAGACCGCCCAGGATCGAAAATAGCGACTCTTTGACCTTGTCTGACGTCGGTCGAGTGTTTTCCCCTTTTAACGACTTTAGTCTTCTTCCCTTTGCCTTTCCGGCAACGACACGCATACCGACACCTCTTTTTTGGAAAATGAAGTCAATTTATTATAGCATATATTTATTCTCATTTCCTATTCTGACAAAACTTATATCTTAAACAGATAACGGGGAAAAATTGGCCGGAGTCATTTTTCTGTTTACCTCTCGCGCTAGTTGGCTATGCTCGGGAAAAGACAGGTCCGGATCTTTTTTCAACAAGACAACCGCTTCTTTTCTAGCTATCTGCAAAACCTTTTGATGTTTTAAAAGATCGGCCAATTTTAAATCCGGCAGCCCATGCTGTTTCGTTCCCAAATACTCCCCCGGGCCTCTTAATACAAGATCTTTTTCAGCCAGCAGAAAACCATTTTGAGTGGCACACATTATTTTCATGCGTTCGGATGCCTCTTCATTGGACGATCCTTCATTGATCAAAACACAATATGAAGTCTTTTCCCCTCTCCCCACTCTGCCCCGCAGCTGATGAAGCTGAGCCAATCCAAACCTCTCTGCTCCTTCTATCACAATTAAAGAAGCATTCGCCACGTCCACCCCCACTTCAACCACGGTCGTCGCAACCAAAATATCTATGCTCCCTTCATTGAAAGACTGCATTGTCTTTTCTTTTACTTTATTAATCATCTTCCCGTGCAGAAGGCCCACAGCAAGGTCCGGGAAAATGTCCTCTTTGAGTGTCGCCGCCAAATCATTGGCCGCCTGAACGTTTAAATGATCTGAGCCTTCTATCAAGGGACAGACAACATACACCTGCTGTCCCTGCTGTACCACTTTTCTTATAAATGCGTGCACTCTCGGCCTAAGATCCGAAGTTACACTATACGTTTTTATAGGCTTTCTGCCTGCTGGCATTTGCTTTATCGTAGTGATGTCTAGATCACCATACGCTGTCATCGCCAAAGTTCTAGGGATCGGAGTAGCGGACATAACCAATATGTCAGCTTTGAGCCCTTTGTCACGAAGAGCATTTCGCTGCTGCACCCCAAAGCGATGCTGCTCGTCGATTACAGCAAGTCCCAGGTCATCAAAGGACACTTTTTCCTGAAACAAAGCATGTGTTCCTATGACAATATCCGCTTTTCTCTGTTTTATCTTGTCGTAGATACACTGCTTTTCTTTTTCACTTAAACTGCCGGTTAACAGAAAGCTTCGAATGCCAGCTTTTTCAAACAAGGGCTTTGTTTTGTGAAAATGCTGTTCTGCCAGCACTTCCGTTGGAGCCATAAAAACCCCTTGACAACCGCTGTCCACCGTTTTAGTTAAAGCCAAGACCGCCACAATCGTTTTTCCGGAACCAACATCTCCTTGAAGAAGGCGGTTCATTCGCCGCGGCCTTTCCATGTCCGCCCATATCTCTTCTGACGCTTTTTTCTGATCTTTAGTCAAAGAAAAAGAAAGAGAACCCAAAAGCTTTTGTGTCCTTTCACAATTTTTTAGATGGGCCCTGCCGGATTTCTGGTGATTTTCAAGATAACGATTTTGATTTACCCCTAGTTGGAGAATTAGCAGTTCCTCAAAAATTAGTCTGCGGCGCGCCTCTTTATAGTCATCTTTGCTTTCTGGAAAATGGATATTTTTCATCGCTTTCTGCACTTCCATAAGTTGATACTTCTTTCGTATCTCGGCGGGCAGCGGGTCCTTCCAGTGATCAAGCCAAATGTCAAAATTGTCTTTGATGATTCTCCGCAGACGTTTTTGTTCTACTTTTTCTGTCGCCGGGTAGACAGGTACGATCTGACCGGTATGAACGAAACTCTCTGCCTCTTCGAGTTCATAATCGGGGTTTTGTATTTGCAGTTTCCTGGCGTTTTTGTTTACCTTCCCACTTAGGAAAATGCGTTTTCCCGTTTTAAGCTGTTTTTTGATGTGCATTTGATTAAACCAGACGGCTTTCAGCCATCCTTGCTCATCATAAATCTCTGCCTCCAAAATGAAAAGATTCTTACGAACCCTTTTCTCTTTCACTGCTTTGACCGTTCCGGCGACCGTCACATATTCACCTGCTGTTACTTGATCCATAGGTCTTATTTTACTTCGATCCTCGTAGCGTTTAGGATAATGGGTGAATAGATCATATACGGTCTCAATGCCCAGCTTAGATAATTGCCCGGCCCGGGAAACTCCAACCCCCTTCGCTTTGACAACCGAACTTGCAAAATCATCGGACTGCCAGTAAGCTACTTCTTTTTTTAAGTTGGCGATGTGATCAGCATTTTCTCCATCACTGCTTATTATTTCTAAGTATTCATCCCAGCGTTGATAGTCCAAACGGCATAGATAACCGCTTTTCTTCAACTCGAAAAGGATCTTCTTTGCTTCTGCAGCATATTGGCACCTTTTTTCTTTTCGGGACTTGTCGCCCATCCTGCTGAATGCATGAAAAAATGAACGGGCCATTTCTTCTTTCGCCAATTCAAATCACCTCTCAACAACCACCGTAAGATTCGCCAAAGCCTCATCGTCATCCTGTCATGATGCTGTTATTCTATCCCTTTTACTGAAATTTATTATCAAACTCCCTTTCATCTTCATTATCAGATCCCTCAAAGAGCCCTGCTTATTATTAAAGGATTCCTCATCTCTGTCGATAAACCCCTTATGGACATTGTCTGCTGCGTCTTTTTAATCATCCGGATTTTATACATCTTCTTAGGAGGGGTTTTATTTGGGATTTTTATCTATTGTTTTTACTGTTTTGGTTCATTCAGGCGTGTATTGGTGGTCGGCAAATGCTTTTTTGAGCGCAGCTTGCGGCTTTGCTGCCGGCAGCTTTGTTTGGTTGTTATGGGGCAGATATCGTGAAGAAAACGAAAACTTAATTGCTGAACTACTCCAAGGCAACTTGCTTGCTTTGTCGGGCGACAAAGGCAAAAGACGGAAAAAAAGAATCTCAAAAGCTTATTTTTCCCTCTATGATAAGATTCAAAAACTTACCGGCCGAAGCCAAGTTACCGCAGAAAAAACAATCAGCACCGCCAAACAGCTAGAAGAAATTATACATCAAGCCGCTCAGGCACTGGAGGAAATCGCATCTTCCTCAGAAAAAGTAACCTATTCTACTGACCAACAGCTAACAGACGTCAAAAGCGTATCGTCGGCCTTGGCCTCTTTGAAAGAATCCATCGGCAAGATTTCCAATTCCGAAACAAACGACCAAGGGCTTGTAAATACGGCCGATCGAGAAATCTCTTATTCCGTAGAACAGATGGAAGAAATCAACAACGCGATCGAAACCTCCGCGGAGGTATTAGAACAACTTAATCAACAATCCGATGAGATTCGAAAAATAGCGGACATTATCACCAATATTTCCCAGGAGACTCATTTTCTGGCTCTTAACGCAACGATTGAAGCTGCCCACGCTGGTGATAGTGGAAAAGGTTTCGCAGTGGTCGCCGATGAGGTCAGAAAACTCGCCGAACAAAGCGATCAACAGGCAAACCAAATCGGAACACTCATTGAGAACATAAACGAAGGACTTAAAGAAACTGTATCTGCTATGAATAAAAGCTTATCAGAAGCTGGCAAAGGCCTTGATTTTATTCATCGTACAAAAGAAGTATTTACAAAGATTAAAGACTCTACTTTGTCGGCCGCAAAAGACAGTCAAAATGTGATATCGCTTACCAACAGAATTATTGATAACGTGGAAAGTACGGCCGACAAAATCAGTACCATCGCTGCTTCCGTACAGCAGCAGTCAGCCGGGATGCAATCCATCTCGGAGGCTTCAACTGAATTATCAGAGATTTCCTCCACCCAAATGGAGGTAATCGAGGAATTCGGAAGTTATTCCAAAACAAATGAAAGCCTTGACAATGCGTTAAATAATGCCAAAGAGTGGCTCCAAAAACTTGCACAACACCCTGATATAAGCAAACTTGACCGAGACAAAACTTCAAAGATACTCAAAGAAGAAATTGCCGCTCAAGACACCTTCAGTATCTTATATATAATGGACCGTGACGGGTTTGCCGTGGGGAATACTTTTGATTCAGTCACGGTTGATGATGTAACTCAGAAGAAGGATTCAGCGAACACTTACCGGCCATGGTTTAGAGAAGCTATTGCCGGCCAAACATATCAATCCGAACCATACGTTTCCATTGTCGACTTCAAACCATGCATCACCGTTTCTGTTCCGGTAAAACAAAACGGGAGTACTGTCGGAGTTTTAGGTGGTGATCTCTCTTTATAGCTCATACTGTATCATTAAAACACGGCAGCATTTAATCTCTCCCCGGCGCAAAGAAAACGCATAAAGGGCCTCCGGTCGGAGGCCCTTTCTCTTATAAATAAACCTTTTACCCACATACCGACTAATTCATATTCTGTACGATAAAACCTACTGTTTTCGGCCCGACGTGGGTACCAATGACCGGTCCTCCCTCATACACAATGTACTGCGCATCCGGATATTTCTCTTTGGCTTTGTTCACAACAACCTCAGCCCCTTTATCATAGCCAATATGGGCTACGCCGAAAATTACCTTTTGCGGATCCTCCACTTTTTCAAGCCCAATATCCACCATTCGCTTCATGGCTTTGTTGTGACCGCGCACTTTTTCCGCGGGACTTACTACGCCCTTTTCATCAAGGTAAAGGATCGGCTTAATATTCAAAAGTGAACCCAGCATCCCTTGTGCCCGGCCAATCCGCCCGCCTTTTTGAAGATACTCCAAGGTCTCTATGGACAGAAATAAATGGCTTCCTTTAATCATTTTCTCCACCAGCTCTTTGACTGCCTCACCCGGCTTTCCTTCGCCGGCTGCTTTGGCTGCCTCAATAGCCATAAGGCCCAATCCCACCGTGGCAGAAAGACTGTCCATGACAAACACCTTTTCTGGATTATCAAGCATCTCGCGCCCTAAAACAGCCGATTGGTATGTCCCGCTTAATTCTGAAGAAATGTGAATTGACACAACCTCGCTCCCGTCTTCAATTAGCTCCTTATACATTTCGGCAAAATCAGCCGGCGAAGGCTGGGAAGTTGTTGGCAGCTTGTCAGAAGCTTTTAGTTTTTGAATAAAAGCTTCGGGAGAAAGATCAATCCCATCTTTGAAAGTTTCTTCGCCGAAAAAGAGATTTAAAGGAATGACATGGATTTCATATTTATCAACTAAATCTTTAGGTAGATCGGCCGTGCTGTCAGTAACGATTTTAACCATCGCCCACACTCCTCCTGATAAATTCATCCTCCTTGGCAAATATGGATAACTTTCACATCATCGCCATCTTGGACTTGATAATCACGGTCTTCTACGAGGGCCCCGTTTACTCGAATAATGAGACCCTCATAGGTATAATTTTTCATTTCCAAAATATCCTCAATCGTCATTCCGTCAAAGTGCTCCAACGGACGATTGTTTACCGTGATCATTTCTTATTCACCACGGCCAAAACTTCAGGAAGATCCATGCCAATTTCTTGTAGATGCTCTGCCGTCGGGACTCCTTCTTCATTCCAGCCGCGACGTTTGTATACAGCGTCAACTAGCGTCTCATACTGCTTTTCCCGGTACTCTCGGACCTTAGCCATTTTCTCCTCTGTTGACATTCCTTCCGGATCAATATCCAAAAGTTCTTTGAGCTGCCCATCATACCGTTCGGTCCTTGACTCGTATTCTTCTACTGTAACCGGACCCAGTGATCGGTAAGGAGGCATGTCGTCTTCACGTTTTCCGTATCCCTGCCGCAAATTAAACACTCTTTGGAAGTTGTATACCCGCTCGGACTGAAGCATCAGTTCTTTGTTATCGATCTCTTTGCCCGTTACGGCAGTAAACAGATTCACATAGTTTTCTACATGCTCGGGTATTTTAGCCGGCTCTTCCTGGTACTTATTGTTTTCCGGCATGATGTCATTCCAGGGAAGCTTGCAAAAACCAGCTAGTCCGAACCAGGTGCGGAAAATTGGGAAATAGTGGAGGGCTTCTGCTTTGTCTTCGAAAGAAGGCAGCTGATTGTTCACCAAGTCCATAAATATCAGCCATGCCTCATCGTGCTGCGGCCCTTTATTCGCCAAAGCATAACCTCCCTGCTGGGCTAGCGATTCTTTGGGCATATACTCAGAGTATTCCAAGCCTTTTAATTCCATCCCGATATCCTGCATGAGCTTAGGATCTGCCCCGAAATGCTCCGCAAAATGCTTTTTCATTCTTCTTACACCTTTTCCGACAAGGACGCCAAAGCCTTCGCCTCTTGACATTTGATGAAGAAGTTCAAGAGCTACCACCGCGCTGCCAAAATTCAGTTCAAGACCGCCGGTATGCTCTTTGGTAATCAAACCCCGTTCGTAACATTCCATAGCAAAAGCACCGGCTGTTCCAAAGGATATGGTATCAATCCCATAGGTATCGCAGTAGAAGTTGCATTCGAGTACGTATTGGGGATCAAATATGCCAAGATTCGAACCTACCCCCGCGGCTGTTTCGTATTCCGGACCATCCACTGTTACCTTAGAACCTTTATAAGGCCCTGTTTTGATCTCAAAGTGATCGGCTGTTTTGGCGCAGGCCAGAGAGCAACCGTACCAGCAACCATCGGGTATTCCCTGTGTTAAGTAGTTGTCCCGAAAAACATTACTGTAAATCTTTTTAACATCAGGGTGGGATCCATATTGGAAATTCATTACCGGCAGCAGGTCGTATTGGTCCATGGTGTCGATAATATTGGCGGTTCCCACTTGGCGCATACGAAACTGCTTGTCGTCTAATTTGTTAATCTCGCGATGGATTTTAATACCCGTTCGAGACACCTTATCGTAATCATAGCTATTATTTAAATCTCCCTTGGTGCCTTCAAACTTAACGACCAACGCCTTGACATTCTTATCAGCCAAAACCGAACCGATTCCCCCGCGTCCCGCTTGTTTCATGCGGGGAACTTTGCGGCGCACATCGTAAAAGCTGAAGTTTAGAATCCCCATATAAATATGCTCGGCGGCCGATCCGGTCGTAACTACCGAGATATGTCTCTTATCATCCTCATTTTTTGCGTAGTGTTCTGTTAGTTTTTCTGAGATAAGATGAGCGTCATCCGTATCGATCTCAATCTCATCGATTGATACGGTGCCTTCATTGCCGTCAATGTAAACCACCACTTCTTTTTCCGCTTTCCCCTGAAGTTCCAAGGCATCAAATCCAGAGAACTTCATATAGGGACCAAAATATCCCCCCACATTGCTGTCAATGGGAACATTAGTCGCCGGAGACAGCGAAACCACCAAGGATTTCCCTGAACCCGGATATTGAGTAATCCCTGCCACCGGTCCCGGGGAGATAATAATCTCATTTTCGGGATCATTCCACTTGGTTTCGGGTTTGGTCGCATCCCACAACAATTTTAGCCCAAATCCTTTTCCTCCGGTAAACTTCTCTTTCATTTCTTCACTTACTTTTTTTTCTTCAATCCGCTGATCAGATACATTTACATATAGTGTTCTGTCATTGTAGCCGCGCTCAATAGGTTTTTTCTCGTAGCGATACTTTTTAAGTTGATTCAAAGTAAGCACTTTGTCCATTTATTCTTCCACCTCCTGAAGGGTTACAGCTCCTGTGGGACACTGTTTGGTACAGATCCCGCAGGCAATGCATTTATAGGGTTCTGTCTCATCTGAGCTATACATCATGGCATCAAGGGGACAGGCCGCTACACACATAAAACAACCCACACATTTTTTTTGATCAACCATAACGACCCCGTTCTTATTTCGGCCCAAAGCTTTGACAGGACAAACTTCCATGCATTTCCCGCATTGGGTGCATATAGTGATGTCCGGCTTCTCGCCTTCGTTTCTTTTTACATGAAGGCGAGCTTTGGAAATATCTTTCGTTTTAAAATATGTTCCTGCACAAGCCTCCTCGCATCGATGACATTCAACACACACTGACTCATCTTTAACTAGTCTTTTCATTCACAAACCCCTCCTTACGCTATTCTACGGAAATGAAATAATAATACAGAGGCTGCCCCCCTTGATACACTTCCACATCTACTTCCGGGTAACTCTGTTCCACCTTCTCCTGCAACTGATCCGCCGCTTCTTCTTCAATATCTTCGCCATAATAAAGGGTAATTAAGCTATCTTCCTCTTTCACAATGGTTCCCAGAAGATCAAGAACTACCTGGCCCGGATCTTTGCCAGAAACTACGATTTCTCGATTCGAAATCCCCAATATGTCTCCTTCTTGGAGTTCGATCCCATTAAACGCTGAATCACGAACGGCATAAGTTACTTCGCCTGTTTTTGTATTTTGAAAGGCTGCCAGCATGTTCTCTTGGTTCTTTTCAGGTTCCCCCGCAGGATCAAAAACCAAAAGAGCCGCGATCCCTTCCGGAATTGAGGAGGTAGGGATGACAAAAACAGGTCTGTCCAGGATATCTTTCACCTGCTCGGCTGCTAAAATTATGTTGCTGTTATTCGGCAGAATCACAACTTTCTCGGAGGAAATATTTCTTGCAGCCGAAGCTAATTCCTCGGTGCTAGGATTCATGGTTTGTCCTCCGGTCACGACTTCATCCACTCCTAAACTTTTGAAAACTTCCGCCAAACCTTCTCCGGCAGCAACAGCCACTAATCCATATTCTTTTTTTATTTGTCCATCACCTGCAGCATCCTCACTAATTCCTTCTTCTTCTTTGGACGGCAGGTCCTGTTCTTCTTCGAGGATTGATGTTCTGTGCTGATAATTCATGTTGTCGATCTTAATATCTCTCATTTCACCCATTTTTCCGCAATGAAGGAGTACTTCACCTGGTTCGTTTGTATGGATGTGTATTTTGATCATGTCACTAGATCCCACCACCAGCATGGAGTCACCTAAGCGATCTAGCTCTTTGCGAATCTTTGTTTCTGAAAGCAGCTGTCCGTTAGAACTGTAAAGCAGCAGCTCAGTGCAGTAAGGGTATATAAGCTCTTTTTTTAAACTCTCCTCGTCATCAATCACCTCGTGAACAACATCCACACGATCCTCCTCGAGGACCGCAGGTATTTCTTGTTCCATCACTGTCGATGCCATTCCCTCAAGAATATAAATAAGCCCTTTCCCACCAGCATCGACCACCCCGGCCTGCTTAAGCACCGGAAGCATTTCCGGGGTCTTTTCTAATGTCAAACGTCCTTTTTCGAGTGCTTTTTCTAGGATGACTTCAATACTCTTTGTTTCTTTCGATGCGTTTTCGGCAGCCTTGGCTATCTCGCGCGCCACCGTCAAAATCGTTCCTTCCACCGGTTTCATCACAGCACGGTAGGCAGTGTTGGCCCCTTCTTGTAGGGCTAAACTGAATTCTTGACTGCCGATCTGTTTTTTGCCTCCAATGCTTTTAGTAAAGCCTCGAAAGATTTGAGACAAAATAACGCCCGAATTGCCCCTAGCTCCCATTAATGACCCTGAAGACAGTGCCCCCGCTACGGCGTGGAGGGAGTCGGAACGAACTTTTTCCATCTCCTTTACCGCAGCAAAAATGGTCAGCGACATATTGGTACCCGTGTCGCCATCCGGAACAGGAAACACATTCAGCTCGTCGACCAATTTCTTATGATAATCAAGCCTATTTGCGCCAGCTGATATCATTTCTTTCAAGACAGGCCCATTAATATACTCCATCCCCTGATTCAGCCCCTTACTTTCCATTACTTACCTTCACGCCGCGCACATGAATATTCACCCTGCTTACCGGCAGGCCGCTCATTGTTTCCACCATGTATTTAACCTTATCGCGGACATTGGAAGCCACTTCGCTGATTCTTACTCCGTATCCGACAATGATATTTAAGTTAATCACAACTTTATCATCCTCGATCGAAACCTTAACCCCGCGGCTCAAATTCTCCCGCCCTAAAAGCTCCACTAAACCGTCTTTTAATTTTTTGGATGCCATTCCGACAATACCGTAGCATTCAACAGCTGCTACTCCGGCAATAGTAGCCAGAACTTCTTCTGATATTTCAATTTTTCCAAATTCATTTACCACTTCTTTGCTCATAAAAGTGCCCCCTCAAACGGAAAAAACACGATCACCTGCAAGCCATGCCTTCCTTCTAAATGCACATTCGCCCAACGGACTCTATTTCCTGCTGCTTTTTGAAAAGTCGGACACTCCTATGGGTCCGCAAAAAGATATCTTGCACCATTTTGCAAAAGTATGGTAAAATACAGGAGTGCAGCTTGCAATAATCTCTAATGATAACTAGAAAAGCCTTTTTTCAGGGAGGTGGAGCAATTGAAAGCCAAATGTCAAATATGCGACAAAAAACGCCAGAGTGGCCACAAAGTAAGTCACAGTAACATTAAAACCAAAAGGACCTGGGCCCCCAACATCCAAAAAGTCAAAGTAATGGTTGACGGTGCACCGAAGCGCATCACAGTTTGCACTCGCTGCCTTCGCGGAGGAAAAGTTGAACGCGCCATCTAATCTATTCACGACTGAGTATTGAGGATTTGGATAAAACCAGATCCTTTTTTTCATTTCCACTTTGCTGCAAACCAAACTTAAAACTCTTTTAACAATACCCTTATTTCTTCTTCTGAGAAAACATTTTTCTCCCCGCAAAAATGGCAGCGTATTTCTGCGCCCCCATCTTCTTCGAGCATGTCCTGCAGCTCCTCTTTCCCTAAACTCAGCAGCATCGATGTGATGCGATCCCGGGAACATCCACAATGGTAGTTCAGTTCCCTTTTTTCAAGAAATTGTACTTTGAATTCACCAAACAGTTTTTCCGTTATTTCTTCCGGCGTTAATCCTTCTTCAATAAGTGAACTAATAAAAGCCGCTTTGGAAATCCGGTTCTCTATTTCTTCCACCAGAGAAGATTCTGCCTTCGGCATCATCTGAACCATAAATCCACCTGACGCCCGCACTTCACCCGCCGGTCCTACTAAAACACCCAGAGAAACTGCGGAGGGGATCTGTTCGGAATGGGCGAGGTAATATGTCAAATCTTCACCAATTTCACCATTTATAAGCTCTGAAACGCCCGTGTAAGGTTCTTTGAGCTTCAAGTCGTAAGTCACATAAAGTTTCCCTTGATCCCCAACAGCACCACCCACATCTAATTTCCCATCCTCTTTTAAAGGGACAAAAAGACGAGGTTCAATAGCATACCCTCTTACATTCCCTTGATGGTCTGCTTGGGCAATAATACCCTTGATAGGGCCGCCTCCTGCTATACGAATTGTAACAATACCCTCTTCCTTTAACTGCGCACCCAACATAGCAGCGCCGCTCAATGACCTGCCTAAGGCAGCCGTCACCGTATGTGCTGTGTCATGTTTTTCCCTAGCTTCCTCGACTAGATGAGTTGTTCGCGCAGCCAGGACCCTCGCATCCCCCTCACCGATAATAGCTCGAACCAAATAATCCTTCATTTCTCTACCCCCAATAAAATAGCTCTAGACAATTATGTAGTATCTCGCATAGGTATTTAGCCAACCGGGATCATTGTCTAATTGTGAGTTTGAAATTTCATATTAGTAAAACTTTCTTTCAGCTATCCATTCCTGAAGCAAAGCTCTCAGGTCGGCTCATTTTAAATAAAAACTGTCGTTTGCCTCACAGTAATATCCTTCAATCCTTTTGACTCCTCCCGAGAAGTTTATTCACAGCTTTTTTCCTGTCTTTTTGGCCAAACACAGCCGAGCCGGCGACGATGACATCCACTCCGGCCTTTTTTACCAACGGTGCTGTTTTTTCGTTTATCCCGCCGTCGACACTAATGATGGTAGGGAGGTTTTGCTCATCAATCATACGCCGCAGTTCTTCAATTTTCGAAAGTACCGAAGGGATAAATGCCTGACCTCCAAAACCGGGATTAACCGTCATGACTACCACAAAATCAAGATCGGGCAAAATATATTCAATCGAAGTAAGCGCTGTTCCCGGGTTTAAACCTACACCTGCTCTCACGCCTTTTTCCTTTATCTCGTGAATGGCCTTATGAAGATGTACGCAAGCTTCTACATGAAAAGAAAGCGCACTTGCTCCTGCTTGAATAAACTCATCAAAATATCGCTCGGGTTGTTCAATCATAAGATGAACATCTAAAGGAAGTTTGGTACGTCCTTTTAACGACTGAATCACAACAGGACCTATAGTAATGTTAGGGACAAAATGACCATCCATCACATCAATATGCAGCATATGAGCCCCGGCTTTTTCCACACTTTCGACATCTTCTAACAATCGGCCAAAATCTGCCGAAAGAATTGATGGCGCAATTTTCATAACTTAATACCTCCGTTTTAGTTCTGCTATTTCTTCCAAAAATTGTAAATAATGCTCGTATCTGCGAGCATCAATCTTTTTTTCTTCAACCGCCTGTTTCACCCTACAGTCCGGCTCTTTGTCATGAAGACAAGAATTGAAACGGCATAAAGGGATGTAAGGTATCATGTCAATGAAACAAAAACCCAATGACCTCTTATCCATTTCCTGATCAAAAGAAAGCGCACCAAAGCCAGGAGAATCCGCCATTAATCCGTCCTCACCGACTCGCAACAACTCGACATGGCGAGTTGTATGCCGCCCGACTCCCGATTTATGACTTACTTGATTAGTCGGCAAATCCAACGCTGGCTTCACCGCATTAAGAAGAGATGATTTTCCCACACCCGAAGGGCCCGCCATAACCGAAATCTTTCCTTGACAAGCCTCTCTTACCTTTTCAATACTATGTTCATCTTTACAGCTAGTTAAGAATACTGAGTAGCCTATGCTTTGATAATATTCGGCTGCAGACACAATATTGTTTTTTTTAGTCTCATCCATCGTGTCAAGCAAGTCTGATTTATTAATGCAAATCACTATTTCAAGTTCCTTATATTCAAGAATCGCCAACATTCGATCCAATAATTCCATTTGAAACGTCGGCCTCATAGTTGAAGACACAACAAAAACCCTCTCCGCATTAGCTATCGAGGGTCTTTTTAATATGCTTTTCCTTGGCAGTACTTCTTCCACAACAGCATTTTCTTTATCAATAAGCGTAATCTGCACTTTGTCTCCCGTGAGAATCGTCTTCTTTTCTTTTTTCAATCTGCCCCTTAAAGTGCACAAATAGACTTGCTGTTTGGATATGACCTGCACATAATTACTCAAAACTTTCATTACAATTCCTTCCTGCATGCACCGTCCTCCTTACCTGTGATTTACACCACGCGTCTATTATATCAAACTCTTTAATTAAAAATCAATTCTCTTGCTGCATTAATTGATCTCTTGCATGTCGTGAAAAACACCATTGACATAAATTTTAATCAAAGCTTTTTCTCCTATCCAGGTGACTTCCACCTCAAAAGATTCCCCCCGGTTACGAAGACTCGTGTCCACAGTGCGATAGCGATTGATATCCATTAAATCTAGCCTCACCTCTTGTGTGTCAGGCCCGGATGAGGGCACATCAATTCTTACTTTTGAGGTATTCGTTGGCTCAGAAACAATTTCATCAGGCCTTTTGCTCACGGTCAGGTCCACCTTCATCCCTTCCTCAATGGAACTTCCAATAGCAGGAGACTGACGAACCACCATATTGTGCGGGTAAGGGCTGTCGGAATCTTCGATGACGCGCCCCAATTCAAGATTGGCATTTTGGATGGCTTCCCTTGCATTGCTAAGATAACGGCCAATTAAATCGGGTACGCGAACCTCTACCGGCTGCGGACCTGAACTGACGATCAAATCGATTGTCGAGTCCCTCTCTATCTCTCCAATGTCTGCCCGAGGATTCTGGTCAATCACATAGTCCGCCGGAATTTCAGCATGGTAAATCCCGCTGATCTCTCCCATCTTAAGTCCCTCATTTAGAATCATCACTTCCGCATCGGCCTGCTTCATACCTATGACGCGGGGGATTGAAACCATCTCTCTTCCCTTGCTTATCATCAGCGAAACAGGGAAAGTTGTCTTCATCTCCTGCCCTGCTGCCGGTTCCTGGGACACCACATGGCCGACACTAAACTGGTCACTATGAACCTCTCCGACAACGCGGTATTCAAGACCTTGTGAATCGAGCTCTTCTATTGCTTCAGCCAAGCTCATACCAATCACATCGGGTGCTTCGACAACCAAAACTTCAAAATAATCCCTAACCTTCAAACCTGCTGCAGCCAAAGCTAGGATTAACAGTATTACCAATATCGACATCATGGCGGTTTTTCTGGGATTCTTTTTTAAGGCTTTTGCTATTTTCCCCCATTTGCTTCCCTCTTCGCTTTTCTTATCATCTACGGCGGGCATCACCTGCGTACTGTATTCGCTATGATGGTCCAATGTTTCCTCGGGTACGTAGTCAGCTGAAAATTCCCGCAAATCTTTGACGAAGTCACCACTAGTATCATGACGTTTTGCTGGATCTTTCTCGATGCTTTTTAAAATCACTCTCTCTAGTGATTCTGGAATCTTCGTATTGTATAGACGAGGACTTTTTACTTCTTCGCGTATATGTTGAAGGGCAATTGTGACAGGACTTTCCCCTTCAAAAGGCAGCTTTCCTGTCATCATTTCATATAAGACAATGCCAAGCGCATAAATATCTGATTTTTTGCCGGCTCGCTCCCCACTCGCCTGCTCGGGCGAAAAATAGTGAACAGAACCGATAACCGATTCAGTATAAGTTATGGTGGTGGAAGAAACCGCCCGCGCCAAACCAAAATCCGCCACCTTTGCCCTCCCATCCAAAGTCATCAGAATATTATGCGGCTTTATATCACAGTGCACAATTTCATTTTGATGAGCATGTTCGAGAGCCATTCCGACCTGAACAGCAATCCGGACGCTGTCTTCGATCGATAAAGAAACATTGTCTTTAATCCAATCTTTCAAGGTCTTACCGGGGACATACTCCATGACAATGTAATGGAGGTCATCATCTCTGCCTACATCATAAATATTGACAATATTGGGATGAGACAAACTTGCCGCCGCTTGAGCCTCTCTGCGGAAACGACGAACAAATTCATCATCATTCGCAAATTGGGGTTGGAGGACTTTGACAGCCACAACTCGATCCAAATAAGTGCATCTGGCTTTATAGACGTATGCCATGCCGCCTCTCCCGATCTCTTCAATTATTTCGTAGCGACTGCCTAATATCTGACCAATCATGCCACCACTCCTTCAAAGGCAATGCTTGCTGCCGACTGCAGGATATTCGACAATATACATCAAATTCCTTTCTTTTATTTCACCCATTTGAGTGCAACGGCGGTTATATTGTCTACCCCTCCATAACTCAAAGCTTTTTCGGTCAACATTTTTGCGACTTCATTGAATTCTTGGTTTTCTAATCCTTGACAAATCTCATCCTCCGGAACCATATTTGTCAGGCCGTCTGTACACAAAAGAATAATGTCACCCGGCTTTACCTGCAGCTGATATGTTTCGGGAGCAACACTACTTTCAAATCCTAATGCCTTTGTCAGCATATTGCGGTAAGGATGGATCTTTGCCTCCTCGGGTGTTATCTTCTTATGGCGGACAAGCTCTTCCACCAACGAGTGATCCTTCGTAATTTGTTCCATCGAATTCTTGCGAACAAGATACCCGCGGCTGTCACCTACATGACCTAACCAAACATCATGACCTTGACAGACCAAAGCAGTTAGGGTTGTAGCCATATTGTAAAGAGTTGGGTCAGCTCTCCCTTGTTCATAAATCTCCTGGTTCGCCCGTTTAATGGCTTCCAGTAGATATTTTCGACATTCGACAGGAAAATCTTCCTTTGCGGTTTGCAAATAAGAAGAGACCGTCTCTAAAGCTAGTTGGCTGGCCACTTCTCCGCCGGCACTCCCGCCCACTCCGTCGGCAACCATGCAAAGATAGGTGCTGTTTGATAAAGAAATCACATCGTGGCTATCTTCATTCTTGTCCCTCACCCGGCCTACATCGGTATAGCTGCTAATTTCAATCATCCTTTTCCCCTGCCTTTCCCTCTATCCTGTCCGCCCCCATTCTGGCTCTGTCTGCAAATCTGCTTCTTAACTGACCACAGGCAGCCTCCACATCCTGTCCCAACTCACGCCGGATGGTCACCTCCAGCCCCCTATCACTTAAGATAGAGGAAAATTCGTCGATTTGTTTTAAAGAAGGACGCTGATAAGGCTTTTCTTTTATCGGGTTTACCGGAATTAAATTGACATGACAAAGGAGTCCGCGCAGTTTTTCGGCAAGTTCAAAAGCCGCTTCGCGGCTGTCATTCAAGCCCTTGATCATGACATATTCAAAAGTAATCCTTCTCCCGGTCTTTGCAATAAAACTCCGGCAAGCAGCCAACAACTCTTCGAGGGGATATTTTTGATTAATAGGCATTAGACGATCGCGCATGCGGTCATTTGAAGCGTGCAGCGAAACAGCTAAATTAATGGGGATCTGCTCTTCGGCCAAGCGATAGATGGCAGGAACTAATCCGCAGGTCGACACAGTAATCCGCCTCCATCCAATACCCAGACCCATCGGGTCGTTGATGATACGGATAAATTTAATTGTTTCATGATAGTTTTCCAGCGGCTCACCTGAACCCATGACAACAATGCTGTAGGCTCTTTCCTCAAGAGGTGCCAATCTATGGACATCAATTACCTGGCCTGCCATTTCCCCGGCCGAAAGATTTTTTATCAATCCCCCTATTGTCGAAGCACAAAAAGCACATCCCATTCGGCAACCGACTTGTGTAGACACACAAATACTTGCTCCATATCGATAATGCATAAGCACTGTTTCCACTGCTTGCCCATCCCGGAGACCAAATAAAAACTTCTCAGTGCTATCTTCTTTCGCACTCTCTTTGGCCAATAACTCCAAGGGCCTTAGATAAGCTGTTTTTTCTAAATGAGAGAGGAAATCTTTGTTCACATTTTTCATATCTTGAATCTTCTCTGAGAAATGCCGGTGTACCCACTGGAAAACCTGCCGCCCGCGAAATTTCTTCTCACCCGCTCTTACTGCCATATTTTCCAAATCGCAAACAAGGCAGCTTCTCAGATCTACTTTTTTTTGCATCTCATCTCTTTCCATTCTTTTACCTCCCACCTACCTGTCTGGCGGTCTATGATGTTTTAATGATGTATAACCTCATTTATCCATATCCCGCGGAAAACCCTCTTAATTCTTACCTAATACACAAAATGCCCGTCTTCTTAACCCAAAAAGAAGCAGGCATTTCGTACATATCATCCTTCATATTTTAAAGAGATACCATTTGCATGTCTTTACTTCGAATTTCAGTTCAAAAACTTTTTCCTCTCCATCGATCACCTCTTGACAGCGAAATCCCAGCATGCGATTCCCTGCAAACTTCTCTTCATATCGCTCAACAACCTGATGGATTTTTATGTTTCGCTGTAAACTTCCATCTTTCCAAAGAAAACGAAGAGGCGTTACATCACCGTCACTTGTAGACCAGGCCATCATTTTAATCGGTTTCATGATTGCCTTCATTTTGGTCCACAACCTACTGCTGCTTTGTTTTTGCCCATCCGAACCGCACAACAATAACTGTACCCGCAAACAGGACAATTTCGGCATCCACTCTGAGGAACCATTTTAGCATCACACTCTGGGCACCGCATGTTTTCTCCTCCCTTACTGTTGATGTGTTTTATTATTATAACATCGAACATATGTTCTGTAAAGAGGAAAAGTTCCTTCCCCCAGGATGCTTTTTCCCTAGAGCAAAGTTCTAACAGGCTTTTCTTACCTAAAAAAACTTAACCTCACCAGCCTGTGATTTTGCTGGAAAACTTAAAAACATTTTTTCCCACCCAGCTAAACTTAAGGCTTTTTCTATCAGCGGTTTTTTTATCAAAGAGCAGTCGTTTTTACAAATATTGTCTGTGTGATCATATCTATATTCACAGAAATTTGCTACACTGTATTCAACATTCTATTAAACTGCCTTGTACATTTTTTAGGGGGAAT
>SLNR01000159.1 GCA_007132905.1 Candidatus Sumerlaeota bacterium | reverse complement strand
TTCCCATTCTGGAGAAGCTGGAAATTGATGCTTCCATGTCTAAGCAGGAAATCGTTGACAGGGTATTAACGGCTTTTGATTGGAAAGGATCTTACGAGGAGTTTGAGATTGAAGTTAGATTTAGGGACGGTTCCTACATTGATTTTGAATGGGAAGTTTGATAACGATAACAAGGATTAAAAGAGAGCAATAGTTTCGTTGGAATTGATCAAAGTCCACAGGAGAGGACTACCGGTTGCTGGAAACCGTGATTTTGATGACTAGATTGATTTAACAAACCATCATTACTCTAAAGTCGCGACACAATTTGATGAGTTAGAAAAAGAAATCGCAGGCGCTAAGCCAATTTGGCCAAGTGCCTTGCGATTTTCTTTAAGTTGTAACAGGTAGCCGTTGTAAGGCTGCTCCAGGACACACTTT
This sequence comes from Candidatus Sumerlaeota bacterium, assembly GCA_007132905.1. Classification (GTDB taxonomy): domain Bacteria; phylum Bacillota; class SLNR01; order SLNR01; family SLNR01; genus SLNR01. Next base: position 38,727 of record SLNR01000159.1, on the reverse strand, counting down.
TCCCCTCGTAAAGTGCGCGGATCGGTAACAATGAGTTTGCTTGACACTAATAATTGTAGGGTTTTTTAATAATGAAACACTTGTTTCGCATATTATGTTCTTTTTAATTACCAGAAGGAACAAGGATTTGCTTTGGTGAAATGAGTGTTGGACACATAAGAAAGAGCGGTGAAAATGAAAAGGTGGGGGGTTTTGACGGTTTGGGCAGTATAATGGCAGCAGCCATCGTCATCATCTTTACAGGAATGGTATTTTTAAGAAAAGGGCTGGTAAAAAAAGAAGATGTTCAAAGTTTGAACACTTTGATTATTTATTTAGGAATGCCTTCTTTGATATTTCTTGCGGTTTGGCAGTCGGACCTGTCAACTGATTTGATAAAAATCCCAATACTGGCCAATGCCACTGTTTTGAGTTGTCTGGTTATCTCCTCAGCTGTAAGTCGTCTGATGAAACTCGACAGAAGGTCGGCTGGTTCTTTCATTATTGCTTCAGCTTTTGGTAACACAGCTTTTTTAGGATTTCCGCTCATTATCAGTGTATTTGGCCGGGAAAATTTGGTGTATGGTGTATTTTACGATCAATTTAGTACAGGCATCTTGGGATTAAGCTTGGGGGCCGGCTTGGCCTCTTGGTACGGAAGTGGAAAAGGCGGTGTTTCCGGTGCTTGGAAAAACATTGTCCGTTTTCCCCCGTTTTGGGGACTTGTTTTAGGTTTTATTCTAAGAGGGTACCCCATTCCGGAATTTCTAATGACAACATTAGAATATTTAAGTGCATTGGTGGTTCCATTAGTCATGCTTGTGCTTGGCATGTCACTGCGAACTGAATCTGTAGGCAAGTTGCTATCTGTTTCTTTGGTTGCCTCGTTCATAAAGTTACTTGTTTCTCCTTTGATTTTAGTTCTTTTTTCAAGTTTCGTTACTTTAGAAACTATTCCATTTCAAGTCTCGCTTTTGCAGGCTTCGATGCCTTCCATGATGATGACTTTAAGCTTTGCAATCCGTTATGATTTAGATACAGAAATGGCAGCGGCCATAATTCTTGTTTCTTTGGTGTTAAGTACAATTACCGCGCCTTTCATTTTAAGTTTATTCTAAGTGATTTACTATTGAAAATTGACAATGATCTTTTTATTTATGATAGACTATAGCTTATGAGAGGGGAGTCAAAAAAGTGCCATATTCTGCGGGAGCGGTTATAGGAATCGATATTGGAGGCACCAAAATTTCGATAGGGATCGCCGATATGAATAGTTCCATGCTTAGCCGTTACGAACGATCGACCCCACAAGATCCCAATGAAGGCGTAGAATGGATTTTGGCTAAAATTGCCGATTGGCATAAAAAACAAGACAACCGCTTTCAACGGATTTATGGGATTGGAATTGGGTGTGCTGGTCCTTTAGATAAAGAAGCGGGAATGGTTTTGCATTCTCCGAATTTGCCGAAATGGATAGATTATCCTATTAGCGAAGCGCTGCGAGAAGAATATGACGTTCCTGTTTTTCTAGAAAACGACGCTAACCTCGCGGCACTCGGGGAACACCGATTAGGTGCGGGCAGGGGAATGGAGAACATTGTCTATATTACGGTGAGTACCGGAATAGGGGGAGGAATAATTGCGAACGGAAAGCTAGTAACGGGTGTTGGCGGAAGCGCAGGAGAAATAGGCCATATGACGATTAAAGAAGACGGCCCTGATTGCAACTGCGGCAGTAAAGGTTGTTTGGAGACACTTGCTTCAGGAACAGCCATTGTAAGGATGGCCGCAGAGTGGATTAAAAACAGCGATAAGCCGTCAATGATGCGAAAATTGGTTGGTATTCAAGGCATGCTGACAGCTGAATTGGTTGCCAAGGCAGCCTCAAATGGAGACGAGGCCGCTGAAGAAATCATTCACAAGGCGATGGGGTATTTAGGTATTGGAGTGGCCAATGTTGTGACAACATTGAGCCCGGAAGCAGTTGTCATCGGCGGAGGGGTAGCTAAAATAGGGGAGACCCTTTTTAAAAAAGTCAACGAAGTCGTTCGGGAGCGAGTAAGATTAGTGCCAGTGGAAAAAGTAAAAATCATTCCCGCTTCCTTGGCCCCTGATAGTGGTCTATACGGCGCCTTTCATATGGTTACAAAAAACAAAAATAATATAGCGCAAAGTAAGGAGTGAGTTCAATTTGTCATTTAACGGATTAACAATTATTGATTATCACGCTCATTTTCCCTTAGGGTGGAGAGGTGGAAAACAAAAAGATCTTCTGCGTAAATACAACCGGGAAAGGCAAGAGAAATTTAGGAGGGAGTGGAATTTTCCTGAGCCGGAATTAACAAAATACACGAAGGAAGAACTAGCTGATATGTGGGCAGAGGAGTTAGAGAAACATGGACTGGAAAAAGTAGTATTTATGACAGGAGGGGGAAACGACTCTTTAGCCTCTATTGTAGAAAGACATCCGGACAAATTCTATGGCTTTGCGCATCATGACATTGCCCAACCCGATGCGGCGTCGGAATTAGAAAGAGGAATATCGGAGCTCGGTTTTAAAGGGTATAAGATTTTAGCTCCGCGTATATCGGTTTCATTTGATGATCCTTCTCTTGTACCGGTCTGGGAATATTGTGCTGAAAATGAAATTCCGTTAATGATCCATTTTGGGCTGTTAGGGACCGGTGGAGGAATCGCGAATCATCCCATGATTAGCCCCTTGTCGATTTATAACGTGGCACATTCGTTTCCCGAGATCCCGATTATTGTTCCTCATTTTGGTTGCGGATATTTTAAGGAACTCTTGCATCTATGCTGGAGCTGCCCTAATGTGTATATAGATACTTCCGGCTCAAACCAGTGGATGAAATGGATGCCGTATGAATTGACTTTGGAAGGTCTGTTTAGGAAATCATACGAGACGGTAGGCCCGGACAGAATTATTTTCGGGACCGATTCAAGCTGGTTTCCCCGTGGGTTTTCGATCAGGTATTTACAGGATCAATACCGGGCTTGCAGTTGGATTGGTCTGAAAAAGGATGAAATGCAGAAGATATTCGGGGGAAATGCTGCTAAATTTTTAGGAATTGAATTATGATCTCTAGTTGAAGGCAGGGTGATCAATTGAATCCAAGAGCCATCATCGAAGGCGGGATCATTGCCTTTTTGATATCCATGGGAGCAGGGCTTTTATTGGGTGCAGTGCTCGGTTTTGGAGAATCACTGTTTTTGTATTTGTCAATCATCTTTGCTACATGGATTTCTTTGGCTTTAGGCGGTTGGTGGGCGGGCTCCAAAGCAGTGAAGCTGAAAAGCATTCATGGATTATTGGCAGGCATGGTTTCACTTAATATTTCACTTCCCATTAACCTTGTTATGGGTCGTCCGGAGGATATCGCTATGCCTTCGGTCTTGATTGCCATATTCAACAGTTCTTTATTTGGTGCTCTTGGTGGCTTTTTGGCAGGCAGGCGAAGAAAATAACGAAAGCAGGGCAAGGGGGATGATGCCAATTGGCACTGACTTGCGGTATTGTTGGGTTGCCTTTGAGCGGCAAAACAACGATTTTTAATCTTTTAACGGGTCTTCAGGCAGAGACCTCTTCGTATTTTACGGGTAAGACAGAAACCAACCGGGGCATGGCTACCATTTACGATAAGAGATTGACTTATTTGGGAGAGCTTTATGATCCAAAGAAGGTAGTCTATGCTCAAATTGAATGCTTTGATATTCCGGGCTTGGTTAGAGGTTCAGGTGAAGGGAGGGGGGTTGGGAATCAATTTCTTGCAGCAATTCGAGATACAGATGCATTGATATATGTTATCCGAGTGTTTGAAGATAAAAAAATTGAGCATTGCGAAGACAGTATCGATCCTATCAGGGATTGGGAAATAATGCAAATTGAATTGCTAGTGGCGGATATGGAAATTATAGAAAGAAATATTGAACGGATAGAGTCAAACAAAAAGAAGACGGCAGAACAGGAAGAGGCCCTTAGCGGCCTTAATAAGTGCCTTCAAGGTCTTGAACAGGAAATCCCCATCCATCGAGTTGAATTAACACAAAAAGAGCAGCAAGCTTTGCAAGGATATTCTTTCTTTACCGAAAAACCTTTCTTGGTTGTGATTAATATGGATGAAAAACAGTACAAGGAGCAAAAATATCCAAGAGCGGAGTCTGTAAGGAAAAAAGCTGAAATAATGAACATTCCTCTGGTGGAAATCTGTGCAAAAATCGAAGTTGAGATAGGTCAGCTAAAAGAAGATGAGAGGGAGCTTTTTATGGAAGACATTGGAATTAAAGAGCCCGGTGTTGACCAACTTGCAAGAGCAAGTTATGATCTTTTAGGTCTTGTATCCTTCTTTAGCATTGGGCAGGATGAAGTGAAAGCATGGACCATTGAGAAGGGAACGCCAGCAATAAAAGCTGCCGGAAAAGTGCATTCCGATATGGAGAAGGGTTTTATTCGGGCTGAAGTATTTCACTGGTCGGACGCAAAAAAATGGGATTCGGTAGCAAAACTCAAAGAAAAGGGTTTATATCGTCTAGAAGGGAAAGATTACATAGTGCAGGATGGGGACATTATTCAGTTTAGATTTAATGTGTAAAAGATAAAGAAAGATGTATAGAACCAAAATATTTATGAATGACTGCCGTGAGGCACAGCAAAAAACCTTTGACATAAGCGGCATGCCTTTACTTGTGTCAAAGGTTTTTTTGTTAAAGCAAAGGTTTTAACCAAGGGCGTTTTGCAGTCGATGCAAATCACTCTTCATAAATGTGATATGCAAAGCGTAAGAGAGTTTCAATTCTGGTAAATTGGTGGTATAACGAATGATAATTTTGAGCAATAATAATTGCGGCTGCTGTTGGTAAACTTTAAAAAGCATAGAATCTATAATAGGAAAAATTGGTTTCTAGACGAAATCGCAAGGATCTTCACATTCTAGACAGGATCTGCGAGAGTTGGATAGAGCAGGTTCTCCTTTAATAGATCGCAAATAGGAGAAGGCTTTTTTGACCTTTTCTTCTTCACCGGTGATGGCGAGGGTAACCGCACCGGAAGAATCACCGGATCCGCCCGAACTGAAATGAACAGCAGTAACATCAAATAGGATTTGTAAGGCTGCAATTTCTGTAATAACAATAGCATCTGTCAAAGTCCATAAAGAGCATCTCATTCCCATGGTTAAATCAAAATCGTACATGCCGCCGACTTCGGCAGCTTCCACTACGGAGGGAATAAGCTTTTCAAGTCCGACCGGTACAATTAGGTTAGCCTTTCGGGAAACGAGAATGGAATAAGCCCCGCCGATGGTCCCCCCGACCGGGCTGGCGATAAGGATGCCTGCATTCCCATAAGGGTCAACCGCATTAGCCCCTTTTATAAAAACATCTTTATTTGTGAACTCTTTTAATATTTCCGGGGCCGGGCGTTTTGATACCTTTCCATCGATTAGCCGAAGAGGAATATTTTTTTCTCTGCTTTCTTTTGAAGTGGAGCAGTGAAGTCCTTCATTTACTATTCCAAAAGTGTAATTTGCTTTGTCAACTTCTGTACCGGTTAGTTCCTCCACAACATAACCGTTGGTTGTGCCGCCGCCGACAATGATCCGTCCATTTCGCTTTGCTTTTTCCACTTCGGGTAAAGAAGATATCCCTTTGGCGATCAACCTCTTCGATTCAGAGGAAGTAAGAGTAATCAACGCTTTCATAAAATGACCTCCAAGTATTGTATTTGATGCTTATAGCGTTTTCTAGACTCAAATTTTGATTCCTTCTTAAATGCATTGGAAATCTCTGCTGGCTATGAAAGACGTAGGCATTGTACTAAGACAACTAGGTGATGGAAAACTCTCTTTGTTGTGCAATAAACAAGAGTGCTTGAGTTTATCTAACTTTTGTTATAGGCGCTTCTAAAAAGAAGTGTTGGAAGATACAGATGTGGAAGGATAGCTACCAGAGAAAACTTCCTAAAGAGTTTTACAAGATAAAAAAATTATATACTAGAGGACAGAAATTTTGACTGTGCTGCTTGCTAAAAGCAAAAATAACGATAGACACTTTTATAAGTCATATAAGAAAAATAATCAAAAAGAAATATCGACGGGAAGAGAAAAAAATTTTAAAGAATGATAGAATATGAAGTAATTGCTACAAAGCTTTCTCAGGATGTTTTGTACTGTTCGACATATTGTAAAGGCTTGTCGTTGAACGTTTGATCAATATAAAATTTTCCTTGTTTTGTATATATTGGTTTAGCGGTGTTTTTTGTGGTGGTATTTTCAAAGGTATTCAAGGGTGATAGGATTAAAAGTTAAACACAAGACAGAGATTGGTTCTCTAGTAATTGACTGCTATTTATGGTATAATGACTAAAATTTTCATTATGAACGGAGCTTTACGAATTTTACATAATGAGAAAGAGGGGGATAGTATGGAGCCAAAAAGTGAAAAAATCGAGAGGGAAGAAAAATTTGCCAAGGAAGGATTGACTTTTGATGATGTCCTTATTGTCCCCAACGAGTCTTCGGTAGTGCCTCGTGATGTGGATGTATCGACATATCTGACAAGAAGGATTAAGCTGAACATCCCGGTGATAAGTGCTGGCATGGATACGGTTACGGAAGCTCGTATGGCAATAGCTTTGGCAAGAGAGGGCGGGATCGGTGTTATTCATAAGAATATGTCGATTGAAGAGCAGGCCGGTGAGGTGGATAAAGTAAAAAGGTCTGATCACGGTGTGATAACAGATCCCATTTCTTTAAGCCGGGGGCATGCCGTTCGGGATGCAGCAAAAATCATGGAGCGGTATCGGATTTCCGGGGTTCCGATTACTGAGGAAGGAAAGTTAGTTGGGATAATTACCAATCGTGATATTCGATTCGAAGAAGATTTTTCTCAGCCCATTGAGGATATTATGACCAAAGAAAATTTAGTAACGGCTCCGGTGGGTACGACTTTAGAAGAGGCCAGGCTTATTCTGGGGAAATATAAAATTGAAAAGCTGCCTTTGGTTGATGACCAACAAAATCTCAAAGGTCTAATAACAATTAAAGATATTGAAAAGACAAGAAAACACCCGAGCGCGGCCAAAGATCAAAGGCAAAGATTGCTGGTGGCTGCTGCCGTCGGGATAACAGGAGATACGATTCAAAGAATCGATGTTCTTGTAAAATCGGGCGTGGACGTTATAGTAGTCGACACTGCTCACGGGCATTCGGCCAATGTGATTGCGATGGTGAAAGAGATCAGAAAGGTCTTTCCGGATATTGATATTATTGCAGGTAATGTAGCGACAGCCGAGGCGGTAAAAGCTTTGGCCAAAGCCGGGGCAGACGCAGTAAAAGTTGGTGTTGGTCCGGGGTCGATTTGTACAACCCGAGTTATTGCAGGTATTGGCGTTCCACAAGTCACGGCCATAAACGATTGTGTTAAAGAGGCAAGCAAGCATGAAGTACCAATCATAGCCGACGGAGGAATCAGATTGTCAGGCGATATAACAAAGGCAATTGGAACCGGTGCAGATGTCGTTATGATAGGAAGTTTATTTGCCGGAACCGATGAAAGCCCCGGTGAATTGGAAATTTACCAGGGCCGCAGCTATAAAGTATATAGAGGTATGGGTTCTGTATCTGCCATGAAAGAGGGCAGTGGTGATCGATATTTTCAAGAAAACACAGCAAACCTTTCTAAACTGGTTCCAGAAGGAATTGAAGGAAGAGTGCCTTATAGTGGCCCTTTGCAAAAAATTGTTTATCAGCTGGTGGGCGGACTCCGATCAGGAATGGGCTATTGTGGGGTGGCCAGCATAGAAGAGTTAAAAACGAAGACGCGATTTGTAAGAATAACCAATGCGGGTTTACAAGAAAGTCATCCCCACGATGTAAGCATCACTAAGGAGTCTCCTAATTACAGCGTATAGGCAAAAGCCTGGGAATAAATCCCAGGCTTTCTTGCAATAAAAAACAGATTTTTAATAGACCTGATCAGAAGAAACATAAACATTGAAGGAAAAACCACAATCAAATCGAAATCAACAAAAAACAAAGGAGGAGATAGTGTGGCAGAACAGAGAAAATGGCAGGTACTATTTTTATCAAAAATTTCACCGGAAAACATAAAAAAGGTCGAAGAGGTTGATCCGGGCATAAAAGTTTATACAGCTAAAAGCGTGACGGAGGCGAATGATCTGCTGCCCAAAATTGACATAGTTGCTTCGCTAGGATGGGAATTTCCGAAGGAAGCTTTTGTTAAAGCAGAGAACTTAAAATGGATTCATTCTTTAAGCGCCGGTGTAGATGCGTTATTTTACCCTGAATTTCTTGAAAGTGATGTTTTACTGACCAATTCAAGGGGTGTTTATGATGTCCCTGTTGCTGAGCATGCTTTTGCACTGCTTACTTCTTTGACAAGGGGGATTGACCGCTTTTACAGGTTCCAGATGGAAAGAGTATGGAAAAGAAGCACGATCACCGAGATGGACGGCAAAGTAATGGGTATCATTGGATTGGGAAGTATTGGTCGGGAAATCGCCAAAAAAGCCAAACTAGCCTACAATATGGAAGTCATTGCGACCAAAAAACGTGTTCGCGGCAATGAGCCTAATGTGGACCGTATTCTGCCTGCAGATGAGGTGGATGAACTTCTTAGAGTTTCGGATTTTGTGGTGGTGGCAACGGCATTGACCAAAGAGACAGAAGGCATGATTGGTGCAGACGAATTTAAGACAATGAAAGATACGGCCTATATAGTGAATATTGCTAGAGGGAAAGTGATTCAAAGCAAGGCGATTTTGGAGGCTCTAAATAAAGGATGGATAGCAGGCGCCGGGCTTGATGTCACAGACCCCGAGCCGCTGCCTTCAAAGGATCCTTTATATGAAGCTCCCAACCTAATCATTACACCCCATATGGGTGCTCAGGCTCCCCAGGACCGGCACGAACAAAGGACCGTTCAAGTATTTACAAAGAATTTGCGAGCTTTTATGGATAATGAATCAATGCCTACGTTAGTGGACCGAGAAAGACGGTATTAAGGGGAGGGATCAATGTGAGCCGGCTTCAAAGGGAGATTTTTGAAATTATCAACAAGGAAGATGGAGATTGGGCATTTAGCATACAGAATCCATTAACGGAAGAAAGATTTGGCTATCAAGAGGAGAGAGTTTTTTCAGCAGCAAGTATTATCAAAATACCAATTTTAATGGAGGTTTACCGTCAGGACAGAGAGGGATCATTGTCTCTCGGTGATTCTCTTGTATTACAAGAAAAAGATGTGGTGGGCGGCTGCGGAGTCTTGCAGATTATGCATGAAGGACTTGAACTGTCGGTTCGTGATATTGCGATTTTGATGATCACCATCAGCGATAACACGGCTACCAATATGCTCATTGATTTAGTTGGAATAGATAAAGTCAACGATCTTATTCAATCAGTTGGTGCAAAGGTTTCAGTGTTAAGACGTAAATTGATGAAGCCAGAGTTAGCCGAAAAAGGAATTCACAATCATCTCGGAGCTCGAGATGTTCTTATCATGCTAAAGGCCTTAGACCAAGGATGCTTCCTCGATCAAGAAGCCTGCAGTGATATGCTTTCCATACTAAAATTACAGCAGTTGAATCATAAAATCCCCTTGCTCCTGCCGGAGGGGGCTGTTGTCGCTCATAAGACAGGAGAAGATACTGGATTGACACATAATGCGGGGATAATCTACAAAGGAGATAAGAAATTCTATGTATGCTGTTTAGCAGAAAATCTCCCTGATCCGGTCAGAGGACATCAAGTTATAGCTCGGATTGCACGAGCATGCTATGATACTTATTTTGAGTAAAGCATGAATTAGGAAGGTGGTTGCTAGTTGAAAGAGTATCGTCTCGTGATAGGTGAAAACGGGAAAGTGATTTTACCTGAAGAAATGAGGGAAAAACTGGCTTTGTATAAAGGCGATGTTTTGGTTTGTGAAATAGATAATGGATCGGCTGTGTTAACCAAACAAGAATCAGCAGAAGAGATACAGCTTATCTGTAAAAAAATGGATATGATCTACGCTTTTTCATTTTGGTTGCCGGCGGAAGTAGCATATTATTCCACCGGAGTGAAGGTGTCTTGCCAGGACCCTTTAATTGAAGTATGGGGTAAAACACGAGAAGAAGCAATTGAAAAATTTAAATCAGCTGCAGAAAACATGTGAGAAGAATGTCAATCCAGGTGCTTTATCGATAGGAGGTCCTGTATGGTAAGCTTTGCAAAAAACTATGGAATAGTAAAAAATCGATTAAAAGGGAAAAGGGTCGCTGTTATTGGTTTGGGGCGGAGCAATGTTCCTCTAATTCGCTTTCTATTGGACCTTGGATGCACAGTGATAGCCAGGGATAAAAAAAGCCGGGAGGAACTTTCTTCAGTAACGCAAAAATACGAGAAAGAAGATATTACCTTTATGTTTGGTTCCAGATACTTAGAAAATCTAGAAGAAGAGTATCTGTTTTTAACACCCGGAATGCCTAAAGATCTACCGGAAATCAAAAAAGCGGTTGAAAAAGGGGCGGTGATTGATAGTGAAATGGGTTTATTCCTGTTTCTCTGTCAAGGGAAAACAATTGGGATAACAGGCAGCGCTGGGAAAACGACAACCACGGCTTTGCTGGGCGAAATATTTCTTAGAAGCGGGAAGAAATCTTATGTAGGTGGCAATATCGGAAATCCCCTTTTATTGGAAGCTGCCCATATAAAAAAAGATGATTATGCTATTTTGGAATTAAGCAGCTTTCAGTTAGAGATGCTGAAGCAGTCTCCCGACATTGCCGCAATTCTCAATATTTATCCAAACCACCTCGATCAACATCGAACTATGGAGGCGTATGTAGAGGCCAAAAAGAATATTTACCGATTCCAAAAAAAGCAGGATGTTACTATACTTAATGCAGATAATGAGATAACCTTGAATATGGGACAGGATGTTCCCGGGAAAACGATGTATTTTAGTGTTGACCGAAGCGCATCTAGTTCTATTAATGCCTACCTGCATGAGGATAAAATCATGTTTTTCAAAGATGGTGCCGAAGAGGAAATATGTAGTATTAGTGATATACTTCTTCCTGGTGCGCACAATGCTGCAAATGTTATGGCCGCTGTCGCGATAGCAAAAGAATGCCAAATAGAAACGCATCATGTCCGGGAAGCTATCAGAAACTTTAGAGGAATCGAGCATAGAATATCTTTCGTTAGAGAACACAAAGGAGTAAAGTACTTTAATGATTCCAAAGCGACTACACCTGAGTCAACTATCTGTGCCATCGGCTCTTTTGATGATCCGATTCATCTGATTGCGGGTGGCTACGACAAAAAAATATCTTTCGACGAATTAGCTGACTGCATTGTAAATAACGTTAAAAGATTGATTTTGATTGGGGTTACTGCCGATAAAATCGAAGAGGCGGTAAGAAACAAGATAGAGCTGTCAGAAAACGGTCCGGAAATAGTTCGCTGTGAGTCTTTAGAAGAGGCGGTTAAAACATCTTCTCAAGCAAAATCAGGTGAGATTGTTCTTCTTTCACCTGCTTGTGCAAGTTTTGATATGTTTGATAATTTTGAGAAAAGAGGCGAAGCTTATCACAAGCTAGTACAGAAAATGTCATAAAATGGTGTGGATATATTTTTTTTGCTTCAAGAGTTATTGAAAATTATATATTTTTATGAAATGAAAGGAGAGATATTTTGGTGGCTAAAGTAGATTTGATTGTGCAGGGTCGTGTAGTTTTGGGAGATGAGATTATCAGTGATGGGGCGGTGGCGGTTCACAGCGGGATGATAGCGGCTGTGGGTAAAAGAGACAGCATGCCCGACTCGGTTGATACAATTGACGGCGGCCATTGTTTGGTAATGCCGGGATTCATTGATGCACATGTTCATTCTTTCGGGACGACCAATGAAGGGATTATCAATTCAACGAGAGCAGCTGCGGCAGGAGGAGTTACAACGATTATAGATCATCCTTTGGATCTGCCCCATGCTCCTGTCACAGTGGAGGAGATGAGAGAAAAAAAAGAAAGATGCCAGAAAGAGTCATTGGTGGATTTTGGGCTTCTTGGGGCGGTGACTGCAAATAGTATCGAAGATATTGATGGGACTTCAAAACTTGGCTTGGTAGGTTATAAGCTATTAATGTCTGACACGGCCCCGAATCGCATGAAGCGGGTCAATGATGGCGAGCTGTTAGAAGCATTTGGAGAATTAGCAAGGGTAGGCAAAATAGGCGGGCTTCATGCGGAAAATGATGATATTCTCAAACATTTTGAAGAAAAATTAAAGGCGGAGGGGAAGGTATATCCAAGGGCTCACGCAGAAGCACACCCTCCGGTTTCAGAAACAGAAGCGGTGGCAAGTGCTATACAGTTTGCAAAATCTGTCAAGGCACATGTTCACTTTTTCCACTTAAGCTTACCAGAGAGTGTCGAGATCGTAAAAAGAGAGAAAGCGTTTTACCCGCACATCTCGTGCGAAACCTGCCCCCATTATTTGGTAATGAACGTGGATCAGATGAATGATATGGGCGGAAGAGCGAAAATAAACCCGCCTTTACGGACGAAAAAAGACTGTGAAGGACTTTGGGAGCAGTTAGGAAGAGAGGAGTTAGATTTAATCACATCGGATCACGCTCCGCATCCTGTTTCAACAAAAGGCAATAAAGAAAATATCTTTATGAATTCATCCGGGGCTCCGGGGGTGGAAACCATTGTTCCGATTGTATATAGCGAGGGCGTAGGCAAAGGACGCATAACTTTACCGCAAATGTTGAAGTACCTTTGTCTGAACCCGGCTAAATTATTTGGTCTTTATCCAAGGAAGGGTGTTTTAGCGCCGGGGGCTGATGCAGATCTGGTCATTTTTGATCCTGATGAGATGTGGACTTTACAAGAAAAATCCCTCCACTATGTAGCCGGTTGGACCCCCTATGAGGGCATGAAAGTAAAGGGGAAAACAATCAAAACAATTCTGAGAGGGAAAACAATCTATGATAAGGGGAAAATTATCGGCGAACCTGGCTGCGGTGAATTCATCCCGAGTGATGAATAAATCAATAAGGTTTTTCGGCAAGTGTTGACGGAACAAGGAATTTTGTGTATACTGTATCTTGCTAGATGGTGAGCATGGGCGATTAGCTCAGTTGGGAGAGCGCCTGCCTTACAAGCAGGATGTCGGCGGTTCAAGTCCGTCATCGCCCACCAAGTTTGTGGAGGCGTGGTGTAGTGGCTAGCATGCCTGCCTGTCACGCAGGAGATCGCGGGTTCGAGTCCCGTCGCCTCCGCCATTATTGTGCCGCGGTAGCTCAGTCGGTAGAGCAGAGGACTGAAAATCCTCGTGTCGCCAGTTCGATTCTGGCCTGCGGCACCATTTGAAAAAAAAGCGGAAGTAGCTCAGCGGTAGAGCATCGCCTTGCCAAGGCGAGGGTCGCGAGTTCAAATCTCGTCTTCCGCTCCATGATAGTTTTTGAGTGGCGACATAGCCAAGCGGTAAGGCAGAGGACTGCAAATCCTTTATTCCCCGGTTCGATTCCGGGTGTCGCCTCCAACTAATGAAACTCTTCTGAATACATCGGGAGAGTTTTTCTTTTTCTTTCAGGCTGGACAGAGTTTATGACCGGGTAAGCCGGATAGTTTACACAAAAGCATTGGTCTTGACGATACTGCAAGTTGCTCAGAGATAAAAACAATCTGCCAGGCTTCAAGGAACCAGATTGGTTTATCATACCAGGTTTAAAACATTCTCCAAAAAGATTCAGTTGGTTGTCTTCTTTTGAAAGAAGCGTAATGTCTGCACATGGGATAAGCTACGACTAGGCCGATAATCCAAAAAATGTACATTGTCGCCATGGGTAAATCTCTAAGTCCTAAGAGCATCATGGTGACATAGATGATATGGTGGATAACATAGAAGAAAAGAGCGCTCCTCCCAAAAACAAGGAGGAATCCGGCCCGCTTTTCTATAAAGGCGGTGGCTGATTCGAAAAGGTAGAGTAAGATTGTAATAATGGACATGGTAAAGAATGAAAAAGTGAGGCTAGGAGGATACTTAGTCATGTTCAAAAAGGCCATCCACCCTGAATCTTCCGGAGGACGAATATTTCCGAATCCACCTAAAAGGCGGAGTATAAGAAAGAAAATGAAAGCAGCAGATGAAAATAGAGGGAGTCTTGCAAATGCGAGTCTTCGGTTATTGGCAAGTATTTTGCCAAAACCTATTCCAAGTGTGCAAAATCCTATCCAGGGAAACAAAGTATAGAAAACGGTATGAGGCCCCATATCGCCCGGGGCAAAAAGAAGCTGAAAAATTGGGTTGAGCGGTTGACTGTATTGAATAAGCTCATTAAGAACGACTACCGGAATCAACAAAAACAGACCCGATAACAAGAACAACGACAAAGGCTTTTTGCGGAGAAGAAAAGAGTTAATAATCATGGCGATACCGAGGATGAAGAGCACGTTGAAAACGATCCCGAACTGTCCTCTAATAAAGGAAGGAACGGCTAAAAAACCGCTCAACGCGAAGTGTACTCCGATTACAATAAATCCGCGTATTAGGAAATATCTCCTGATACGATTATCGGTCCAATTTAAATTTTTTCGTGAATGGAAGAGATAGATCATGCTAATTCCCATCAAGAAAAAGAAACCGGGGGCGCATATGTGAGTAATAAATCGGGTTAAAAAAGCGGCGTTGCTTTCAATTGAAGGCCAAGGGCCTCCCCAGAATTCGTAAGATCCGCCAAAGGACAAAAAGCTGTTGGCGTGGTCTAGCGCCATCAGGATCATTATGAAGCCACGGAAAGCGTCAATAGAAACAATACGTTCTGTTTTTTTGGTCCGGGAGACAAGAACTTCTTTCATAACGAACCTCTCCTCTTTTTAGGAATAGCTAAATCTGAAAGGGGATATAGCTTGTCTTAATTCGAAATGTTCAGGCCCCGAGGAGAGGTTGGATTCTTCAGTTGAAAGATCATCGAAAGCGCCTATTAATTTAATCCTTGTTGGCTAGGTGGCTACTTTTGCTCAGGTATTTTTTGCAATCCGGGCAGGAATTTTGGCCGTGAGAATGGTTCCTGCAGATAAAAGTATGAGGTGCCTGCTTTTGACCAGTTTTTTATGGGAAACAGACGACTTCAAGGGAATTAATGGATAGTAAAAAAGCTGCCGGATTTAACCGGTAGCTTTTTATCCATGGAGTCGAATTTGATGATATGTCTTTTTGCCTTTTCGGATTAAAATTTTTCCGTCTTGAAGGGTGTCTAGACCAAATATAAACTCGGCATCGTCGACACGATTTTCATCTACATAGATTCCTCCTTGCTGGATCAACCGGCGCCCTTCGCTTTTTGAAGAGGCGAGTCCGGTTTCTAATAGAACAGAAACGATATCTATACCTTCTTCTAGTTGTTTTCGAGAAATGCTAGTGAAGGGGATATCTTCAGATTCAGAGTCTTTTGTAAAAAGCGCGCGAGCCGCTGTTTGAGCTTTTTCTGCTTCTTGTTCCCCGTGAACCATTTTTGTCACTTCATAAGCTAATGTTTCTTTAGCTTTGTTGATTGATGAACCTTCCAAAGCTCCTAATCTGTAAACTTCTTCCATCGGAAGGAAAGTCAACAGCGCAAGGCAATTTTCGACGTCCCGATCATCTACATTTCGCCAGTATTGGTAAAAGTCATAGGGGGGAGTTTTATTGGCGTCAAGCCAAAGAGCACCGGATTCCGTCTTCCCCATTTTTTTACCTTCGCTAGTAGTCAAAAGTCGGAAGGTTAATCCATATGCCGGCTTAGCTTCAACTTTGCGAACGAGCTCAGCACCGGCAATAATGTTCGACCACTGATCATTGCCACCAAGCTGCAGTTTGCAGTTGTGTTTGCGATACAGTTCTAAAAAATCATATGCTTGCATAATCATATAATTGAATTCGAGAAAAGTAAGGCCGGTTTCCATGCGATTCTTAAAACATTCGGCAGACAACATTCTATTTACATTGAAATGAACGCCTATAGTTCTTAAAAATTCTATGTAATTTAGACCTAGCAGCCAGTCTCCATTGTTAACCATAAGAGCTTTGTCTTTACCAAATTCAATGAATTTTGAGAACTGTTTTTTAAATGACTGGGCGTTCTTTTCAATTTGTTCTTCGGTGAGCATTTTTCGCATATCTGATTTGCCAGAAGGGTCACCTACCATGGCAGTTCCGCCGCCAAGGAGGGCGATGGGCCTATGTCCTGCTTTTTGCATATGCATCATAACCATCACTTGAATGAAATGCCCCACATGAAGGCTGTCTGCGGTGGGATCAAAGCCAATATAGAAACTAACAGATTCCTGACCCAAAAGCTCCCGTATTTCTTCTTCTGCGGTTGCTTGTTCGATATATCCCCTTTCGTTCAAAACATCATACACATTTTGCATGGGTTTATCTCCTCCCGGATATAAAATAAGACCGCCATCTGTTAAGGACGAGCGATCGTGGTACCACCTTAGTTTACACTCCGCTAGTAATAATGGGAGAGCCTCTTTTCCGCAGTAACGGTCGGAAACCGCGATGGTTTGGCCATCGGTGCTCCAGAGTGTAATTCACATCACGCATCCGGCAGATTTCGCATCGGCCAATCTGCTTTCTGCATTGTCACCGCGCGATGCTACTTCCTTTTTCATTACACGAATGATGTATGAGGTTATTTTATATACTAATATAGAAACGATAATCTTGTCAATAGCGATTGCCTAAAATACGGTCGCCTGCGAGTTGGAGGGGTTTACATTCATAAATTAGGTCGTTGGCATACATGAGGGAAAGGTGAATGCTGTTATTGCCAGAACATATGTTCGGTGATATAATAAAAGTACGCTCGCCAAGACAGTCTGCAGCAGGAAAAGAAAAAGTCCCAGGCAGGCATAGAATGGCCAAAGGAGGCAGAGGAATGTGCAGTAATGAAAGAGCAGGAGAGAGGAATCTTCACGCTAACGGTAAGGCTAAAAAGCAAGGAATTGTTTTTCACATTGATGTTAATTCGGCTTATTTGTCATGGGAAGCAGCCTACCGAATTCAGCACGGGGACCCACTCGACTTGCGCAATATTCCTTCGATTGTAGGGGGGAACCCGGCTGAAAGGCGCGGTATCGTCTTAGCAAAATCAATACCGGCAAAAAAATTTGGCATCAAGACAGGAGAAGCTGTTGGCGCTGCGCTCCATAAATGTCCGGATTTGATGGTAGTTAAGCCGCGCTATACCTTGTACAAAGAATGCAGTGAAGCAATGATAGAGGTTTTAAAAGAGTATTCGCCTCAAATCCAGCAGTATTCCATTGACGAATGCTTTCTAGATTACAAGGGGATGAAAGATCATTTTCCCGATCCAATTACGACTGCGCATAAGATCAAAAAACGTATTTTTGCAGAGTTAGGTTTTACTGTAAATATTGGCATATCCACTAATAAATTATTGGCAAAAATGGCTTCGGAACTGAAAAAACCGGATAAAATACATACGCTTTTTCCAGAAGAGGTTCCGGATAAAATGTGGTGTTTACCCGTAGAAGAGCTTTTCATGGTGGGAAGGGCTACCGCAAAAAAGCTGCACGAACGGGGGATTTTCACCATCAGGGACTTAGCAAGATATGATAAATCTTTGATAAAGCCCTGGTTAAAAAGCCACGGCGTCATGATTTGGAATTACGCCAATGGCATTGAATGCTCCCCAGTGAAAGGTGATGTAATCCCTATCAAAGGGGTGGGCAATTCCACCACAATTCCTTTTGATATTTGTGAATCACGAAAAGCTCACTTAGTGCTGCTTTCTCTCGCAGAAAAAGTGTCTGCCCGCTTGCGGCAGACAGATTTGTTGGGAGAAGTGTTGACGGTTTCTTTGAAAACAGATGAGTTAGATTCATATTCCCATCAAAAAAGACTAGAGCTGCCAACCAATTGTACGGACGTTATTTATCAGGGGGCAGTGCAGTTGTTTGAAGAAGCTTGGAAGCAAGAGCCACTGCGCCATCTCGGAATTCGTCTAAGCGAGCTATGCAGTAGTGATTTCCAGCAGTTAACCATACATGATGGGGCACTGGAAAAAAAAACAAAAATGGATCAGGTGGTAGATCAAATTAGAAAAAGATATGGATCAAAAGTTCTTATCAGATCGTGCTTTTTACATGCGGATATAAAACCGATGAGCGGAGGAACCACAGAAGAAGACTATCCAATGATGTCTAGTGTTTTATAGATAGCTGATTATGAGTAAGATACGGTTCTTCTGGTTGGAAAGTAGCGGAGGCAGCTTTTTTTAGTGTGCAACTCAATAGAAAGGCAGACGAAAAACCAAAAGTTGGCAGGGGAGGTGGAGGCATGTTTTTAAATGTATTTGAACTCACTGTTGAAAATCTGCCTAACGAGTGATGAAAATCTTGCAGAAATCAGTGGAAATGATCGGCCTTTACACAGAAAGTGGGGCGGTATATCCATATCGATACCGCGTATTAGAAAATGGAACAAGTGAAGTAGTGAGTGTGAAGCGGATAATAGAGAGAAAAGAGGAAAAAACAAGGGAAAATAAAATTATCATTTATCGGTGCCAAAGTCTTATTAATGGGAAAACGAAAGAGTATGAGATGAAGTATAATGTAAACAGTTGTTCTTGGGAATTATATAAGATATAGTTGATACCATTGATGCTGAAGATGCTGCGTTCGGCAGGAAGATGAGGCATGCTAAGGTGATATAACCGAAGAAGCAAATGCTAAATCAATGAGCGTTTTGTTTTGTCTGTACGGCTAAGGATTACCAAAGGAGAAAATAAGCGCTGCGATATAGACCTATGTCGTTTAAGGTGGGGAAATTTAATTAACACAGGAAGGACCAGAAGGATAAAGCTGAGAAATTTAGAAAGGAGCTTTCCTGCGGTGATTGAAAATGGATTTGAAAAAAAAAGAGTACCCCCTGCTAGTATGCGAGGTATCGAGGTTGATCGACCCTTGAAATAGCAAAAGAGGTACCTGGGATGAAGTGTAACTAAAATCAGAAAGTTAATCAAGTCATAGAATCAACAATAACTGTTGAAGTGGATATTGCAAAGAGGCATCAAAAACAACACAATCAAAAAGAAATAAAAAAGTGCAGGGAAAAGATGACTGTGTGTATAAATTTAGTTAGTTAGCAGCAGGCTTATCTATATAAAAAGAGATTTTTCTGGTCGATTGTTTAAAAGGCGGTGAAAGACATGGGGGATTATGAAGACAGGTCTTATCTTTCGGCAATTGAGGTGGCTAAGTATTTGGGTGTATCAGTAAAAGATGTCCATAAACTATTAAAGACAGGCGAAATAGCGGCTGTTAAATCCCCAAGCGGACAATATCGCTTCACTTTAAGCGGAGCCAAAGAGCTCAAAGAAGCTAAATGTTCTGATGGCGATGAAGAAAAAACAGAAACTGCACCGATAAACATACAAACTAAAGAGACAAAACAATCAATTTACATTGATAATGCACAGAACATGTCTCAGCTTGAAGACGACTCCGTACACCTTGTGATTACTTCACCGCCTTACTTCAATACGAAAATGTATTCCGGGAAAAATAAGGAAGGGGATTTGGGGAATATTCACGTGTTGGATGAATGGTACGATAAAATCAAAGAAGTATGGCAGGAAGTGTATCGTGTTTTGCAGCCGGGGAGGAAGTTTTTCCTTAATATTATGAATCTGCCTATTAAAGATAAGTCTTCTTATCGAAGTCTCAATTTAGTTGGGAGAAGCATTGATTTGTGTGAAGAAATCGGATTTATCTTTAAAAGGGATATTATTTGGCACAAAACAAATGGAGTAAGGGCTCATTTTGGCACGTATCCTTATCCGGGCGGTATTTTGCTCAATAATATGCATGAGTTTATAGTTGAATTCAACAAACCAGAAAGACCGGGTTTTAAAAAGTATAATCACATAACTTCTGAAAGCAGGGAACGCTCACGTTTAGAGAAAGATTTTTGGCTAGAAATTAAAAAGAGCGATGTATGGTTAATGAAACCGGAAAAAAGCGGTGACGGGCGAAAACACATCGCTCCTTTTCCTAGAGAGCTACCGGGGCGTATCATCAAGGCTTATAGTTTTATTGGAGAAACGGTATTAGATCCCTTTTTAGGAGCAGGAACTACTTTGCTCGAGGCAGCAAGGCTGCACCGAAACGGAATGGGTTTTGAGATCAATCCTGATATTGCTGCAACAGCTGTTGATCTCCTTCTGGATGAAGTGAAGGAGATAGATAAAGACTTCTAGTGCAAATGGAGCGATCTGCCTTAATGAACAACCCTTGATTTCAAAGGTAAACTATTGTATAATGGGTCAGAGAAATAGCTTATGCCGGGATGGCGGAATTTGGCAGACGCAAGGGACTTAAAATCCCTCGAGTTCAAGAACTCGTACCGGTTCAAATCCGGTTCCCGGCACCAGCAGTGCGTCGTTAGCTCAGGGGGAGAGCACTACCTTGACACGGTAGGGGTCAGTAGTTCAAATCTACTACGACGCACCATTTTTATAGCCAATTTTAAATAATTTCTAATGTACAAAACATATTTTATAAAAGACTCAAAAAGAATGAGAATGGGCGAAATTTAATTGATTTTAAAGGAAAATATAATCTGTTGTAGAAATGCTCTCAAGACATCAAAATATTCTGAAAACAAGGAGGTGTTCAATTTAATTGTCTCAACTTTCTTTAGGATACAGCAGGTAAATTTTGAATAAGGGGGTACGCAGATGTCGAAAAAGATAGCACTTATGCTAGCGGTCATGATGGTTTTAAGTTTGGCTGCAGGTTGTGGTCCTGCCCAACAGGTGGGGGGAACGCTGATCGTAGGGGAAAGCAGTCTCAATGGTGTGTTCAATCCGATTTTCTACAATGATGTGTATGACGGCTACGTTGTGGATTTGATTTTCAGTGGTTTGGTCACCAATGACCCTGAAGGCACACCGGTTCCCGATGTGGCGGAAGATTGGGAAGTGTCCGAAGACAATTTAACTTACACATTTATGCTGAGGGAAGACGCAACTTTTTCCGACGGGACGCCTTTGACTGCGGAAGATGTTCGCTTTACGTATGAATGCGTGGCACACCCAGAGTATGATGGCGCTCGAACTTATTGGGTTGATGATATTGTCGGGGTTGATGAGTTTAGAGACGGAACAGAAGATCACATAAGCGGGATTGTGGTAGAAGATGATTACACAATCAGCTTCACAATCAAAGAGCCTAATGTAGCTAAAATTTATGATTTCGCGCCAGGGATTTTGAGTGAAGACTATTATGCATTTGACGACTATTCTGAATTGAAGGCACTAAATAGTGAACCTATGGGTTCAGGGCCTTTTGTTTTTGTCGAATATGTGCCTGATCAGTACTGTGAACTCGTACGTAATGATGACTATTACGATGGAGTGGCGAATATCGAAAGTGTCATCATTAAAATCGTGCCGGATGAGACGAAGATAGCGGCTGTGGATGCCGGTGACATTCATCTTGCACAGGTTACTGCCAGCGCGGATAATTACAATGCGATTAATGATGCCGAAAGCGCGGATGTGCAGCGTTTTGTCGGCAATAACTACAACTACATAGGAATGAATTTGACGATTCCCCAATTAGAGGATAAAACAGTAAGACAGGCATTGGCATATGGTTTGAACAGGCAAGAGTTTATTGAAAACCAATACGAAGGATTAGCAGAAGTGTGCCACGGACCAATTTCTCCCGTATCTTGGGCTTTTCCAGGGACAGAGGAGCTCAACCTTTATGAGTATGATCCGGATAGGGCAAACGAGCTCCTTGATGAAGCCGGTTGGGAAATGGAAGATGATGGCTATCGCTACAAAGATGGAGAGAAGCTATCAATAACTTGGACAGCTTATACGGAAGTTGATTGGCCGCAAAATTTGATTGCTTTGGCAACGGATAACTGGCGCGAGATCGGCGTTGAGCTAAACAGTGAACTGCTTGATTTCAACTCGGTTGCTACCAAAGTATTTGACGAGCAAGATTTTGAGATGTGGAATATGGGTTGGAGTTTAGCTATCGACCCTGACCCAACTGGAATCTTCGGAGAGGATCAAAAAGCTCCGGGCGGATTTAATGCGGGTCAGTTCACCCATGAAAGAGCTTACGAAATTTTCGAACTGCAAAGGCAGGAATATGATCAAGAGGCACGGGCTGAACTGTTAAAAGAGTGGGCGGTTATTGCTAATGAAGAGCTGCCTTATATATTTATGGCTATTCCCGAGCAGCTCTGGGCAGTTCGAACCAATATTGAGGGATTGGAATTAGGCCCTTATTATAATTGGGTCTACAATATAATGGATATTTCTGTAACTGAATAGGCCGAATCAATCGTAGATAATGCGGCCCGGCCTTCAAGCTGGGCCGCATTATCTAAAATCGGAGGAATCGCCTTGCGAACCTATATCATACGAAGAACTCTTCAAATAATCCCTGTGTTCTTCGGTATTGTTATTATCGTGTTTTTCATTGTACATAATGCACCGGGGGGCCCTTATGCTACGCTAATGGATCCGAGAATGACCCCGGAAGTAAGAGCAGAAATGGCAGCCCGGTTAGGATTGGACCAGCCGGTTTATATCCAGTTTTACAACTGGGGCCTAGAGGCTTTGCGAGGAAATCTGGGCTATTCGACAATTTATCAGCGAAGCGTAATAGATGTGATAAAAGTGTACATAGGGCCTACCTTCTTATTAACTTTTTCTGCTCTTTTATTCAGCTTTTTGGTCGGAATCCCCACAGGGGTAATTTCTGCTACCCGGCAGTACAGCAAAACAGACCATATTTTAACGGTTTTTTCTCTTATTGGTATTTCTATGCCAAGTTTTTTCTTTGGCTTGCTTTTGCTGCAGTTTTTTACCATTCAGCTAGGCTGGACCCCTTTTTCTGGCATGCGAACTGTGGGTGCCGTTTACCCTAGTGTTTTTAGCTATTGGGCAGATATTGGCTGGCACATGCTTTTACCCGTTATTGTTCTTGGTTTAGGATCTACCGCTAGTTTTATGAGGTATACACGAAGTGCGATGCTGGAAGTTGTTCGCCAGGACTATATTCGAAATGCAAGGGCAAAAGGTTTAAAAGAACAAGTGGTCATATATCGTCATGCCCTTCGAAATGCGCTTATTCCCATCATTACCCTCCTTGGTTTTTGGGTGCCAGGACTTTTGTCCGGTGCTGTGATCACCGAATCGATTTTTGGATGGCCGGGGATGGGGCGGGTGGCGATCAGGGCTGCCATGAATAGAGATTATCCACTTCTGTTGGGTATTAACATGCTGTTGAGCATCTTAACCTTAGCGGGGAATCTGCTTGCAGATATATTTTATGGAATTGCCGATCCTCGGATAAAATACGACTGATAGGAGAGTTTCCGGATGGAGACGACTGAGTCGGTGGGGCGTGAAGAGTTAAAAAAAAGTGAATATAAGAGTCAGTTCCAAATAACCGTTGCGAGGCTAAAGAAGAACCGGAGGGCGGTAATCAGCTTTTATGCGCTGTGTGTGATCATTTTGTGCATTCTTTTTGTTCCGGTTTTATCTCCTTATGATATCTTAGATACTGAGTTGGGAAATTCCGCTCAGCCTCCCTCATCTACGAACTGGCTCGGGACGGATAATCTAGGGCGCGATTTGTTTACGCGCTTGTGGGCCGGGGGGAGAATGTCTTTGCTCATTGCCGTGGCGGTCGTTTCGATCCAGGTGTTCATCGGGATTATCCTTGGTTCGATTGCCGGATATTATGGAGGAAAGACGGATACTTTGATTATGCGTTTGATTGATGTCTTTATGTGTTTCCCCTTTTTGATGATTGCCATAACCGTTATTGCGATTTTTGGGAGCAGTGTACGTAACCTTATTTTGGTTTTGGCTTTGCTTGGATGGCCGAGCATTGCCCGAATAGTGCGGGGACAAATCCTTTCTTTAAAAGAATTGGAGTTTATGGAAGCCTGTGAAGCTTTGGGGATAAGTGATACAAAAAGAATCTTTAAACATCTCCTGCCGAACGTGCTGGCGTCAGTTATTGTTTTTGCAACATTGGGTATGGCTGGGGTCATTTTGACCGAAACGGCACTTAGCTTTCTAGGCTTGGGCGTAAGCTCTGTAATTCCGACTTGGGGGAATATGATCCAGATGGCTCGCAACCTGCATGTGATTCAAGGTAGAGCCTGGCAGTGGATTCCGCCAGGAGTAGCGATATTTGTAACTGTGTTAGCCTTTAATTTGTTAGGGGATGGGCTAAGGGATGCATTAGATCCCAAACTTAAACAGTAGGAGATTGAATATGGCAGCAAAAGAAGATGTGATATTGGAAGCAAAAGAGATAAGAGTTCAGTTTAACAGCATTGACGGATTAGTCAGGGCTGTAAATGATGTGTCTTTCGAATTAAAAAAAGGAGAAACATTAGGTGTGGTCGGGGAGTCAGGTTGCGGCAAAAGTGTGACGGCTATGACCATACTCCGTATTGTACCTATTCCTCCTGGAGAAATTACTTCAGGTGAAATTTTTTTTCAAGGCCAGGATTTGTTAAAAATTTCTGAAGACAAGATGAGAAAGATCAGGGGCGACGACATCTCTATGATTTTTCAAGAACCAATGACAAGCTTGAATCCTGTATTTACCATCGGTTTTCAGTTAAGTGAGATACTAAAGCTTCACAGAAATATGTCTACCAAAGAAGCATTGAAGGAAAGCACGGCTATGTTGAAATACTGCGGGATTCCTCGTGCAGAGGAAGTTGTCAACGAATACCCGTTTGCTTTGTCAGGAGGAATGAAACAACGAGCCATGATTGCTATGGCCCTTGCTTGCAATCCGAGAGTATTGATTGCGGATGAACCCACTACAGCGCTTGATGTAACTATACAAGCTCAGATCATGGAATTAATGAAAAAGCTTCAAGCTGATTTTAATTCCGGTATCTTGTTCATCACACATGATCTAGGCGTTATTGCGGAGATGGCCGATCGGGTCATTGTTATGTATACAGGACACATTGTCGAAGAGGCCGCGGTAGAAGATTTGTTCGAAACACCGCTACATCCTTACACGATTGGCCTCATGAACTCAAAACCTGATTTATATCTTGAAGAAAAGAGATTAAATGTGGTTCGCGGGAGTGTTCCTAATTTAACAGATGTCCCTCCGGGGTGCTCTTTTCACCCGCGCTGTGATTACGCGACTGAACAATGCAGACATGAAAAGCCGTCACTGACTGAATACAAAAGCAAAAGAAAGGTGCGCTGCTGGGTTGTAGATGAGGGGATGCTGGATGACTGATCATACATTATTAAAAGTAAAAAACCTAAAAAAGTATTTTCCTATTAGAAAAGGGGTAATGAAACGAGTTGTTGGTTTTGTAAAGGCAGTCGATGATGTTTCATTTGAAATAAATGAAGGCGAAGTGCTGGGTTTGGTCGGAGAATCAGGCTGTGGAAAGACAACAATTGGAAGGACTATCTTGAACTTAATTTCTCCGACTGAAGGCGAGACCATCTTTGACGGCAGGAATATTTACGATTTAAACGGAAGAGAGAATAAAAAACTAAAAACACAGATGCAGATCATTTTTCAAGACCCTTACAGTTCCCTCAATCCTAGATTGAATGTTGGGGAGATCATTGGAGAAGCAGTAAGAGAGCACAAGATGGCACGAGGTAGGCAGGTGCATAATAAGGTAGTTGAAATGTTGGAAAAATGCGGGCTAAACGAAGGACAAGTCCGGCGGTATCCGCATGAATTCTCGGGAGGTCAGCGACAGCGTATCTGCATCGCGAGATCGTTGGTGCTGCAGCCGCGATTTGTGGTGTGTGACGAGGCTGTTTCAGCACTTGATGTTTCGATACAGGCTCAGATTATTAATTTGTTGAAATCTCTTCAAGAAGAAATGAATTTGACTTACTTATTTATTTCTCATGATCTTAGTGTAGTTCGTTTTATAAGCGATCGAATTGCGGTTATGTATCTGGGCGAAATAGTGGAGTTGGCTGAAAAGAAGGAGCTTTTTGCTCATCCTGAACATCCTTATACACGAGCTTTATTGTCGGCTGTTCCTGCGCAAACTCCACAAGAAAAGAAGAAGAGAATTATCCTTAAAGGGGACATCCCTTCTCCTGCAGATCCTCCGCCTGGTTGTCGATTCCATACAAGGTGTGCTTATGCAAAAGAGATCTGTAGCAAAGAAGCCCCGGAATTAAAGCCGGATGATCATGGTCATTTTACGGCCTGTCATTTTACAGGAGAGATATAAATGGGGATATTTAAAGGAGAAGATTTGTTTAAAGAGTATGAAAAAGTCAGACCGGGAGAGATACCTGACTTCACGATGAGAGAACGCATGGCCATGGTGGTGGCGGCGTTGTGGATTGTGTTGCCTTATTTTCTGGGAATTATGGGAGGGCTTGGTATTTTGATTGTTATTCTATACAATCTTTTCTGAATAGTTGTTTAGGTAGGCCTCCTTTTGAAACTCTCAAGGGGGCTTGTTCTTTTGTTGCGAAAACAAGCTTATTAAAATCAATGAAATTAGAAGGTTATTTTTTAGAAAAGTCTTTTTGTTATATTTTTTGTAAAACAACGGGAGTAGAAGTTTAGCTAAGGCGTACCTGTTTATTGTTATGTAAGGATTCATTCGAAGGATGAATCCATTTTTTGACAGTATCATCCAAAAATACTAGTTATCAACAGAAAAGTCCTGAGGATAAAGAATATTGACAGCTTTGGGGACAATGGAGTAAGCAAGGGACGAAACCAAAGAAGAAAATAAATCTCCATCACAATGCGCGGGAGAAGGGTTTTTTAGTTCAATATTGATGTGGTTGGTATCCACTCCTTGAATCCCCTTTTCTTGCAAGAAAGTGCCTTTAGGAGACATTGTTTTTGGGAGTAACGACAAGATGCTGAGAGCAGAACGCCGGTAGGCGATAACCGCGGAAAGTTTACCATCGTGAGGATCTGCGTGGGGTGCCATGTAAAAGAAACCACCTGTGCGAGGGGCATTCCCTACAGACAAAAGAGTAAGCGGGCCATCATAGGAGCCGGTCTCCCACTTGATAGAAGCTTCCCAAACCGGATTGCGGGCGATACCCATGATCGCGGCGACTAAATAGCGAGGGACCCCGCGGAAATACTTCATGTTGTGTTGGATATCAGAAACAAAAGGTTCTAAACCCAACGCTGAGTTGTTAACAAAATATCGCCCATTGGCTTTGCCGACATCAAGGGCAATGCTTTTTCCGCCGGCAATGATTTTTGCCGTTTTATCAAGATCATATGGAAGTTTCAAATTCCAAGCTAAGTCATTTGCAGTGCCGAGGGGAATAATACCGACGGTATGAGGATGATGTTCCCCTTTTGCCTTCATAATTCCATTGACAATTTCTCCTATAGTTCCATCGCCTCCTGCGGCAATAATCGGAGAATAATCATTCAACGCAGCATGGTAGGCAAGCTCTATCGTATGTCCCGGGAATCGCGAAATATCGACATCAAAAGAAAAGTCGGTGTTCAAAAGAGCTTTCTTGGCCTTTACCCATTTTTTTTGGGCTCGCCACCGATCAGCATAAGGATTTAAAATTACTTTGGCTCGCAATGATGCTCCCCCTCAAAGTGGTTTAGATATATTGGTATTTGATTCGCCCTATGAAACATATATCCTTTTCATTTTTGAAAGGCATTGATCTGCAGGAACTGTTAGTGAAAAGTAGAATGAGTCGCGGGTAAGACAATGATGATTAAATGTATGAGGAGGTCGTCAGATGCTGGATTTTAATAAGAAGACAGCAATTATAACCGGAGCCGGCAGGGGTATTGGGACTGCTTGTGCAGAATTAATGCTTGAATGTGGTGCCAATGTCATTATGGTCGACAGGGAGTTTAGTGAGGAAAAGACAGACATAGACGCGCAAAACCCGCGGGTGTGCATGATCCGGGGGGATGTCAGTGAATCGCAGACAGCAAAAGAAGCTGTTAAGGCGGCGGTGGAAGAATACGGTGGAGTCGATTGTTTAGTAAATAACGCAGCTATTAATATTCGAGAGAAAGCGCTCGATGTAGATGTGAACCATTGGAACCGTATCATGGATGTGAATTTGAAAGGATATTTTCTGTTTGCACAAGAAGTGGGAAAGCAGATGACCGAGAAAAGATCGGGGAGCATTGTGAACATTAGTTCGGAACTGAGCATAGTAGGGTCTGCGACCGGCCAAACAGCCTATTCTGCGTCCAAGGGAGGTGTAAATCAGTTGACCAGGACGCTGGCAGCTGAATGGGCAAACTATTCTGTCCGGGTTAATGCAGTTGCGCCCGGTTTAACCGTAACCCCCATGGTGGCTGAAAATCTGAAGAATGATGAGTATAAAAGAGCTTGCATAGATGAAGTCCCGCTTGGTCGTTTAGGTAAGCCAGGAGATATTGCCCAGGCAGTGGTTTTTCTGAGCAGTCAATGGGCGGACTTTATTACGGGACAAATTCTAGTGGTGGATGGAGGATATACGATAATTTAGAGCTGTGGTACGATGTTAAGCAGGGAAATGAAATAAATTTTAAGAAACCGCCGACATTAAGGAGGGTTTGTATGGAAAGAGCAGACATTGTGAACATGGGTAAGGCAAAAATTCCCGTCTCCCAGGTAGCTTTCGGTACGGAACATATCAATTGTTACGCGCCTTCATTAGGCGGAGATATTCTGGCCGATGCAGCCAAATTATACAATGTGTTTTTTTGGGATACGGATATGGTTTACGGTAGTCATCCGCAAGTGGCGGCGGGGTTGTCAAAAGTCAACCGGGAAGATGTGGTAGTTTGCAGCAAAACTTATGCGTTGACACAAAAACAAGCGCAAAGTGATCTTGATCGTATCTTTGCCGAACTTAAGACCGATTATCTTGATTTTTGCCTCCTTCATCGGGTAGAGGTGTCTCCGCAGGATTATTCCCCCGCATTAGAGGTATTGCTGGAGAAGAAAGAAAAAGGCCTTATTCGTTCGGTGGGTCTTTCGACTCATTATGCAAAAGTGATTGAAAAATCGCTAGAAGTACCCGAAATTGAAGTGGTATGTGCTCCTTTAAACCGAGACGGATCACGAATCGATCAAGGGTCTCGAAAAGAAATGATAGATGCTTTAAAATCGGCTCACAGCGCCGGCAAAGGAACCTATGTAATTAAAATGCTGGGCAGAGGAGATTTGCTCTATGACCTGCAGGATGCGATTGAATGGGTGCTGCAGTTTGATTCTTTTATTGATGTATACAATATTGGTTTTGCAAATCTAGCTGAATTGAAACAAGACCTTGCCATTGTTAACAACTTTCTTCATACCAAGCAGGCGCAATGAGTGAAAGGGTTCTACGATAAGTATTTCGATGGCGGCAGATGACAAGGAGGAGACAGCATGTCAAGGACGATACTTAAAGGCGGAATGGTTTTAACTTTTATTAACGAAGCGTATGAAGCAACCAAAATACAAGAGTCAGATATTTTGATCGACAACGGCCTTGTCGAGGAAATTTCACCTTTTATACAGGAAGAACAAGGCGACGAAGTGGTGCATATTCCAGGACAGATGGTTATCCCGGGTCTTATCAATGCGCATAATCATACTTTAACGACAGCCGTTTGCCGAGGAATGACAGATGATTATAATCGTGAAAATTATGGAGGATCGGCCCTTTACACCAGGGTTTTTCCTCTTAAAAGGATTGCTTTAGAGATTTTGAACGAAGAAGAGATTGCTGCAATATTAAAAATGGCACTGGTCGAAATGATTCAGTCGGGAGCTACTACAGTCGGAGAGCAGTGCACAGGAAAAGAGTTTGGAATTTTTGTTGATCTTGTTGATGAACTTGGAATACGGGCAAGTATTTGTCCGATGTACACCAGCGGCGAGCACCTTCCGGAGCTGAAAGAGACAGGAAAAATTGATATTGGTGAAAGGAAAAAAGAGATGGAAGTGTTAGAAGAGAACATAAGGCTCTACGAGCAGTACCAAGGAGATGGCGAAGGGCGGGTTGAAATTTGGCTAGGGCCTCATGCTCCTGATTCCTGTTCTCAGGAACTTCTTATGGAAACTGCTCGTGCCGCGGAGGAATTAGATACCAAGATTATGATCCATTTAGCACAGACGAGAATTGAACTTGATAAAATCCGCGAAAGATTTGGCAGTACGCCGGTTGAATATTTAGATAAAATTGGATTTCTTTCTTCTCGAGTTGTTGCTGCCCACGGATTATTTACGAATAACGAAGATCAAAAAATCATCAAAGATAATCAGGTCAATATCGTCCACTGTCCGCAAGTGTTTGTCAAGGGCGGGATGATAGCTCCCTTCCATCCTTATATGGAGAAAGAAGTCACGGTTTCACTTGGCACTGATAGCTATGCAATGGATATGATGGCAGAGATGCGCATGGCTGCTCTAGTTGGGAAGCTTCATACTCAAAATGCTCATTCAGTGACAGCTTCGGATGCTTTTTTTGCAGCTACCGTGGGCGGAGCTAAGGCGTTTGGACGTTCGGATCTAGGACGTTTGGTGGAGGGACAAAAAGCGGATATAACCGTGATAGATATGCAAAAATCCCATATCCAGCCAGTAGCCATCCCTGTGATTAACCTTGTGTATCACGTGAATGCTGCCGATGTAAGCTATGTGTTTGTTGATGGTAAAGCAGTCAAAACACCTCAAGGAATTGTCAGCGGTGATGACCGTAAAATTGTCGACGACGGCAAGGTGGTTTCAGAGAAGATTTGGGCGGCTGCAAGGCAAGAAGGAGTTTTATAAAACGACTACAGATAAGTCCGCAATAGATTTCTCTAGTTAGAAGGAAAAAAAACAAGAATCAAGAACTAATCTTTATATAAAGGAAACAACGGATCAGTAAAATAAGGAGGGGAAAATGTGAGAGAAACCTACAAATTAGAGATCTGCGGCTTGACGAGGGAATTACCGATCATATCCATATCCCCGGATTTGAGCATTGCCAGTTTTTTGATCCTAGGTGATACGGAATTAGTAACTCGTGTTGCTCCTGAGATAGTGGAAAAGCTTCCGCCCGTTGATGTTATCATTTCTGCCGAGGCGAAAGGAATTCCGCTTGTTCATGAAGTTTCTCGGTTGTTGAATATGAACTACATTGTGGCGCGAAAAAGTATCAAGGCCTATATGGATGGGGCAATTATTGAAGAGGTAGTTTCCGACGATACTTATAAAGCCGAAGTTTTATGCCTAGATGGAAGTGATGCCGAAAGGATCAGAGGTAAAAGAGTGGCCATTGTAGATGACATCATTCGGACGGGTGCATCGATGGATGCAATAGAACGTCTAGTTGAGCAGATAGGGGGAGAGGTAGTAGCTAAAGCGGCTGTGTTGATCCAAGGAGAGACGACAAAGGATAAGGATTACGTTTACCTGGGAGAGCTCCCGGTATTTCGCAAATAGTAGAAATCGTCATCAGCGGAACAGCGGTTATGTAAACGCTGTTCCAATTATATTATTGCCTTAAAAATAAGCCGATGGGGGGTATATTCTTTGACGGATCCCGAAAAGAAAAACGCTGAGATTCGTTTCAACAGAAAGAGATGTAAAGCATGTGCAATTTGTGTAACTTTTTGTCCTAAACAAGTATTTGAACTTGATGAGAAAGCAAAGCCCCAAGCAGTCAGGCCAGAAGATTGCATATTATGCAATATGTGTGTGCTAAGATGTCCTGATTTTGCCCTTGAAGTTGAGGAGGTGGAGTAATGAGCAAAAATGAAGTTAGATTTATTCAAGGAAATGAAGCGATGGCGGAAGGAGCGTTTACGGCCGGGGCACGTTTTTATGCGGGCTATCCGATCACTCCCTCATCAGAAGTGGCTGAGATTGCCGCTCGACGCCTTCCTCAGCTAGGAGGAGTTTTTATCCAGATGGAAGACGAGATAGGGAGCATTGGAGCTATGCTAGGGGCTTCGTTGACCGGGAAAAAGTCATTCACAGCCACAAGTGGTCCGGGGTACTCCCTTATGCAGGAAAACCTTGGTGTAGGTATTATGGCTGAAATTCCTTGTGTTATTATTAATGTCCAGCGTTCGGGCCCAAGTACTGGGTTGGCTACCAAGCCGGCTCAAGGAGATGTGCTGCAGGCCAGGTGGGGAACCCATGGGGATCATGCCATTATTGCGTTGAGTCCCTCATCAGTCCAAGAGTGCTATGATCTCACCATCAAAGCATTCAATTATTCAGAAAAATACCGCACACCGGTTATTATTTTGGCAGATGAAGTTGTTGGACATATGAGGGAAAGAGTTGTCTTATTCGATTCATCGGAATTTGAGATAGGGGATAGAAAAAAGCCTAAAGGTGATCCTGATCAATACCGCCCCTACCTACCGGATGAAGACGGGATTCCCCCCATGTCGGACATAGGAAGTGAATACATCCAACACGTCAATGGATCGATGCATGATGAGACTGGTTTCCCGAATTCCTCGCCGGCAAATGCAGATAAGACGATCCGAAGATTATATAATAAGATACATGAGAAGAGAGACGATATTGCTATTACGAAAAAATGGTTTCTGGAGGATGCAGAAATTCTGATTATCTCATATGGATGTTCAGCTCGTTCATCGAAAGAAGCTGTGTCGCTTGCTCGAGAGCAGGGTTTGAAAGTGGGTTTGCTACAGCTACATACAATTTGGCCTTTCCCCGACAGGATTGTGAAGGAGCAATTAAAAAAATGCAAAGCAGTGCTAGTACCGGAAATGAACCTGGGGCAGCTGATCGGTGAAGTGGAAAAGTTGCAGCAAGATTCTAAGCCAATTGTGGGGGTCAATCGTGTAGACAGTGAATTAATAACGCCAGAGGAGATTATTGCCAAGGTTGAGGAGGTGAGCGCGTGTCTATAATGAAGAAGTCGCACGAATATTTACGAATGGATAAGCTACCCCTTTTCTGGTGTCCGGGCTGTACGGATGGGATCGTTTTGGGAAGCATAGCGCGATCTTTGGCTGAACTGAATTTAAAAAAGGAAAAAGTGGTCGTGGTCACCGGGATTGGATGCTGGGGTAAAGCCGATGATTATATAGCGACTCATACTGTTCATGTGACACATGGGCGGGCAGTTTCATTTGCAACGGGAATTAAATCAGCAGATCCTGAGCTCAAAGTGCTAGTTCTTATGGGTGATGGAGATTGCGCTACCATTGGTGGCAATCACTTCATTCATGCTGCTCGGCGTAATATTGATCTGACAGCGGTCGTGGTTAATAACTTCAATTACGGTATGACAGGCGGGCAGTATTCTGCCACGACCCCCGAAGGCAGTTTGACCAGCACTTCAACTCAGGGGACCGTAGAGCCTGCTTTTGATTTATGCCAGTTAGCAATTGCATCAGGGGCTACTTATGTCGCGAGGACTTCGCCTTATCATGTTTTGCCTATGCAGAAGATGCTGACTAGGGCGATCGATAAAAAAGGTTTTTCCTTTCTTGATATTGTCAGCACATGCCCAACTCACTACGGTCGCCGCAATAAAATTGGCGGGCCGGCGGAGATGATGGCTTGGCTTCGGGATCACGGGGTTTCCTTGGAAAAATATGAGAAGATGACTGCTGAAGAGAGAGAAGACATTTTTCCCGTGGGTGTTTTTGAAGACAGAGACCAGCTTGATCACTCAACAAAATATCGAGCTCAGTGGGCGAAAGCTTAATTATAGGTCGATACACATGGCTATCTTCTATGGCCGGAAAGGAGGAAGCGTATATGAAGAAAAAAACATGGCAGGTTGTTATAAGCGGGGCAGGCGGTCAAGGTCTTGTTTTGGCGGGGAATGTACTAGGAGAGGCAGCCGCCATTCATGAAAATTTACATGCTGTTCAAACGCAATCGTACGGAGTTGCTTCACGAGGAGGATTTTCTAAAGCGGAGGTTATTGTTGGCGAGGAAGAAATAGCGTACCCAAAAGTGAACAAACCAGATGTGATTCTGACACTTACAGAAGAAGCTTTTAATATTGCGTTAGGAAGAAAAGAAAAAGAGACTTTCATTCTTTATGATAGTTCAGTGATTGCTTATGGTGGACAGGATGAGAGAATCATAGGTTACCCTTTTGAAGATTTAGCTCGTGAACTCGGCAGTACGGCAGTAGTGAACATGCTGGGACTTGGTGTTATTGTTCATAAGACAGGTGTGGTTTCAAAAGAGTCGATAATTAATGTGTTGGATGAAAAGTATTCTCGCTATCCTCTGAATGTGACTGCGTTTAAAAAAGGAATCGAAATATCCGAATAAGTTATTTACGAGAGGAAGTGAATGTATATGGTGTTTGACGATAAATTTTCAGATTTAGGTAGAAGCCTTGAACCTTCTGCGCTGACGCAAATCATGAATATGATTACAGAGGATGTCATTTCGTTTAGCGGGGGCCTTCCGCATCCCGATTCTTTTCCGGTGGAAGAAGTAAGAGAAATGATGGAATATGTGCTGACAAATGAACCTGTCACTGCACTACAATACGGATCTCCTCGAGGCAATGAAAAACTCATCGCGTTTTTGGCGGCCCGTTCAAAAGATAAAGAAATGAAAGTAACTGAAAAGAATTTTCTTATTACAAGTGGCTCCCAGCAAGCCCTCGATTTGCTGGCTCGGGTTTTTCTAGACCCTGAGGATGAGGTTATTGTGGAATCTCCGACCTATTTGGGTGCTTTAGGCCCTTTTAAGAATCAAAAAGCGCAGCTAACTGAGGTACCAATGGATGACAATGGAGTGATCCCTGAAGAGCTCGAAAAGATTTTACAGGCAAGGAGAACAGAGAATAAACAAGTGAAATTTATCTACCTGATTCCTACTTTCCAAAACCCAACGGGAGTGACTTTAAGCTTAGAACGGAGGCAAAAAATTTGTTCCTTGGCAAGTAAGTTCGATGTGCTTGTGATCGAAGATGACCCTTATGGGGAATTAAGGTATGCGGGAGAAAAAGTCCCTCCATTAAAGGTCTTTGACAAAACAGGACATGTAATTTACCTGTCTACATTCTCAAAGATTTTCTCTCCCGGGGCTCGTATGGGCTGGGTTACGGCCCATGAGAGCATTATCAGTAAATTGGTCTATCTAAAAGAGTCCGTTGATCTGCATTCTAGTACCTTTGTTCAGAGTATCGTCTATGAATACTGCAGAAAGAATTTGCTCGACCAGCATATAAAGGACATTTTGCCAATATACTCTGTAAGACGCAAGGCGATGCTGAATGCACTTGAAACTCACTTTATAAAAGATGTTACCTGGACAGAACCAGAGGGAGGGTTCTTCCTCTGGGCTACTCTTCCCGACCACATTGACACAAAAGATTTGTTAGTAGAAGCTGCTAAAAACCGAGTAGCTTATGTGCCCGGGTACGCTTTTTATCCTGGCGGCCAGGGCCAAAATACCATGCGTCTATCTTTTTCGGGAGTAGATGAATCTCAAATTGACGAAGGGATTAAAAGATTAGCGGCCGTTGTATCAAAAGAGATCTCAAAGTGACCTATTAAGAACAATGAAAAGTTATATAAAGCGCGTGGATTATGCACAATACGATAACTGCATAATCCACGCGCTTTATTGATTTTTCAACAGGGCCGTAGGATGAACAGTTAAAATGGTTAATCTAAAGCACGTATATGGGGAAAGGATACCAAAGCTAAAAAGGCGATGACGGTAAGAACAGCTCCAAAACTAGCCACAGCAAACTGAACGCCGATGACTTCAGTCAGCATCCCGGCTGCAAAAGCACCAAAGCTCATTAAGCCAAATTCCATCATGAGAATGCTCATGACCCGACCTCTATAAGCATCATCAACATAATACTGTATGAGAGTACTTGTCAATGTTAATCCAGCTGCTTGGGCAAGTCCCACAAGAGCGATCAGGAATAAAGAAAGGTACCAAATGGAAGAAAGGGAAAAAGCAGTCAATGAAACACCTAAAAAAAGGCCGCTTGCAAGCATTAAAAATCCTCTTCGCTTATTTGGAAGCGAAGCAATATATATCGATCCCAGGACAGCACCCACCCCGGAAACGCTCATCATAACACCCAAACCGGTAGCTCCTACCATCAATACATCATCAGCGAATATGGAAAGCAGCTGCTGGTAAGGCATGGCTAAAACGACACCGGCTATGGCAAAAACAAGAATAAATAGTAGCGTTTTTTTGGTTTTAAGATATGCTAATCCTTCTTTGATATCCGACAAGGCTCCATTCTTCTTAGAAGGCATGGTGCCGGTCTGAGGAAGCAGCACGACCAAAACGGCAGAGATGACATACAAAACAGACATCGTATAAAATACTGCATCGAAACCGACACCGTCGATGAGAAATCCGGCGGCAGCGGGAGCAAAAAGCCTCATAGCATTCATGCCCATGGTGTTAAGGGAAGTGGCGTTCATTATTTGCTCTGTGCCAACAATTTCGGGGACGATAGCCTGTCTGGCCGGCATGACAAGGGCCATTACGGCGCCTTGAAACACAGAATTGACAACCAAAATCCACCAAGAACCCGGCACATCCGCGCTTAAGTACCCAAAGCTGAGAGTTAAGCCAACGGATAAAGAAACAAAAATCAAAACGAGGTTACCTATTAACATGACGGTTTTCTTTTGAAATCGGTCGGCAACTACTCCGCCAAATAGGGAGAGCAGCAGCATGGGAACGGCAAAAGCGATCGAGACAGCCCCTAAGATAGCAGCAGAGCCCGTCAGTCTATAAATGAGAAGGGTTCTTGCCAGCATCTGCATATTCATGGCGGCCATTTGGCCTAGTAAAGAGGCGAAAAAAAGACGGTAAATAGGGCTTTGGAATGATCTAAAGGGCTGAATGCGATCTGATGGGTTTTGATTAGCCGCGGGTGGGGCGACCTTGTCGATTGTTTCTGATTTTCTCATATAAACACTCCTGGAATAAGCAAATTTGTAAGGCGTCAATATTTATGAACAAAAAAAAAAGGAGAAAAATACATTGTGTAAAAGACATATGTATATCGAATTGATATATTCTCCCCTTTTTTCAAAAATCCTACTGCAAAAAGAAAGAATTATGGTTTTGCGAACTTTTTCTGTTCGGTAGAGGCAAGGATGTATGCTTGGATTTATCTTTTTAATCATTGCCATTTTAGCTGCAGGGGCACGGATAAGGCCCGGATAGAGCGTTTATCACAGAGAAGATTAAAAGGAGCATCAACATGGGCAGTGACCAACATGAAAACCAAGGCTTAGAGCCCGCGCAGGCTTTAAAACAGAAAATACAACCATTTCGATCCTTTCGCAATCCAACTTACAGGATTTTCTATTTTTCATTGATAAATCAAATGGCGGCCATGAATATGCAGATGATGGCTCGAATCCTGTTAATTTATCGATTAACCGAATCACCCACCATTTTAGGAGCCATTTCGTTCGCCCATGCAATACCCATGCTGCTGCTGTCTTTGTTTGGAGGCGTGATTGCTGATCGTTTCCAAAAAAAGCAAATTATTTTGATTGGTAATTTGATATCGGTATTTGTATCCCTTGTCGTGGGCTTAACATTATCTTTAGGGTATCTGAGCGCAGAGATACCCGGTTCTTGGTGGATCCTTGTGGTCGCTTCTATTTTCCAAGGCATTATTATGGCGTTGTCAATGCCCGCCAGACAAGCTATTATTCCGGAAATCGTTGGCGGAGAGCAAATTATGAATGCCACCTCCCTCAATACCATGGGCATGAATATCATGAGATTATTTGCTCCTGCGGTCGCGGGCTTTTTAATTGATGGTATTAGTTTTGCAGCGGTCTATTACACCATGACAGGTCTTTATGCTTTAGCAGCTTTTTTCATCAGTTTCATTCCAGAGACAGGTAAAATGAAAGAGAAGCATGATGGAGCAGTGGCCGATGTTACTGCTGCGTTACAGTATGTGAGAAAGAATCCCATCATTCTTACAATATTAGGTTTTGCATTGGTTGGTGTTGTTTTGGCGATGCCTTATCGACAACTTCTGCCCATATTTACAGAAGATATCTTGGAGGTTGGGGCGGCGGGTATGGGTATTATGATGAGCGTTTCAGGCGCCGGGGCAATTGTGGGTTCAGTGGTTATCGCATCCCTTCCAAATAGGAAACGAGGGCTTATGCTGCTTGCCAGCGGAGTCTTTCTCGGGATAGTTCTTACGGCATTTTCTTTTTCGTCCAGCTGGCAAGCGTCTTTGGCGCTGATAGCGTTGGTCGGATTAGGACAAGCAGCCGCCATGACTTTAAACAGTACCCTGATCCAATACTATGTAGACAGCGAATTCCGAGGAAGAGTTATGAGCATTCTCATGATGGAATTTGGATTGATGAGCTTTGGGACATTTGCTGCCGGGCTTCTTACCGAGGCGATTGGAGTACAGTGGGCTTTAGGTTTATTTGGTATGATACTGACTTTTTTCGCAGTCGCCATTTTGATTCTTTTCCCAAGCATGCGGAAACTTCAATAGCAGACGCTGCTTTGCGGGTCGTCTTTATAAAGTACAATTACTAGGTTCGGAATTTGCATCGATGTCCTGATAAATTTTGATTTTTCTCTGAATTCTGTCAATAACTTTAGAAAATGTCACCTAAAATGCACTTAATTATCGTGAGAAAATGTCACCTTCTTAACGGAGCTTAGGATCATAGCTGTCACTCCAGGGAGTTGTCAAGGGTAAATGCAC
>SLNR01000090.1 GCA_007132905.1 Candidatus Sumerlaeota bacterium | reverse complement strand
AGAACGCAAGTCAGAATTCAGGGCAATGGCATCGATTCCAAAATAAAAGGTATATTGACTGAATGGTTTTCCATATGAAGATTTTTTTGAAAGTCCATATTGATAACGGAGATATAATGGCATGTCAGATGGGGGTGAAGAAAAGGCCGTTCATTTGCTGTCTATAGTAATTCAATAAAAAGCTTCACACAGAAGTATTGACAATTATTTTTTTATATTGTATAGTCTTAGAAAAGCGAAAGGCTGTGAAGAGGGAGAGTAACTGTTAAGTGATGATCTACAGAGAACGGGGGATGGTGTGAACCTCGGGTTGGATTTAGCAGTGAATGGTCCTTGGAGCTTATAGTCGAAGGTGTTACTTGTAGACTCATACGGGAGCTCCCGTTAGCGAGCAAAGCCCTCGGTATGTAATATCGGCGGCGGATCTGTAAGTGGAGACCTGAATGGGTGGTACAGCGAGAGAACTCGTCCCAATGGACGAGTTTTTTTATTTGCTGAAAATCAGGGCTCTACTAACTTATTGGGTGGCAAAACGGATTAAACCGTCCCGAAAGGGGGCGGTTTTTTTTGGAGGTGATTCTTATGAAGCCAGGCTATTGAAAGTCGGGCAAAAGAGACTATATAGACCGAAATAGACGAATCAGGAGGAATCAAGTCATGAAAAAAGCAACGACACTATTGGTTATCGTGCTGATGTTAATTTTGCTTATTTCCGGTTGTGGTGAAAAAGAAAGTGGTGATTTTGAGATAGTTATAGCACAAGGAGTAGATGCAACTACTCTTGACCCTCATATTCACAATGAAACGCCTTCGGCAAATGTTACCAGTCAAATTTTCGACCGCCTTTTTCTGCGAGATCAGAACATGGAACTAGTGCCGAAATTAGCAAAAGAATACGAAATTGTCGACGAGCTGACATGGAAAGTGAGTCTCAAAGAAGAAATAGTCTTTCACAATGGAGAACCTTTTACTGCAGATGCGGTAAAATTTAGCATCGAGAGAATTATCGACCCCGAAACACAATCGCCACAAATGCCAAATTACAGTATGATTGATCGGGTAGACATCGTTGATGATTATACGGTAAAAATCATCACAAAAGAGCCCTATCCTTTACTGTTAGGAAGGCTGTCTTTATTAGCCATTGTTCCCCCGGAATATATCCAAGAAGTAGGAAGAGAAGGTTTTGCAGAGAATCCGATCGGAACGGGACCGTTTGTTTTTGAATCGTGGGAAAGAGATGAAGAAATAGTCCTTAAGGCAAATAATGACTATTGGCAGGGAGAACCGACTTTCCAGGAAGTGGTGTTTCGAACGATTCCTGAAAACTCGGTAAGAATCGCAGAGTTAAAATCAGGAAGCGCAGATTTAATTGTAAATGTGCCGCCGCATCAAGTTGAAGAAGTTGATCACTCCCCTGGGCTAAAAGTGAAAAGCGTTCCCAGCGGTCGAATTATCTTTGTCCAATGGGTGACAGACAAAGAAGGAGTGACATCGGATCCTATTGTAAGGCAAGCAATCCAACATGCTGTTCATCAAGAAGATATTATTGAGTCAATTTTGGAAGGATTTGCCCGGCCTTTAGATCAGCCCTTGACAGAAGATGATTTCGGTTATCATCCTGGCATCCAACCTCGAGAGTATGATCCAAATAAAGCGCAAGAGCTGCTTGCAGAGCATGGATATGAAGATCCGGTTTTGATCGTAATAGATAGCCCTGCCGGCAGGTATGCTATGGATAAAGAAGTGGCCGAGGCAATAAAAGGACAGTTAGAGCAAGCAGGATTTCAAGTAGATCTGCGCTTTAACGAATGGGGAGTACATGTGAATAAGATTCTTGAACGGGAGATGGAAGGAGGATATTTAATTGGGTGGGGGTCCTCTTTGTTTGATGCAGATGCGACATTATATTCAAACTTTCATTCAACTCAAAGGATAAGTTTCTATGAAAATGACAGAGTTGATGAATTGTTAGAACAGGCAAGGAGTACTTTGGATGAATCTTCGCGGAAAGCGTATTATCATGAGGCAATAGAAATCATTACAGATGAAGCAGCTGTTTTGCCTTTGTATCAACCAGAAGATATTTATGGGATGCAGGAGAATTTAGTATGGTCTCCGCGTCCGGATGAAATGATATATGTTTTCGATATGGAAATTAATTAACCCTCTTAAGTGATATTTGGAGAAAAATTTTGTACCCCAATTACCATCTGGGGTACTTTTTTTACTTTAAAAAGAACAGTGGAAGGAGGACCATAATCAGTAGGGAATAGAAGTCATGAATAAAGAAAATGATGTTACAAAGTTTCGCGAACTAAAAAAGGCGCATTATTGAGCCTAAATTTTTAATATCATTATCTGTGGAGATAACAAGTGGTAAAGAATGAAAATGCGTTCAGCACCTTTGATGAAGAAAATTCGAATTAAGAGAGATGAAGCAGAGGCTTCTTGTTCAGAAGAATTCAATGAAGTGATGTTCTGTAAGTACCTTTCATGGAATATAAGATGGTAAACAGGTTTGTCACTAAAAGTCTATCTGCTGCACGATGAAATTTCTTCACCCAATGATTCGGTGCACCTGGTCAATGACTGGGTATTATTTAGAAAAGTTTCATAAAACAAGAATGGATGCTATTCGAAAGTGGAAGGTGATGGTAATGGACGCGGCATCTATTAAGGGTAAAATCCCCGACTATGTTTTAGAAATCATGGTGACAATTCAAGAAGAGGGATATCAAGCGTATCTAGTTGGCGGGAGTCTGCGTGATATTCTAATGAATATAACTCCTTGTGATTACGACATTGCCACCAATGCCTACCCCGATGTAATTGAAGGTATGTTTGACTCTACTGAAGATTACGGCAAAGAATTTGGAACTATTACAATCATCACGGAAGGAGGTGTATGCGAAGTTACCACATTGCGAACTGAAAAAGAGTACGAAGACTTCAGGCGGCCAAGCCGGGTGGATTTTTCGAATAGCTTGGCAGAAGATTTATCAAGGAGGGATTTCACTATCAATGCTTTGGCTTTTGATGGTGAGGTTTTATATGATAACTATGATGGGTACGGGGATCTTAAAAGCAAAATTGTTAGAACAGTCGGGAATCCTGTTTTAAGATTTTCTGAAGATGGATTAAGATTGATACGGGCCGTCCGATTTGCAAGCCAGCTAGGGTTTCAGATTGAAAGGAACACGCGGGAAGCTATATACGAAAACAATAAGTTAATTCGAAAGATCTCGAAAGAAAGAATAAGAATAGAAATGGACAAAATATTATTGTCCAACAGGGCCGACTATGGGTTTGAAATCCTACATGCATCTGGATTGCTGCGGCACATGCTAAGCAATGGTCCTGACAAAGAGAAATTAGATTGCCGGCTCAAATGGGACCTTTTGTCGAGACTCCCCCAAAATATAACTCACCGATTAGCGGCCGTGTTTTTGATACTACATCATGAAGATCAAAACCAGAAACGCTTTTCAACGGCAAGCAAAGACATAGGTTCTTTTTGTGATATTCTTAAAACAGAGTATGGTTACGAAAAAAAACGGATCCAAAGGGTACAAAATTTGATTAACGAAATAAAATATCTTCCGTATCAAGATCGTTGTGATATACGGAAGATGCTGTCACGAATAGGAAATGTTGACGTTCATGGGGATCTGGATTACATTTTTTCTGTGTGTGAGTGGAAGGGATACGAGAAGAACATTATAAAAAAATGGAAGTTTTATTCAAGAGAAGAGATGAAAAGAAACATTCCGGTTAGCAGGGAGGATTTGGCAATAAACGGTAATGATGCAATGAGACTAGGATTAGAAAAGGGACCCGAAATAGGACAATTATTAGATTATTTGTTGGTCAAAACTATAGAGGATCCAGATAGAAACAATAGAAAAAAACTTTGTGATTTAGCAAGATCGTGGATGAAACAAAAAAGGATGGAAAACAGATAGATGATTTATATCAACAAGCAAGAGCTGCACTATTTTTAGTTTATAAAAAGCTATGATGAGGAACTAAGGGGGGAAATCATTATAAACACTACTGATCTAGAAGTGAAAAAGAAAGAATATCAAAACAACGTCAAAGAGAATTACATAAGCAATTTTCCTATTGGTATAGCTCAAGGACTTTTTTTCTACGCTGGCATGGGGTTTTATAATTACGCCAGTATATTTGCTAGCTTTATATTTGACCTAAGTAAGTCCGAGCTGATTGTTGGTCTTATGGGTACAGTGATGAGTCTTGGCTATACGATTGCTCAAATATACGGGCCGGCGGCTTTAGAGCATTTGGTTATTAAAAGGAAAAGGATGCTGACCTTTGGCTTTCTGTACCGCGTTCCGTGGTTGTTGATGGGGGTATTTTTATTAGCTTTTCCGGCCGGTACACCCTTGGTTCTCGTAATTGTTTTGTTGTATGCGGTTTTGCATTTTTTCAATGGATTATATATTTCTAGTTTTTTTGATTTCATGTCCAAAATTGTTCCTATTGAAAAAAGGGGGACTTATTTCGGCTTAAGAAACTCGATTTCAATTGCATTCCAAGCTGGAGCCGGTTATTTAGCGGGCGTTTTAGTGGGTCGTTTTTCATATCTGGATGGGGCAGAATATGTTATTCCTCATGGTTATGCTTACTGTTTCTTTTTAGCCTTTCTCGTTCATATGATTGACCTTTTTGCCCTTTCCAGGCTAAAGGAAGAGCCAGCTGTCGTTGCAGGAAAAAAAACTACGGTGTTGAGAACCTTGAAAAAATTCCCTGCCATACTGCAAGCAGATAAGAATTTTGCTGTCTATTGTGTACTGCGCTCACTTATCTCCTTGGGCTTTTACACGGCTTCTTTTATCATTGTATTTGCAAAGATAAGGATTCCGGTCACAGGTGAAATTCTTGGCATATTCACTGCAGTGAACCTAGTCTCTTTG
Source organism: Candidatus Sumerlaeota bacterium (assembly GCA_007132905.1). GTDB lineage: Bacteria > Bacillota > SLNR01 > SLNR01 > SLNR01 > SLNR01. The sequence continues at coordinate 10,101 of SLNR01000090.1, read as the reverse complement.
TCGGTGGGTACTTTTGCTGCGGGTCAAATAGCCAATAAAGTGGGGTTTAAAAAGCTCGTTGAAGGAGCGGCCATCTTAATTGCTTGTGTGTATTTCACCAGTCCTTTATTGAATAGTTTTGAAGCTTTTTTTGTTTTTTTTCTTGGAGTTGGGTTTTTGACCGGCGGCATATTTTTGAGTTTTGATAATTTGATCATGGAATTCGGCCGCTCTGATAACCGACCTTCGTATATTGCCATTTCATCAATCATATCTGGAATTACAGGCATCGTAGGGCCGCTGGCGGCTGGCCTTATAGCAAATCAGATATCGTTCATCGCTCTTTTCTATGGGATAGGAATGGTTATTTTGGCAGCAGGGATTTTAATGATAAGTAAAGTTACAGATCCCAGAGAGATAAAAGAGTACTGGCTTTAATAATGATCTATTGAGATGTATGAAGAGTAAAAGAGCTGCTTAGCTTGTGACAGCCGAGTTGAATTCCTTCGGGCGTAATGATTTATGATTATAAAGATGTCTGTTCTTTGATCTTTTCTCAATGAGGATTGTTCACTATCGGTCAAATAGTCCTAGCGACGGTACTTAGGATTAATTAGCGTTAATGAATAATTCTGCTGTTTGAAAGCTAAAAAAGCGATGATCAAAATTAAGCATTTTAAAAGACCTAACATAAGGGAAAGATCAAAACAGTAAATGATGTAAGTCTAAGAAACGAACCATTATCAAATGCTGGCTGTTTATGAAACAAGGATCGATTTTTCAGACTAGTTGCAGCAATTATCCACTTACAAAAAAGGTTGTCACCATTATTGATATATAAGATGTTTACTGCTGCTTCATCATTAGATAGATGAGACTATGGAGTCTTTCATAAAAGAAAGCTTAGGCCTTAAGTTAAAAAGCTACTTGGCAGAAAGGAAAAGGGTTTTTGTTAAAAAAGAATAATCTTAAGAAGAAGGATCATGCTTCTGATGGGAAAATAGGATTTCACTATCAGTTTGCGACCAAGACAGTAAGGAAAACAGCTATATATGATTCTATTTGGAGGGGATACGATGGAAAAGAAAAAAACCTTATATGAAGTGAAAGGGCCCAAGAATCTTCAAGAAATGACAGCAGCAGAGTTGTCAGCAGCGTTGGAGAAAACCGATATGATACTCTTATCTTGCGGGGCAACAGAGAATCACGCCAAACATCTACCAATAGGCTCGGATAATTACCAGGGGGACTATTTAATCAAAAGGACGGCAGAAAAACTATTGGATTTAGGAATTTCTGCTGTTCCGGGATTTACTATTCCTTTCGGTGTTGAGACCAATCATTTTGAAAGGGAGGCAGTTCTTGGGAATTGTTCATTGAAGCCAAGCACATTGACAAAAGTGATTAAAGAATTAATCTGCAGTCTTCATCGTCATGGATTCAAAAAGTTTGTTCTTATTCTTAATCATGCCGAAAACTGGGCTCCGATGCAGTCTGCGGCCCAGGAATTGTATGAAGAAGAACAAATTGAATGTTTATGTTTAAATTGGATTCCACCAATGAATGACTTTTGGCCGACTGTATTAAACAGCCAGAAACATCAAGGACATGGGGGAGAAGATGAAACAGCTTGTGTTTTAGCTACCGTCCCTGACTTGGTTGATCTAGCAGATACAAATCCTTGGTATCATGAAGAAGAGGATGAAGTGAGTTTTGATGGACTTTTCTATTACGGAGGGGCCGCGGGGATATACGCTCCCACAAAAAAAGATGAAAGCCCGGGGTATGTTGGAGATCCTGCCTCGGCAACCAGTGAAACCGGAGAAGTTTGCTATGATGCTTACGCTAAATGGATTGCAGCAGTAATTAAGAAGTATTATGCGTAAATGGGAGCGCTTGAAAGTTTCTTTTAATTGAATTATGAAGCTATGCAAAGATGCGCAGTTGCGCATCTTTTTTTTCTAAGGATTACATAAGAAGGCATTTTAAAGAGAAGGGTTAAGGGGATGATTGCCGAAAAGAAGTATAGCGCTTATTAAAGGGAGGACTACGAAAAGTTGAAAAAGATTTGTTGCTACTTATTAATTTTCTTTTTTGTCTGTTCACTGATAGGATGTTTTGGGACAGCAAAAGCTTCAGAATTTGATTCACAAACAACAGCTTATGCCAAAGTCACTGATATTATTTCTGAAGAGGAAGTTGATCCTTCAGAAGAAGGTTTCGGGTATGATATGATTTTCCAAACACTTGAATTAGAAATAACATCCGGTGAACACAAAGGTGAAATTATTCAAACGGAGCATATTATCGATTACAACTATACTTATAATATTATGGTGGAACCGGGGGACCGGGTATTGGTTTATGTAGAGGAAGATCCTGACGGTACATTGCAGGATGTATTTATTGCGGAAAGGGCTCGACAAAATTATTTGTTCTGGTTGGCGATTGCTTTTGTTTTGGCGATGGGCCTGGTAGGTGGAAAAAAAGGGCTCCAGTCTGTAGTAGCCTTGACCATTACAGGTTTTGCTGTCATAAGAATTTTGCTTCCTATGATCCTCCAGGGATATAATGCAATTGTTGTTTCTACTATCGTATGTGTAGGGATCATAGGCGTTTCTCTGTTAATTATCAGCGGACTGTCTCGCAAAACATTTTCTGCTGTGATAGGTACAAGCGGAGGGCTATTTATTGCTGGGCTTTTGGCGTATTTCGTGGGAAACATGGCAGAACTAACGGGCCTTGGCAGTGGCGAAGCTCAGATGCTGATGTTTATTCCGCAGAATATTGAGTTTGATTTTCAAGGGATTCTTTTTGCGGCCATAATAATTGGTGCTTTAGGAGCAGTTATGGACGTCGGCATGTCTGTATCATCGGCTATGTACGAGGTTGAAGAAGCAAAACCGCATATTAAAACATCAGAATTGATGAGAGCCGGGATGAATGTCGGAAAGGATTTGATGGGTACGATGGCTAACACATTGATTCTTGCCTATACCGGCGGCGCAATTCATCTTATGCTTCTTTTTTTGGCATATGAAATTCCATTTGCTGAGATTATCAATCAAGATATGATTGCTTCAGAAGTTGTACGCGCCCTATCGGGCAGCATCGGGCTTGTTTTTACTGTTCCCATCACTTCTCTGGTAGCAAGCACGATAGGCAGAAAAAAAGCGGAGGAAGTTCATTCTCCGATGACTGAGGACAACTAATGTTAAAGGGTTTGGCGCAAAAGCGTTGAAGAGAAGGAAGAGAGAGAATAAAGGAGGGGGCTGAAAGTTGTTAAAAACGAATGAACTGACACCTAAAGTCGATGAAATTTTGGTTCCACATCCTGAGTCAACTTACCGTGTTTTTGTCATTAAGACTGAACATGGGAATATTGTAGTTGATGCAGGAGTCGAAGAGCAGGCCGAGTTATTGGTACAAGCAATAAAGCCGTATGAACCGTGCTGCATTGTTCTTACCGAAAATCATTGGGACCATGTGGCCGGCCTTCCCAAAATACTGGAAGCGATGCCTGATCTAACAGTAGTGGCTCACGAAGAAGAGGCATATGGAGTGCCGGTTTCTGTGGATAGGCTTTTAAAGGACCAAGAAGAAATTGTGATTGGCGTGAAAGCTCTTCATGCACCAGGCCATTCGTTAGGAAATATCGCGATCTTGATTGAAGAGGAGAAAACTTTGATTGCCGGTGATGCGATTTTTGGGAAAGGGGACTACGCAGATAGTTTGTCGCCTCCGCCGGAGAAATACAGTCGAGATGTGCCGCAAGCTATTGAAAGCATCCGTTATTTGCTGACACATGATTTTGACAAGCTTATCCTTAGCCACGGGGTTCACGAATTAAAAAATGCAAAAGAAAAAGTAATGCAGATCATCTGATTTTGCAATGTCTTGAAAAATATGTAAAAGTCCATCTAAATAAAAAGACTGAATTTGCATGTTTGTGCAAGTTCAGTCTTTTTTAATGGTAACCTTTAAAAAATTTTAGCTAAGAATACAATACATAACATTTATGGTGATAGGATTACTTTAAAAGTAAGTATCCTTCACTTTACTGGCTAATTCTTCTATCTTGGTTGAAGTTTGTGGAATGCCGTAGCCAACATAAAGAGGCGAGGTTACAAAGCGAGGCATGATCTTCGCGATAATTTTTTCTTTCCATTCGTAAAAAAAGATGTTATAGCTAGTACAGTTGCTGTGATAGTGATTTAAAACAAAATGAACTCCGGTTTGAACATAATTTGCAAAGGTTTCGATGTTTTTTGATCCTTCCATGATCACATTAAACTCAAAAAAACCAACCATCGGTTTTGTGGAGAGGGTAAAGGTAACACCAAAATTTTGATCGATGGTAATGCCTTCAAAATATTGGTCACAAAGCCTTGATGAATAATCATAATTTTCAAGCCCGACAATTTGCATGTGAGGGTGTCGTATTGTTCCCCCCGAAAAAGGGCCGTGGTTTTTAAAAAAAAGCACCGAAGCAAATTGGCCGCCTTTGGCCATCTTCATCCAGTGTTGAAAACCGAACTGAAAAACGCTATGCAGGTGGTCTTTATCGTATAAAGAAAGTTCAGAGTCACATTTGTCGGTTTCAATTAATACAGTTTGGTAAGTGCCTCTTAAAACCGCATATTTGTTTTCCACTAGAATAATTGAGTCTTCTGCGTCAATGATATTTTCTAACGTATCAGGAGCACAGAAAGGACATGCAGGGTTTCCTTCAATGGTTTCTGATCTTTTTCTTTGTCCTATATTGGAGTCGAAAATCAAATGGCTGTCAAACAAAATTTATCACCTCTATGCGGGTCATTTAAGGGTAGAGTATATACATTTTACACGGCTTTCAATTTGTTGTCCACTATAACTTAGAAAGCAGTTTCAAACTAAACAATTCTTTAGATAGCCCAATAAAAAACGTGCTGCTTATGGCAGGCACGTAAGTCAGCTAAACAGTATTTTTATTTGAATTAGGCAGTAGCGGATGCTTTATAATATTTCTCAGCGTCGGTAATAAGTTCATCCATAAGTTCTTTTACTGTTGATATGCGATCAATCTTACTGGCATTGCGGCCGCAAAAAACCAGTCCATCTTTAACATCCCCGGTAACCGATGCGATAAGCGCATTTGAAATGCAGTAAGGGGCTTTTGCGGGGTTGCAAGCTCTAATGCAGCGGTAGCAAAATGATAAGTCTTCTTTTACTCCTTGCTTGTGTCGGTCAATCAATGCATTGCGAATGGCTCTTCCCGGCATGTTGATGGGACTATCGATAATTTTAATATCTTTGTCCTCAGCATCAACAAAAAGCTGTTTGAAGTTTTTGTGAGCGTCGCATTCTTCAGTAGCGACAAATCGTGTTGCCATTTGTACGCCATCAGCGCCGTTGTTTAATTGTATAGCAATGTCTTGACCTGTGTAGATGCCTCCTGCGGCAATAATGGGGATGTCTTTTTGGTATTTGTCGATATATGGTTTTAAACTTTCTTTCACTTCTGTTACAAGAGATGTTAAAGGTGAAAGAGATGAAGATAAATCTTCTTTTGAAAAGCCGAGATGGCCACCTGCTTCAGGGCCTTCCACGATGAAAGCATCAGCAGTCAGGTTGAATTTCTTATCCCACATTTTTGATAAAAGTGAGGCGGCGCGACCTGACGAAACAATGGGAACAAAAAGCGTTTTTGAACCTTCCACCAATGCAGGAAGTTCTTTAGGCAGACCGGCGCCGGAAATAACAATGTCAATGCCTTCCTCAACGGCGGCAGTAACAGTCTCTTTGTAATAGTTTATGGCTGTAAGGATATTGATACCGATAATGCCTTCGGGAGACAGCTCACGCGCTTTCTTAATTTCCTTCTTTAGACCTCTTATATTCGCTGCCATGTTATCTGTGCGAAAGTCTTCCTCTTTATAACCTATTTGAACGCCAGAGATTACGCCTATACCGCCTTCGTTGGCGACAGCAGAAGCAAGTTGGGAGCCGGACACACCAATCCCCATGCCTCCCTGTATAATCGGAACTGGAGCGGTTAAATCACCTATGTGCAGTGGTTTCAGTTTCACTTACGATGCCTCCTTAAATCAAGTGTATTGATACATACAAACAGGTTACCATATTTAAGGCCCTTTAGCAAACGGTTTAGGAGTCTAAATGCTGAATGCAGAAGAAAAATGCAACATAAAGGAGATGTCAACGTCTGCTGTTGACTTCATAGAAAGGATTTTGTTTGACATTATTGTCTGTCAGCCAGCCGTGTTTTTTGTAATGTTGGCTGATGTGTTGCTGCAGAGCATGCCATTTTTCTTTCTCTTTACGATAAAGCTCAGCATAGTTGTTGGGAAGGGATTCAACCAATTTTGATGCGATTTCATTTTTATCAATCTTCGTAAATTCTCTGTTTTGTAAGATTGTTTCTCCAGCAATAATTACCGTCTGTACAATACAAGACTGTCCTCTATAAAGCAGGAGATCGATAGGATCTGTATCGGGATTTTGATAAGGATAAGCTATCTGATTATAGCTGATTTCAAGTATATCGGCGCTGCATCCTTTGTGAAGCTTGCCGATATCAGGAAAACCAATAATCTTTCCTCCCCAATGAGTACCCATTTTAAAGACATCTTTGCTTGTGATCTCCCCTTCTAAAAAATGCAAAGAACCAAGCCGGTGAAGTTTTGCGGCCAACCTCATTTCTGTGAAGAAATCTTTGCGATCGTCAAATGTTTTATCATCCATCCCTATACCCACTGTGATCTCTTTGTCAAGCATTTTCTTCACAGGTGAAATACCGCTTTGAATCCTTAAATTGCAGCTAGGGTGATTCGTAACGGAGGATTTTGTGGAAGCTAAGATATTTAGATCATTTTCATTGAGCCAAATACTGTGGCCGCAAGTGGTCCGTTCATCAAGAAAATCTATAGAGTAAAGATACTCGATCAAGGATTTCTTTAGGTGGCGAATCCCGTATTCTTTTTGAAGGGCTGTTTGAAGCACATGGATATGAACGCGCATGCTGTTTGCTTTGGCATGGCGATTGATTTCCATCAGCGATTCTTTCGTACACCATTGAGGAGCTAGTGGTCCGTGAAGGATTGTAGTATACTCATTCGATCTTTCCTTGCGCAGCCAGTCAACTGCTGATAGATATGATTTCAGATTAAAAAGAGAGACCTTGTGTTCATGATTTTGAACAAGAGAACGGACATGCGCGGATGCTGTTTTTTTAAAATCATCACCTTTTTCATAAACAAAAAGATTTTGGTTATGAAATGTCGGAGCAAAAGCTACTTTGAGACCGGTTTTTTGATATGAATCGATCACCTCATTGAATTCAGCTAGGTGGTTGTTAGGGTCTGATAAGTTATGGTTGTGCATAGTGCTTGTGATTCCTGTTTCAATTAACAATAGGCTTCTCCATATGGTGTCGAGAGATAGGTTTAGGCCGGGGTAGGATCGAAACTTCCATCTTTCGATAATATCGTCTAAGGTACCAAGCTGAAAATCAGTCAATCCTCGGCCGTGCCCATGCGCATTTACGAGGCCGGGCATGATGATTGAGTCAGAACTTCCGCTTATGGTTTTCGGACGATGTTTTTCCATAAGCTGCTGATACGGCCCGATATCAATGATAATGCCATCTTGATAAACCAGCGCTGCATCGTTAAGAACGGTTTTTTCATCGATGATGATGTGTTTTCCGTAAAGAAATGATTTTTCCATACTAAAGCCTCCTAAAAAAGTAAGAACTCCTAGCTTAAGAGCGGCTAGAAGTTCTAGGCAAATCACATTTTGTGGGTGATATTTCCATTCATCATGGTCATATCAACTTTGATATCTTTGAGATTTTCCGGACGGATTTTAAACGGGTTTTCTGTCAGAACAATTAAATCTGCGACTTTACCAGGAGCCAAAGATCCTAGATGTGATTCTTCAAAAGAAGCATAGGCGGCGTCAGTAGTATAACTTCGAACTGCATCCATGACACTTACATTCTGTTCTGTGTCAAATGTTTCACCGGATAAAGTTTTTCTTGTTACAGCTGCATAGATGCTCGCCATTGGATCTCCATCGCAAATAGGTACATCAGAGTTAGCAGGAGCAGTAATCCCATACTCTTTAAACGTCTTTTGAGGATAAGCTCTTTTTGTCCTTTGTTTGCCAAGGTTCTTTATATAACTATCACCAAGCCAGTAAACAAAACCCACGGAAGAGCCTGCGATAAGATTTAGGTTTTTGATTCTTTTTAACTGGTCTTCAGTAGGTAAGGCACAATGCTCTATTCGGTTGCGCATCTTTTCTACAGAAGTATGGTCTTTTGAAACCTCGATCGCTTTTAGACATATCTCAATGGCTCTCTCGCCAATAGCATGAACAGCTACGCGCAAATCGTTCTCCAATGCGTTGCGGGTTTCATCTGTAAATTGTTTTTCGGACATGAAGAGGATACCTTTATTTTCACTTTCCCCTTCATAGGGGTCGGTTAGGGCAGCTGTTCGGCCCCCCACGCTTCCATCAAGCATCAATTTAACTCCTTGTATGCGCAGCATATCGTTTCCGAAACCACTTTTGATTCCTTGGGCAATGAGATGGTCAAGAGAAGCCGCCCATTCCATCTGATCAAGTGCCCAAAACCAGGGTCGCATTCTCACAGTAAGCTTTTCCTCCGCCAACAAATCTTGATAAGCAGACATATTCATGCCGGTACAGGACATATCATGAATGGTTGTAAAGCCCCATTTGTTAAAATCATCCATAGCCAAAGCAAGCCCTTCTTTGGTTTGTGCGAGCGTTTTTTCGGGCAGTCGGATTAGCTCAATTGCTCTTTCCTGCAGTATGCCATTCGGTTCACCTGTGTTTGGATCTTTTACGATATGCCCACCTTCAGGGTCAAGTGTTTCCTTTGAAATACCGGCTTTTTCTAAAGCTTTGCTGTTTACCACGGCCACATGACCGCAAGTCCGTTTTAGTAAAACAGGATGATGGGGGGCAGCTTCATCTAAATCCCATCGGGTGGGATTGCGTTTTTCTTTCAGTTTGCTATCATCCCAACCCCAACCAATAAGCCATTTCTTGGAATCTGTTTCTTCAGCTTTAAAACGAATGCTCTTTTTTATCTCATCTATGGAGCCAGTGGTGATTGCTCGACAATCGATTTCCAATAAAGACAGCCCGTATAGTACTGGGTGCATGTGAGTATCGATAAACCCAGGGAAAACTGTTTTTCCTTTTAGATCAAAGGACTCTACTTCACCAGTCGTAAAAGGATCTATGGACCCTTTATCATTCCCAACATAAGTGATAATCCCATCACTGATTTTAATCACTTTCGCTTGCGGTTGTTTTTTGTCCATAGTAAAGATATTCCCGTTATATAAAATACAATCTTTTGTTTGATAAATTTCTCCCATAATTACACCTCTTGGTCGTTTATTTCTGAATCAAGTTCGCATTCTTTAAGCCACGAAACAACCTGATCTCGCCTTATGTCTGCCTTAGGATGAATATGGTACCAAGGAGATGAGGCTTTTTCATCCTCTTTTTTACAAAGCAGCGAAGACTCTTCTGTTTGGGCGCGGTCAGCTTCAAAAGCTAGGGCTTGCATTTCTTTTACAAATTGGACAGTTCCGCTGATAATTTCTTTTTCATTGATGGGATTGTTAGTTTTTTTCTCAACTCTGGTCTGTTCTATGTAATGGTTTTTTGCAAAATCAAGAAGTTCTTCAGCCGACATGGTCCATTCTTCGTGGGGCAAATGGGCGATTTTTTCAAACATTAGATCTTCGTAGATGAGATCAACTGAAAGAAGCCCCACAGCGTCGACAAGAAGAGAATGAGCCAGGATGGCAGGTTTCTCCCCTTCGTAACCCCAGTCAAACGAAGAATGATCATCATTGTATATATTGCGCAGCAGGCTGGGCGGCTCTTCGTGCTCGTAGAACACTTCAACGCGAGTCCCATTTTCTAACCGACGGCCTTTGTAATATTTCAAATTATCTCTCCCCCTTTACTAAAAATTTTATTGGTTATACTATTATACGGGCAGGGACAAATTACCTTTGATTTATAAATAAAAGTGACAAGTAGTAAAATTTTTTGACAATTCATTTGACTTGCCGT
>SLNR01000088.1 GCA_007132905.1 Candidatus Sumerlaeota bacterium | reverse complement strand
TTTGCTTTTTTTATTATTTCAAGATGAATCCTCTGCAAAATACTATTAATTATGCCAGTGCCTTTGGATATAGATATGTTTTAATAGAAGCTTTCGTATCCAAATCACCATAAAGTATCTTGAGAACGGGAAAAGACAACTAAAACCAAAAAGATCTGTTACCAGTCCGGGAGTTAGCAGCAACAACGCTCCGCCCAAAATGATAACCCCTTCAATAATTTCATCCTCGGGCGAAATGCCTATCTCCATATTCTCCCTTAATCGATTTAAAACAGTGAATCCTTGTATCTTTGCCAAAGTAAGTCCCGCAAGACCGGTCATAACTACTATTGACACCGTTAAGATAGTACCTATGTATTTTCCTAACTCAATTAACAGCATCATCTCCACAATCGGGACAACAAGAAAAACAATCAACAATTTGCTAAACATTTTATTCCTCCTGCCATCTAGAGCACTTTTGCCTGTCCGTGATATATGAGCCCGCGGGCACTATCAACAGTCACTGTCATGCCGTTTTCAAGTATGGAAGTAGCTCCCTCCACCCCCACAATAACCGGGATCCCCAAATTTAGGCACACGATCGCAGCATGAGAAGTCAAACCCCCTTCTTCTGTGATTACAGCAGAAGCTTTTTCAATCATTGGTATATATTCTTTATCCGTTGCATTTGATACTAGAATCTCGCCTTTTTTAAACTGCTTCAGCCCTTCCTGCAGTTTTTTCACAACATGAATATCTCCTGTGACACCTTGGCTGCCAATGCCAGTACCTCTGGCAATAACCGCGCCTACGGTGTGTATTTTCAAAAGGTTTGTCGTTCCTGTAATCCCCAGCGGGACTCCCGCCGTAATCACAACCAAATCCCCGGGGCAGACAAGTTGTGTCTCCAAAGCTCCGCTTACTGCCATTTCGATCATCTCATCCGTATTGTCCATGGAATCAACTTTCATAGGCACAACACCCCAGACCAAAAGCAGTTTTCGAACGACTTTTTCATAAGGCGTCACAGCAATAATGGGCGCTTGGGAACGGTATTTGGATATCATTCTTCCAGTATGCCCTGAGGTAGTTGCCGTAATGATTGCTGAGGCACCTAAATCTTGAGCAGTTTGGCAGGTTGCGTAACTGATAGAGTCGGTAACCGTCCGCTGCGGCGCTCGAATTTTTCTCTTCATCGTATCCTCGTATTCTAACGCTCCCTCCACTTTTCTCGCAATTTTCACCATCGTTTCCACAGCCTCAATAGGGTATTCACCGGCCGCTGTTTCTCCGGAAAGCATGGTTGCATCCGTGCCGTCAAAGATAGCATTGGCCACATCACTTGTTTCTGCTCTAGTTGGGCGAGGATTATAGGTCATCGATTCTAGCATCTGGGTTGCCGTGATAACCGGCTTGCCCGCCTTATTGCATTTTTCGATCATTGTTTTTTGAAGCAGCGGTACTTCTTCAGGCTGCAGTTCGACACCCAGATCTCCTCTGGCCACCATCACACCATCTGAAGCGCGAATAATTTCATCTAAATTTTGAACAGCATCAAACCTTTCCACCTTCGATATAATATCGATATCGGCATCTTCTTCCTCGAGGATTCGCCGGATCGCTAACACGTCTCCCGCCTGGCTTACGAACGAAGCCGCTATGAAATCGACTCCATGTTTAATTCCAAAACGGATGTCATCAATATCCTGTTGAGTGATCGCAGGCAGACGAATGCTCACACCAGGAACATTAACCCCTTTGCGGTCACTAATTATTCCCCCATTTATAACGCGACAAACAATATCTTCTCCTTGAATTTCTTCCACACGAAGCTCAATTGTCCCATCCGCCAGCAATATCCGTGAAGATTTTTCAACATCCTTTGGCAGCTCCTTGTAATTGATACTAACCCGCTCTTGATTGCCAACTTCTTCTTTCGTACTTAAAGTAAAACGATCCCCTTCCAAAAGACGTATTTTCCCTTCCTCAAAAACCCCAATACGAATTTCTGGCCCTTTGGTGTCAAGCATAATTGCCACTTCCCGACCCAAATCAGCAGCCACTTTTCGGAGCATGTCGATTTTCTTTTTGTGTTCATTGTGAGTTCCGTGGGAGAAATTCAGTCGAGCGACATCCATGCCCGCCTTTAGCAAAGATGTAATCTTGTCATAAGTATCTGTAGCCGGGCCAATAGTGCATACGATCTTTGTTTTTCTCATAATTGATTCTCATCTCCTTGAATCCATCTTTTCACTCATCGCCGCCTTTTCCTGCTTTGTATGTTTTGTCGTACAACTTTAGGGTCGATGTCTAAACGCGCAACTTTACTATCTTTGGCCGCTTTTGCGACAGAAAAAGCAACAGACGAAGCAACTTTATCATCAAAAACATCCGGGATAATATATTCGGGCGTCAATTTTTTCTCTTCGATCAGCTCAGCGATAGCATAAGCTGCCGCGATTTTCATCTCTTCATTTATTCTTGCTGCTCTAACGTCTAAAGCGCCTCGAAATACCCCGGGAAAAGCCAGCACGTTATTTACCTGGTTAGGGAAATCAGAACGCCCGGTCCCAACCACGTACGCTCCCCCTTCTTTTGCTTCTTCTGGCCATATCTCCGGCTCCGGATTAGCCATAGCTAGCACCACAGGTTTATCAGACATAGCCTTTACCATCTTTTTTGTTAACACCCCCGGAGCTGACACGCCAATAAAGACATCCGAACCGGAAATTACTTTTGATAAAGAGCCTTCTTTTCCTTTTTGATTGGTCATCTCACTTAAAGCTTTTTGGGCCGGATTGAGCCCCTTGGTTTTTCTACACAACGCCCCTTCCTTCCCGCAAACAACAACATCCCCCACTCCTATAGAAAGCAGCAAACTTGCAATCGCCGTCCCGGCTGCCCCGTCCCCGTTGATCAAAATGTCGGCTTCCGATAAGTCTTTGTCTGCAGCTTTTAAAGCATTAATTACTGCAGCTAGAACAACAATAGCCGTACCATGCTGGTCATCATGAAAAATAGGAATGGAAAGGGTATTTTTTAACCTTTTCTCAATCTCAAAGCACCTTGGAGCCGCGATATCCTCTAAATTTATTCCCCCAAAAGCAGGTTCAAGACATTCAACGGCCGCTACAATTTCATCCACATCCTGGGTATTCAAACAAATAGGGAAGGCATCCACTCCGGCAAACTCCTTAAATAAGACTGCCTTTCCTTCCATTACCGGCAAAGCCGCTTCAGGCCCTATATTTCCTAATCCCAATACCGCCGAGCCATCGGTAACGACGGCGACCATATTGCCCTTGGCCGTATAAGTATATACTTCATCCGGATTAGCAGCAATTGCTTTGCACGGTTCAGCTACACCCGGAGTATAAGCTAAACAAAGATCCTTTTTGCTTTTTATTGAAACTTTGCTCTCAACAGAGATTTTTCCCTGCTTTATCCGATGCAGGATTAATGAATCTTTTGCCAAAGACATCCCGATGCACACCCTTCCTGAAAATCCTGTAACAAATTCTCATTCATTATATCATATATATATTTAAAAAAGCTGTCGCTTAGACAGCTTTTCCCTCTCTTCTTTTCCGATTTACGGCAATATACTCTTCTACACGTTTAGAAGAAAGATTAATAATCTTTTCTGGAGCAATCCCTGCTTCCAGGGCCGTTTTTAAGGCAATCTCGCACTGGCCAACATGAGAATGATAATGGGCATCACTGTTTACCGACACCCAGATTCCCTCGTCAGCCGCCCTCCGGGCAATTTCCTGACAACGGGGCAAACTGCCGGGCCTGCTGGTTCGAAAAGATGAATCATTGATCTCCAGTGCTTTCTCGTGCTTTTTTGCCGCTTTCACAACAGCTTCAAAATCAATGGGAAAGGCTGGATTGCCAGGATGGACAATCATATGCACATAAGGATTCTTGATAGCGTTTATCATTGCTTTTGTGTGATCTTCTGCTGCAGCCCCCTGATAATCAGTCCCCCCGTGAAGACCGGCCAAAACGAGATCAAGTTTTTCTAAAATAGAGTCCTGCACATCAATATTCCCTGCCGCATCGATAATGTTGGCCTCAATCCCACGCAAAACTCTCACTCCGTATATGTGTGACGGAATAACCCTAATATTATTGAAATAATAACGATGCGGACCCCCCGGCATATTCGGGCCGTGATC
>SLNR01000105.1 GCA_007132905.1 Candidatus Sumerlaeota bacterium | reverse complement strand
CTCCCCTTCGAAGGATGCAATCTGAACTAAAGAAAGATCATCTCCAACACGTAATTCAATCTGGCTTTTTGCATATGAGCGAATTCTTCTCCGCTGAGAAGGTTCCTCTAGAAGTTCTTCTAAACCATCTACCTCGTTTTCAAGAGACCAGTCCGGAAAACACTGGCTTAAGCCTGTGCTCGAGGCACGGTAAGGATACTGGTCGGCTGTGACCTCTATCCCCAATGCCTGCGCCATAGTCAGCATGCTAATAAGAATCTTCCCGCTTCCCCATACAGATGAACCACAAGCTTTCAGATGAGAGATCAGCACAGGAACCTCTGCTTTGCGCGCTACTTCTATTGCTTCGCCTACAGAGGTAATGACTCCGGCCTGCTCATCTCTAATGTGGCCAGCCAGAAAACCGCCTTCTTCATTGACTGCCTTTGCAACTTCCACTAATTCTTCAGTTGAAGCATATCGGCCGGGCCAGTATTCAAGACCAAGCGAAACACCAAAAGCGCCCTCTCGCAACCCTTTCGTTATCAAGGAGACCATCTCTTTTTTTTCTTTTTCTTGAGCAACTCGGGTAGCATTTTCCATGGCCTGCGTTCGAATATCGCCATGTCCCACCAAAACTCCGTAGTTGGGAGATATGCGAGTCTTTTCTATCTCATTGAGATGGTGTCTAATATCTTCACCACCCTTTAGTCGGCCGCAATTGCCGCCAATGACGGTCGTAACTCCCTGCAGCAGATAATTATCGGCGGTAGATACTTGCTTAATTTTCTCGTCTGCATGGGTGTGAATATCAATAAAGCCCGGGGCAACTATTTTTTCATCCGCCTCGATGGTCAAGTCGGCCTTTCCTTCGAGTCCGGGGCCGATTTGAACAATTCTGCCCTGGTGTATGGCAATGTCCCCTCCGAATACCGCCTTTCCTGTACCATCAACAATTGTGCCTTTCTTTATCAAAATATCAATTCCCATTGTCAGCAACCACCCTCCTAACTCATCACTTCTTATTCCCCGGTGGGTCTTTACAGCAGCTGAAGAGACCGAACAAAACAATCATTCCGTCTTATGTATCTCTTCCTCCTTTCTTTACACGAGGCTATCAAAAACCTGAGGATTTAATTGAAACTCAAAAATCTTTATCATTTCAAAAAAATCTATTTCTACCATCTAACAAAACCAGATCCTCCGAAGAAATGAACCATCTTGTTTGAAAAAAACTTCCGTCCCGTCTTAAGCAGTACCATCCAACTAATCCGAGCACGTCTCCATATCCACTGCGGCACTGTCAAAATAGCGATAACACCTGCAGTCATCTAATCATGTATAGAGATTCCTGTATGATTTTACCGCTTTCGGCCGAATCTACTTCCCTTTTTATAAGTCTTAAGGGTGGTGCCCTTACTGATGCTTTTGTTCAAATCTTCTAAGGTGCTCTTCACTTAAAATAGGGGTAATCTCTTCAATAACTTCAAAAATTGATCGGTTTCTTTTCGGGATCGTTTTTACCATCTCGTTCGCATCCTTTTTCACCCGGTCTTCATCTATTGTCAAAACCTGACCGTTTTCGACAACCACCTCACCGTCGATCATAACAGTATGAACCGAAGAACCGTTCTCTGCCCACGCAAGCAGTCTATAAGGCTCATTAAAAGGCGTCAGCCAAATCGAACTCTTATCATAGAGCACGAGATCTGCTTTTTTGCCTTGTTCCAGGGAACCAGATGATTGCTCTAGAAGAGAAGCTTTGGCGCCCCCGGAAGTCAAAAATTGCATAATATCTCTTGTGGTCAGCCATTTTTTCATATCAGGCTGGTTTACCCTATGGGCGGTCAGTGCCAGTCTGGTAAGCGTAAACATATTTTGACTCCCGTTGCTGGAAGAACCATCTGCACCCAAGGCAATATTACAGCCAGCTTTCCTCAATTTGAAAATGGGAGATATCCCCGCCGATCCGCGCAGGTTGCTTCCGATATTATGGATAACAGAAGCACCTTTTGATCCTAAAATGCTTATATCCTGATCGGTTACCCAATTGGTATGAGCACAGAAAAGCTTGTCGCTGATCATTCCTAAATCATCAATCATCTCCACCAGGGTCTTTTGGTATCTCTGCTGGGAGATTTCAGTCTGGACTTTGCTTTCTAAAAGGTGGGTATGAATCCCGATCTGAAATTCCTTCTGGAGTTTAACAGCCCCTTCTAATAGTTCTTTTGAACAGCGAAGCGGAGAAGTCGGCCCGGCCATAATTTTTAGTTTGTCTAAGTGCCCATCCCATTTTTCAATCGCTTCTTTACAAAGATTTAGTGTTTCTTCCACGGGTAGAGGTTTTTCAAAACTGTCTTCCATTCGGCAGATGAGATTTTCAGACAATCCTTTTCGATTCACTGGAAAAATATCGCTGTATTCATGATCTGTCACACTCACTGAAATGGCGGCTTTCATCTTCGCCTGCAAGTAAGCTTCTGCGATCGGATCAATGTCAAGGGCCTTGGCCCCTGCTGCCGGAAGTCGGTTTATTGATCCCGTTACGGGTGAGTGGTCTACACATCCGATGGTTCCGGTTTTTAGCATCTCCAAACAGCCTAATAATGTGCTTGTCTTGATTTCCTCGGAAGTTCTGTTGACAGTCCAGGCATGTATGTGCCACATACCGATCGCATGAAAAGCCAAGTCATATACAGCTTTGATCACATTTGAAGGAGAATGGGTATGAGCATTATGCAGTCCCGGGGACATAAGCATTCCCTCTGCATCCATTACATGATTGAAGGCGCTTTCACTTTCACTCGGGCGATCCCCTATATGGGTAATCACGCCGTCTTCAATTTCTAGACACCCTTTTTCATATTCTTTGAGCTGCTCGTCCATAGTTAGAATATGTGCATCTTTAACCAGTGTTTTCAACATCCAAACCTCCTTTTACAGGTATGATGGAAACTTCTTTCTCTACCTTCAACTCCCTTCGCTCTTCTATCTTCTTGCCTCTTTATTAGTAAAAGCCAAACCCAAAGAGTCTAGTGTGCTTTCTCTAGGCAGTCCCGTATCTTTATCCCAACCTCTAGCTTGGTAATAGTCATTTAACATATCAGATAGCTCAAACACTTCACCTTTGGCTGCCCCCTCATGAAGCGGTTGCTTAAACCGCTCAGGAAGACGGTCCTGTTTCTTGTCAATCCCAAACCTTGCATTAAACATTCTTTCTAGATTTACAATTCTTTCCCCTGTTCTTTGCAAGTCTTTAGCTGTAACAGTTTCTCCTAAAACGGTTTCCATGGCTTTACTGACCATCTCTATTGGGATGGCCATCGCCATAACCGAGAACTTGCAGAGTATCAGCGAATCACACAAAGCGCTAATTTCCTCCGACCACTTAACTAACTTTCCTTTACCTTTATAAGAAAGAGGATCAGCCGCTTCTTCATGCCCGAACTGCCTTAGTGCTTCTTCTTTTGACCAAGTCGTTTCGGCCAAAGGAAATGCCCGTAAATGGTCGCCTCCTCTTGAAGACACAGCCCATCCCAATCCCCAGGCTTTCATCCCTCTAGGCTCCTGTTCTGCAGGTTCAAGGCCTTTAACATGAATGGCAAAATCTTCAGAACCCGGAATTTCTTTTGAAAGTTCTTTTACTCCTTTGGATAACCAGCTTCCACACCCCTGCCGGAAAGCTACTTTTTCGATCAGTGATTCCATCGCTTTACTGTTTCCCCAATTGAGTTCAAAACCATCCAGATGCTTGGAAGAAATTAAAGATTTTTGATAACATTCCATCAAAAATGAAATGACACCGCCCATGGAAATAGTATCGACTCCCAAACGATTGGAGGCGTGGTTCATCCGAAGGAGCGAGGGAAGATCAAAGTTTCCGCATCTTACACCCAGCGCCGCGATCGTTTCGAATTCAGGTCCTTCTCCTCTTACTTCTTCTCTAGTGCTGGGATCATGAACTTTTGTATAGCGGCTGCAGTGAATCGGACAGGCAAAACAACTTTTTATACTAGTCGTGTAAGGCAAAAACTTTTCCGCCTTTAAATTTTCTGTCCGTTCATCGTATGCAGATTGAGCATTGTTAATCGGCAAAGTCCCCATTCTCATATACACATCCGTGATAACCGTCGTTCCATATTTGGATCGAAGAGGATACCCAAAAGAACGGCGGATATACGCGATCATCTCCTCGATGATTT
>SLNR01000054.1 GCA_007132905.1 Candidatus Sumerlaeota bacterium | reverse complement strand
TTTCAATCTCTTCTCTTGTCAATTCCTCCACATCATCCTCAGGAAAATCGATTGAGGCTTCAATGGTTGCGATGGTTACAGCCAAAATCTCCATAATTTGCTTAATTTTATCTGATAAATGCCCCTTCAACTGCTGCAGTGACATTTTTAAACTTCGATCTGTTTTGGCTTTAATGATATCGGCGACTGCTTCTGCTTGGGATAAGTCAATCCGGCCATTTAAAAAAGCTCTTTTCGTAAATTCGCCGGGTTCAGCTAGTCTTGCCCCTTCTTTCAATACAAATTCCAAAATCTTTTTAAGTGCCACATACCCCCCATGAGAGTGGACTTCTACGACGTCTTCTCTTGTATAAGAGTGAGGAGCTTTCATAATCAGGACAATCACTTCATCAATAGGGTCTTGTCTTTCTTCTTCTGCAATATATCCATAGTAAATCCTGTATGTCTGCCATGGCCTTTTCTTCCCGGCAGGAACAAAAATTTTCCCAGCTATACTTAGTGCTTCGCTTCCGCTAATACGGATAATGCCAATGCCCCCTTCGCCCATCGGTGTGGCTATGGCGGCAATGGTATCTTCTTGCATCATGATTTTCACCTCAAAAAGAATGATTGAAAGCCCAGTAGAGAGTTCTACTGGGCTTACTAGGCTTTATCTACTCTTCGTTGGTTTCGATGACAACTTTCCTGTTTGGTTCTTCTCCTTCGCTCCTGGTAGTGACTTGCAGATTATCTTGTAAAGTCGTATGGATGATTTTTCTTTCCAACGCTGACATTGGTTCGAGCATAATCGCTTCTTTGTTTTTTTCCACCCTGTGAGCCAGCCGGTTGGCCAACTGCTTAAGAGCGTCCTCTCTTCGTTGACGATAACCTTCAGCATCAAGCATAACTCTTATTCTTGATTGGTTATTTTTGTTGACCACAATATTGGTTAAATACTGTATGGCTTCCAGCGTTTGCCCTCTTTTCCCAATGACTAGTCCTAAGTCCTCTCCTGAAATATTCACATAGAATTGGCCTGTCTCTTTTTCCTCTATCTCCAAATGAGAACAGATGGCCATCTCGGTTAGAACTTCATGTAAAAAATTGGTAATTTTTCCTTCCGCATCTATTATCTCTTCTACTTTTACTCTTATCTTTGCCTGCTTTGTTCCAATAATTCCAAGGAGCCCTTTATTCGGTTCTTCCAAAACTTCTACTTCTGCTTCCTCTCGGTTAACTCCAAGCTCTTCAAGAGCTACCTCAATTGCTTCTTCGACAGATTTGCCTGTTTTTTCAATTATTCTCATTTATCAGAATCCCCTTTCACAGCGGGTTTAGGTGTTAAAAGCTGCTGTATGATCGTAAAAACATTGTTAGAAGTCCAGTAAATGGTGAGTCCTGCAGGAAATCTCAAACTCATTACGCCGATCATAATAGGCATCATAAAGGCCATGCTTTTTTGAGAAGGATCTCCTGAAGTGGCACTTGCTTTCATCTGTAAAAAAGTAGTCCCCGCAGCTAAAATCGGCATAATATAGAAAGCATCTGGGACAGTGATATCAGTGATCCACAAAAATTGTGTGGCGCCTATGTAGTCATAATTATTAATTACATTAAAAAAGGCAATAAAAAACGGGAGCTGTAGCAAAAGCGGCAGACAACCCATAGCCGGATTTACTTTGTTTTCTTTCCAGATGGCAAGGGTCTCTTTGTTTACCTTTTCAGGATCCTTTTTATGTTTTTCCTGGATCTCCTTGATTTTGGGCTGTAAATTCTGCATCTTTTTCATTTGTTTGGTTTGCGAAAAAGTCAGCGGAAGCGTTATTATTTTGATGATTACCGTTAATAGAATAATTGCAACCCCGTAATTACCTGTATAAAGGAAAAAGAAATCCATTCCCTGTTTCATAATATCAATCAACCACGACATAAAGGGTCCCCCTTCAAATAAACCATTTTTTTAACTATTCTATACCTTTAATCTATCGGATCATATCCTCCGGCACGGAAAGGATGACAGCGAAGAACACGTTTTAGACCCAGATAAAGCCCGCCGGCTGCACCATATCTCTCGACTGCCTGAATCATATAAGACGAACAAGTCGGCTGGTACCGGCATGTATTCATTTTAAAAGGAGAAATATACTTTTGATACAGTACGATCATTGCGATCATGACCTTACCCACTTACAATCATTCCTCCTTACGTTTTCATTCATCAAACAAAAGGTCGGCTTTTTTTATGACTGTGATAAGAGACTTCTCCAGCTTAAAAGAAGAGGTGTTTAGAGATCTTTTTCTTGCGACAATCACCACATCAAAGCCATCCTTTATTTTTGCTGAGTGTCTTCTCACAATTTCTTTCAGCCTGCGTTTTATTCTATTTCGCTGCACGGCATTGCCAATTTTGCGGCTGACAGTGAATCCATATCTTGTTCTGTTAACTCTATGTTCCAAAACATGCAGTACCAAATGCGTTTCCACATAGGTATCTCCGTTATTGAAGACTCTTGAAAAATCACGTTTCTTTTTTAAAATTGCCATTTTTTTCATATTAACAAACCCCATACTGTTCTGCCAAATGTACAAAAAGGCCACTCACGTGGCCTCAAGCTGAAAGCCTTTTTCGCCCTTTATTCCTTCTTTTTCTTAAAATCGCGCGCCCCGCACGGGTTTTCATTCTTTTTAGAAATCCATGCTCTTTTTTTCTCTTCTTCTTTTTAGGCTGATATGTTCTTTTCACAATGTAACACCTCCCTGAAAGCCGCCCCGAAAAATATTATGTCTTTCAAAACATGCTGCGGAAAATCTCTACCTTAACAGTAGGATTATATCGTATTTATAAAATCCATGTCAACCAACTTCGAAACAATCTTGCAATTTTGCAACTATATACTAACATATATCAAGTCCTCAAGCAACCATCCGTATGCTCTGGAATAGACAGCTATATTCTGTTGATTAATATTAAAGAATTTGCTATGATACAATTATGGGAAAAATGTTGACTATCATAAAATAGACTCTTTTTTGTATTTATCAGCCAGGCACCAAGATCCAATCCGCCTAATGTTATCCACACCATGTGGATAACCCTGTGGATACATTGCATTATTCTTTCTTCTCTTTTTTTTCTTTTCCTTCGTTTTTCTCCGTTTTTTTAATGTGAATCTTATACTATAAAAAAAACAAATCTTTTTCTTTTCAATAGATAATCGTAACAACAGTACTTTAGTAAAGTTATCCATAGTTTATCCTCGTTTTTTTTTAATCTGTGGATAACATTGTTTTTTTACTATCGAATACCAGGAGGTCTAATAATGGAATCTCAAATATCGGACATCTGGCATAATACGCTAGAGATTATTCAAACACAACTTAGTCGCCCCAGTTATGAAACATGGTTAAAAGAAACAAAGCCCCTGGCATTTTACAATAATACAATCGTTGTTGGGGTCCCTAACGAATTTGCAAAAGATTGGCTGGAAAATCGTTATTCTTCTTTACTGCAGGAGGCCGTCAATTCAGTTGCGGGGCGAGAAGTAAAACTGAAATTTATTGTACCTCAAGAAGGCGAAAATAAAAAATCGATTGATATGGAGAAAGTAGAAAAAAATGAGTCGCCTCCTGCTCGTGTTGATCATAATACTTTATTTAAGCCGCCTAATCTAAATCCAAAATATGTTTTTGACACTTTTGTCATCGGTAACAGCAATCGCTTTGCTCATGCCGCTTGCCTAGCTGTCGCCGAAGCCCCTGCCAAAGCTTACAACCCTCTTTTCATCTACGGGGGTGTTGGTCTCGGCAAAACCCATTTAATGCATGCTATCGGACACTATGTGTTAGAGCAAAACAAAAGTCTGAAAGTGGTTTATGTATCCTCGGAAACGTTCACCAATGAATTAATCAACTCCATTCGAGACGATCGAACTGTGCAGTTTAGAAATAAATACCGGAATGTGGATGTGCTCTTGGTTGACGATATACAATTTCTGGCAGGAAAAGAAAGGACACAAGAAGAATTTTTCCACACTTTCAACACCCTCCACGAGGCAGACAAACAAATAGTTGTATCAAGTGATCGCCCCCCGAAAGAAATTCCCACTCTTGAAAGCAGGCTTCGTTCTCGTTTTGAATGGGGACTGCTTACCGATATTCAACAACCTGATTTAGAAACACGGATTGCTATCTTGAGAAAAAAAGCCAAGCAGGAAAATTTAGATATTGAAAACGAGATTATTGTTCATATAGCCTCCAAAGTGACGTCCAATATAAGAGAATTAGAAGGGGCTCTGATTCGGGTCGCTGCCTATTCTTCTTTGACAAATGACGAGATGTCTCTTGAGCTTGCAGAAGAAGCTCTAAAAGATATGCTGCCAGCCAGCAGGAAAAAACCAGTTACTGTTAGTTTAATTCAAAATAAAACAGCAGATTACTTCGATGTGAAAACAGAAGAACTTAAGGCAAAGAAAAGAAGCCGCTCTATTTCTCATCCTCGACAAATTGCTATGTATCTATCAAGGGAAATGACCGACTCTTCTCTACCAAAAATAGGTGAAGATTTTGGCGGAAGAGACCATACCACGGTAATGCATGCTTGTGTGAAAATAGCCAAAGATATAAAAGAGGACCCCAACCTAGAAGCAGCGGTGCAGGAAATCGCCAAATTAATCAAAGGGGAATAAACTGTGTATAAATCAGGTAGACCCTGTTGATATTTTCTGCATAACTTGGTTTTCCATTTTCACTGTGTATAACCACAAATACAGAAAACAAAAAATTAACAACTTGTTCATCGATAGAAACTAACAACTGTAAGCTGTTGAGGCAGTTATACACTTATCAACAATCCTTACTACTATTATTACTAATTTATATATTAATATAATAAGAGAAGTGAAAAGGGGGCATCAACCTTGAACTTTCAGTGTAATCAACAGGATTTGTCTTATGGGATCCAACATGTGCAAAAAGCTGTTTCCAATCGAAATACTCTCCCCGTTCTACTAGGTATAAAGTTAGTCGCTTTTGAAGACACCCTGACATTAAGTGCTACCGATTTAGAACTAGCCGTAGAGTGTACTGTCAAAGCCACCGTACAAGAAAATGGGGAAATTGTTCTTCCGGCTAAATATTTTGTTGATATGATTCATAACTTACCTCATGGACCAGTTGTTTTTCAATTAGACCCGGATTCCCTGCAGGTGAAAATCAGCTCTGGTAAGGCAGAATTTAATCTCCACGGTATTAGTCCCGACGAATTTCCCACCCTCACCTATATCGAAGAAGAAGAGTATTCGACCATACCTAGTGAGGTATTGAGTAAATCAATAAAACAAACAAGCTTCGCTCTGTCAAATGATGAAAGTCGCCCCGTATTTACAGGCTTGCTGCTTGAATGGACAGAAGAACGTTTTCGGGTGGTAGCAACAGACGGATATCGTCTGGCAGTAAAAAGCCATTCTTTTAACTTTCGACCGGATTTCCCCGATGTTGTAGTGCCGGGAAAAACCATGACCGAGTTATTGCGCATTCTTTCCAACCGAAAAGAAGAACAGATTAAAATGGCCATACAGGGCAACCAAATATATTTTCGGCTTTCGGATACTCTGGTTGTTTCTCGTTTAATCGAAGGCAGCTATCCACAATATCAACAAATCATTCCACAAGAAAAAAGCATAACAGTAGAACTTGATAGGGAAAATTTTTTGCATACCTTAGAAAGAGTTGGCGTGATAACAAAAGAAGGGCCTAATGTGATCAAACTTCATATAACAGATAAGGAAAAGCTAGTTATAACGGCAAACTCCCCGGAAATCGGAGACACCTACGATGAAATGACTATTTCTCCCCAAAAAAAGGATATGGAGATAGCTTTTAATTCCAAGTATTTAAAAGATGCATTAAAAGCTATCCCTACAGAGAAGATACATTTTTCTTTCATTGAAGAACTAAAGCCGGCTACCATGACTCCTGTCGGAGAAGAAGATTACATCTATGTTGTGTTGCCGATCAGATTGGCTAAATAGGAGTGGTTTTATGGTAAAAAAAATTGAAATAAAGACAAAAAGCATAACGGTTGATCAATTTTTGAAGTGGTCTGGAATAGCCGATACAGGTGGTATGGGAAAGGCAATGATCTCTTCAGGTCAGGTTAAGGTCAACGGAACAGCTGAACAAAGAAGATCAAGACTACTTTATCCTAATGACAGGGTAGAAATTAACGGTGAAGAATTGGTCGTATGTAAGCCATTGGATTCTTGAGAGGTGTGACCTGATTGCGTATAAGGCGGTTGACCCTGAGAAATTATCGGAATCACGAGAAGACAGAAATGTTTTTTCATCCTTCTCTCAATATAATGGTTGGTGATAACGGAGAAGGGAAGACAAATATAATTGAATCGATTTACTATTTAGCAACGGGGCGATCTCACAGAAGTAGTAAAGACAATGATATTGTTAATTGGGACTCGCCTTTTTTTTCTATTTACGGTGAAATAGAAATTAGAACTCGCTGCTTGACATTTGAGGTTTTGTATGAGCGAAATGGAAAAAAGAGAATTAAAGTAAATAACAAAGAAATACAAAAACTATCCGAGTTAATCGGGAAATTTAACACCGTGATCTTCTCCCCCGAGACAATTAACATAGTCAGGGGAGCTCCTCAAGAAAGAAGGAGGTATTTGGATTTTGCAGCTTCGCAAGCCAGTTCCCAATATTTTTATTACCTCCAGCATTATCATCATGTGCTGACACAAAGAAATCATCTATTAAAAAATTTATTGGATAAGAAAGGAAGTGAGGAGACCCTTCAGATTTGGAATGAACAGTTAGTTACCACAGGTACTGAAGTCATCCAAAGAAGGGTATCCTTAATAAAGAAGATACAAGCATTATGTCTGCCGTTTCATCAATCGCTAACCGACCAAGAAGAGTCGCTCGGGATAGAATACCAGTCTAGTATTGGAAGTTCAGATAAGATGACAGGTAAAGAGGATATTCAAGAAGTGTTTAAGGAAAAGCTCATCAAAAATGAAAGAATAGACAAGAAACGAGGTTACACAACAGTTGGTCCGCATAGGGATGATATTTTGCTTGTAGCCAACGGCATGGATATAAGAAATTACGGTTCACAAGGACAGCAGAGGACAGCAGCTCTCTCGCTAAAACTAGGGGAGAAAGAACTGATAGAATCAGAAAAGGGAGAAAAACCAGTCTTGCTTCTTGACGATGTGATGTCTGAACTCGATAATCAAAGGAGAAAATTCCTCTTAAAGATCCTAGATGGTTCATTTCAGTCATTTATAACCACAACAAACTTGAATTCACTTGAAAATAGTCAAACGCAAGATCATTATACTTTTAATGTAAAGAACGGACAAGCCCAGAGGTGATCAGGATGACGGTTCGGCTTAAACATGTGCTGGACAAGCGAGTAAAAAAGCTAAAAGGATACGAAAGAATCAAAGAGATAAAAATAATGGAAGCCTGGAAAAAAATTTGCGGCGGTCAAATTGCCAAACAAACAAAAGCTGCCAAGTTTCGGCACGGCAAGCTGCAGGTGATGGTTTCAAGTTCTGTGTGGGCGCACCAACTGGCTTTTTTCCGTAAAGACTATATTCGAAAAATAAATACTCATCTAGAAGAGAAGATTGTAAAAGATATTCATTTTAAGGTAGGGAATTTGCGTTACGAAGAAGAAATATCAATAAATAGGGAGGAAAAAGAAGACCAGACCCCTGAATGGAGGAAAATCGATCCAAACAAAGATACCATCCAGAAAATTCACTCATTGGCCAGCACCATCGATAATGACGAATTAAGAAATATTTTTGAACGTGTCATGGTGTCTGATGCTAAGCTAAGAAGCTGGAGAAAAGAAAATGGGTGGATTTCTTGTGAGGAGTGCGGGGCTTCATTAAAAAAACGACCCTGCCAAGTGTGCGCTTCGACCGAAACGGAGAAAGGCAAAGAGAGAAAACTTAAGCAGATCATTGAAAATGAACCCTGGACCTCTTTTGATAAAATAAAGAAAGATTTTCCGGCGCTCAGCTTAAAAGAGTATCAAAGAATAAGACAAGAAGTAGCCGTGCGAGTAAAATCCGATTTGGAAAATGAAATGCTCGCATGTCCTGAAAATGATCATAAGAACGAGGCTTTTCAATACGTTTTGGTTGTTTCTGGACTTCATCCCGGATATGTAAATCATGACATTATGCAGGACGTTTTAGGAGAAAAATTATTTAAAGAAATATTCAAGTAAGAATACAGGTAGTTATTCTGTTATTTTGTTTGGGGGTGATACGATGTTTTTACATATCGGCGGAGATCATGTTGTTTCCATGGATGAAGTGATTTTTATTATCGATGCAAGTTTAGAAAACTCATCGCCGGCCACCAAGGAGCTCATTAAAGCAGAGAAGGACAAGAAGAAGGTAGTTGACTTAACAGACCGGAATCCAAAAGCATATGTGATTACAGAAAGTCAGATATTTTATTCCCCGATTTCTTCCGGCACTTTACACAAAAGAGGCTCCCTGGGAAAAAATTTGATAAAAGCGGGTATGGGCCAGCAGTAAAGAAAAATCATTAGAACAAACGTTCTTTTTGTGATATAATGCTGCTGTCATCAAAACAAAAAGTCGATCAATAAGGGTTACGTTATCTTTAAAAATGATGGGGGAAGATTATGGATAAAAGGAAAGAAGACAACGCCATGGATTTAAACGGTGGGTATGATGAAAGCCAGATACAAGTATTGGAGGGTCTTGAAGCGGTTCGAAAGAGACCAAGTATGTATATAGGAAGCACCGCTGCAAAAGGTCTCCACCACCTTGTTTACGAAGTTATTGATAACAGCATTGATGAATCACTAGCGGGCTTTTGCGACAGTATTGACATTGTGATCGAAAAAGAAAACAGTGTTAGAATATCGGATAACGGCCGAGGAATTCCCGTTAAAGAGCATCCAAAGATAGGGAAATCGACCGTAGAAGTGGTCATGACAATCCTCCATGCCGGAGGGAAATTCGGAGGCGAGGGATATAAAGTATCCGGTGGTCTTCACGGTGTAGGGATTTCTGTCGTAAATGCACTTTCTGAATGGCTGACAGTTGAAGTAAGAAGAGATGGAGGGCTGTACAAGCAGGAGTACAAAAAAGGAAGGCCCGCTTCTCCATTGACGCTGATGGGAGAGGCTGAAACGACAGGCACTACAGTCCACTTCCTTCCCGATGAAACTATTTTTGACTCAATAGACTTTTCCTTTGAGACTTTATCGCAAAGGTTGAGGGAGCTTGCTTTTTTGAACAAGGGAATTCGCATCTCCATCTTTGATGAGCGCTCATCAGAACGCTCTGTTTTCAAATACGAAGGCGGAATCATTTCATTTGTGAAACACTTGAACAAAAATAAGGACAACACTTATGAAACGCCTATCTATTTTGAAAAAACAAAAGACGACTGTGTTCTTGAAGTTGCCATACAATATCATAATGGCTACAACGAAAACCTTTATTCATTTGCCAATAATATCCACACCTATGAAGGCGGAACTCATGAATCTGGTTTTAAGAGCGCACTGACAAGGATTGTCAATGACTATGCCCGAAAGAACGCTCTTTTAAAAAGCGCAGAATCAAACTTGAGCGGAGAAGATATCAGAGAAGGTTTAACGGCGGTGATCAGCGTTAAACTACTGGACCCGCAATTTGAGGGCCAGACCAAAACAAAATTAGGCAACGCAGATGTCAGGGGAATTGTTGATTCAATTATGGTGGAAGAGCTGGGATCTTATTTAGAAGAGCACCCCAGTATAGCTAAAAAGATTGTGGAAAAGTCAGTCACGGCCGCTAGAGCGCGGGAAGCGGCCAAAAAAGCCAGGGAATTAACCCGTAGAAAAAGCGCTCTTGAAATTACGGCTTTACCGGGAAAGCTTACGGATTGCTCCGTAAAAGACCCTTCAATGGCAGAAATCTACATTGTTGAGGGTGATTCGGCAGGGGGATCTGCCAAGCAAGGAAGAGACAGAAGATTTCAAGCTATTCTCCCGCTGCGCGGAAAAATTATCAATGTTGAAAAAGCGAGACTTGATAAAATTTTAAACAACGAAGAGATAAGAACTATCATTACTGCGCTGGGAGCAGGTATTTCAGAGGACTTCGATATCACCAAAGCCCGATACAGAAAAATTATTATTATGACTGATGCGGACGTGGACGGAGCTCATATTCGAACCCTGCTGTTGACTTTCTTTTATCGCTATATGCCTCAGCTGATCGAGGCGGGCTATGTATACATTGCACAGCCACCCCTTTACCTTGTTCGCAAAGGAAAAGAGGAGCACTACGCCTACACAGAAAAAGAGTTAGATGATATTATTGAACGGACTGGAAAAACAGGAATTGTGATTCAACGCTACAAAGGACTTGGTGAAATGAACGCTGAGCAATTGTGGGAAACAACCATGGACCCGGAGAAACGTACTTTTCTTCAGGTGTCCTTGGATGATGCCATGTTAGCCGACGAAATATTTACAGTTTTAATGGGAGATAAAGTAGAACCCCGTAGAAACTTTATTCAAAAACATGCCAAGGAAGTGAGAAATCTTGATACTGTTGGATAAGCAAGCAAGATAACTCAACTGATTTGCTGCGGGAGGAAGGGTTCTTCTTTCCTCTTTTCTTTATAAAACATAAGTGAGTTTGTTTATCTGTAAAAAAATCACAGGACGCACCAAGGGCAAGTTTCTAAAGATAAAAAGAGAGCAGAAGATTAAGTTTTACTTAAATAGAGGCACGAAAAAA
Source organism: Candidatus Sumerlaeota bacterium (assembly GCA_007132905.1). Taxonomy (GTDB): domain Bacteria; phylum Bacillota; class SLNR01; order SLNR01; family SLNR01; genus SLNR01. The sequence continues at coordinate 4,588 of SLNR01000054.1, read as the reverse complement.
CAGAAAGGAAAAGAAAGAATAGATGAGGTGACATTATTATGGCAAAGAAAAAAAATGATCTTTCGCTGATTACCCTGGGTGGATTCGGTGAAATAGGAAAAAATATGTCTGCCCTTGAATTTGGCAGTGACATCATCATTATTGATTCGGGCGTTGCTTTTCCGGGAGAAGATCTTCCCGGGGTCGATTTAGTGATCCCTGATACAAGATATTTACTTGAAAACAAAGAGAAAGTCAAAGGGATTTTTATCACCCACGGGCATGAAGACCATATAGGGGCCCTTCCATATGTCCTGAAGGATTTCCAAGTGCCTGTATATGGAACAAAGTTAACCATAGGGCTTATTAACAAAAGGTTAGAAGACAGAAATACAGATGTAAGTCCTGAGATTCATGAGATCAACTCTGAGTCAAAGATAAAAGCCGGAGCTTTCAGTATCGAATTTTTCCGGGTGACTCACAGCATCCCGGATGGCGTCGGTTTGATTGTCCACACGCCACAAGGGGTTATCGTTCATTCCGGCGATTTCAAATTGGATTTAACGCCTATTGATGGGAGAGCGACCGAGTTTCACAAGTTAACATCCCTGGGTGAAAAAGGAGTATTGGCTTTAATCTGCGATAGCACAGGTGCTACCAGTTCAGGATATACTCCCTCTGAAAAACTGGTGGGGCACACTTTTCTAAAAGAGTTTGGACGAGCCAAAGGGAGAATAATTGTGGCTACTTTTGCATCCAATGTCCATCGTATACAACAAGTGATCAATGCCGCCATGCTTTATAATCGCAGGGTTTGCGTAATAGGGCGCAGTATGGTCAAGGTTGTCGAAGCGGCCCTTGATCTAGGTTATCTAGACTGTCCGGAGAGTATTCTTGTCGACCTTTCCGAAATCAACAATTACCCGGATCAAGAGATGGTCATTATTACAACAGGCAGCCAAGGCGAACCACTGGCAGCTTTGACGAGAATCGCCGAAGGGTCCCATCGTCAAATCTCATTAATACCGGGTGATACCGTGATCATTTCCGCAACGCCGATTCCAGGGAACGTAAAGCAGGTCTACCGTACCATCAATAACTTGTTTAAGGCTGGAGCCAATGTGGTTTACCGGGATGTAGCTCCTGTTCATGTCTCAGGACACGCGGCCCGGGAAGATATCAAGCTGCTGTTAAGCATGGTAAAGCCTACTTACGCCATCCCTTTTCATGGAGAGCACAGGCACCTCGTTCAGTTTAAGGAAGCTGCAACCGACATGGGCATCCCTGAGGAAAACGTCATTATCTCATCACTGGGAGATAAAATCTCGTTCTTTGACGGAAACTTGAAAAAAGTTAATAAAGTAGGAGCCGGAAGCATTTTAGTGGATGGCCTAGGCATTGGAGATGTAGGGAATATCGTTCTTAGAGACCGGCGTAACTTAGCCGAAAACGGGGTTGTGGTTGTTGTGCTGACCATGGAAAAAGAGACAGGGAAAATTGTTGCCGGCCCAGAAATACTCTCTAGAGGTTTTGTTTATGTTCGCGACTCAGAAGAGCTAATCAACACGATGAGAGAGGCTGTTGACATCACTTTAAAAGAATGCTTTGACCAGAATATAAGAAGTTGGTCGGGCATTAAAGATAGAGTTCGCAAAGACCTTGATAATATTGTTTATTCGCAGACGGGCAGAAGTCCGACGGTGCTGACTATGATCATGGAAGTCTAGTTTTAAAATAACGAGAAAAAGCATCTATCCAGTGAGGGTACAAAGTAAATATCATAGTTGACTGAAAGGAAGGGTTCGGTTTTTATGGAATACACGCATGGTAAAATAGTGCCTGTCAGCATTGAGAACGAGATCAAACGATCTTATTTAGATTACGCTATGAGTGTTATCGTAAGTCGTGCACTGCCGGATGTCAGAGACGGTTTAAAACCAGTGCACAGAAGGATTTTGTACGCTATGAATGAATTAGGAAATACGCCTGATAAACCTTACAAAAAATCGGCCAGAATTGTGGGAGAAGTATTGGGACGCTACCACCCTCATGGTGATTCTGCCGTCTACGATGCCATGGTAAGAATGGCTCAAAACTTCTCAACAAGGCATGTTTTGGTCGACGGACACGGTAACTTTGGTTCGATTGATGGAGACCCCGCGGCAGCGATGCGGTATACCGAAGTTCGTTTATCCAAACTTTCTATGGACCTTTTGGCCGATATTAATAAGGACACTGTTGATTTTACTCCCAATTTCGACGAGACAGTCGAAGAGCCGGAGGTTCTTCCTGCTCGGTTTCCCCATCTATTAGTGAATGGCTCGTCAGGAATTGCTGTCGGTATGGCTACGAATATTCCTCCTCACAATCTCGGAGAGGTCATCGATGGGGTCATTGAGGTCATTGACAATCCGGAGATTAGTCCCCAGGATCTTATGAAAACCATTAAGGGTCCTGACTTTCCAACGGGAGCGCTTGTTTTGGGTATCGACGGCATTATTCAAGCCTACCAAACTGGCCGTGGCATTGTGAAAATGAGGGCAGTTCATCAAATTGAAAGAATGAACAGCGGGAAAAACAGAATTTTAGTGACGGAGCTGCCTTATCAGGTTAATAAAGCAAAATTGATTGAAAAAATTGCCCGGTTGGTTCAGGAAAAGAAAATCGAGGGGATCACTGATTTACGCGATGAAAGCGACAGAAAAGGCATGCGCATTGTCATCGAACTAAAAAAAGAGGCCAATCCCCATGTAATTACCAATAAACTGTTCAAATACACACAAATGCAGGAGACATTCGGAATTATCCTGCTGGCGTTGGTTGACGGCAGGCCGCTGGTACTTGATCTAAAAAAAATGCTCATTCATTACTTAGATCACCAAAAGGACGTCGTAACCCGACGAACGAGATTTGAATTAGGGAAAGCAGAAGCCAGAGCCCATATTCTAGAAGGTCTAAAAATTGCTTTGGATTATCTGGATAAGGTTATTGCTTTAATAAGAGCGGCCGAGAATGTCGACACAGCCAGAAATGGCTTGATGGATTCTTTTTCGCTTACCGAAAAACAAGCACAAGCCATACTTGACATGCGTCTTCAGCGCTTAACGAATATGGAAAGACAAAAGATCGATGCTGAATATGATGAACTAAAAAAGACCATTGAGTACTTGAAGGCAGTTTTAGCTAATGAGAAGATGCTCTTAGATATTATAAAAAAAGAGATGATTGAGATAAAAAGCAAGTATAGCAATCCTAGGCGAACTCAAATAACAAGCTCATCTGAGGACTTAAATGTGGAAGATTTAATCGCCGAAGAAGATGTAGTCATCACCATGACCCACTTTGGCTACATCAAGCGGCTGCCTATGGACACATACAAAAATCAAAGAAGAGGCGGACGCGGAGTGGCAGGCATGGACACAAAAGACGATGACTTTGTGGAAAATCTCTTTATAACGACGACTCACCACTATATGCTGTTTTTTAGTAATAAGGGGAAAGTGTATCGTCTTAAAGTTCACGAAATACCGGAGGCGAGCCGACGGTCAAAAGGTTCGGCAATTGTAAACTTGTTGCCGCTAGAATCGGAAGAGAGAATTAATACAGTCATTCCCGTGCAAAGCTTCCAAGAAGACCAATACTTGATTTTTGTAACAAGAAACGGATATATAAAGAAAACGCTGATTTCAGAATATGACTCGGCGAGGAAAAACGGGCTTGCTGCCATTGATCTGCGCCAGGAGGATGAACTTATCGGCGTCAGACTTACTAGCGGACAGGATGATATTATCATGGCGACGCAGAAAGGACTGGCTATACGCTTTTCTGAAGAAGAAGTCCGTTCTACGGGAAGAAATACAATAGGCGTGATAGGCATTCGCTTAAACGCGAAAGACTCAGTGGTTGGCATGGATAATGTAAAAGAAGACGGAGAGCTTCTCATACTCACCGATAAAGGGTTTGGCAAAAAAACATTGCTGACCGAGTACAGGAATCAAAGCCGCGGGGGTAAAGGGGTCAAGTCAATGAAGCTGACTGACCGCAACGGTTTGGTTAAATTGGCGCGAGTAATTAGAAAAGGCAGCGAGCTGATGCTCATGTCTTCGGAGGGACATGTTATAAGAATGAATAGTGAAGATGTGCCGACAACTGGCCGGAACACCCAGGGGGTTGTCGTTATAAGGCTTTCTGACTCGGATCGGTTAGTGAGTGTGGCGACGATAATGTTGGAAAAACCGAATGATGGATAATAGATTAGGGCGTCATGTCTAAATAATAAGAGTAAGAAGGTTAATAGTATTTATAAGCCCACTTAATTAGCCACAAAGGTCATATATAGGCAAAAATGATTCTTGCTTAGCATTGGACGGCATGATATATTAACACTTGTGCTGTTAAACAGAAGTGAGTTTGAAATGTGAGTGAAGAACTTTAGCAGCATAGAAATATCGTTTTACATCACCAGTGTTTGAATCTCGTGCAAGCGGGATTTATTTTTTCGACTCGGTCCTTGACAACTAAACAGTACGAAGAGGGAAGAAGAAGAAAAGTAAGGAGCCGATCAGGCATCCGATAGAAATATGGGAGAGTTTGATCCTGGCTCAGGACG
>SLNR01000015.1 GCA_007132905.1 Candidatus Sumerlaeota bacterium | reverse complement strand
CTCCTTTAAACACTTTTAAGATATCACTCCACGTTCCTTGGAATATTTATCGTAAGCTTTCTCTTCCATGATATCCTTGATGATGGCAATGACCCTCCACACTTCGTTGTATTGGGTATAAAGCGCTGCCGGAGCAAGGCGAATGACATTCGGCGGTCTAAAGTCGGGAATCACTCCCCGTTCTTTCAAAGCCTCATTAATCCTCAGCGCTTCCTGGTGCTCTAAAGCAACATGACCTCCACGCCGCTTGTTCTCTCGTGGATTCCCAATGGAAAACCCGTACCCTTTTAATATCTCTTCGATTAAATACATCATGTACGAAGTCATATGCAGAGATTTTTCTCTCAAGCGACCAAGACCGGCCTCATGGAAAACTTTTAACGACCCCTCCAAAGGCGCCAGACTAAAGATATGGGTGGTGCCTGTCTGCCAGCCGCCGGCGTGTCTTTCGTGTTCAAACTCATTTAACAAATCAAACTGCTTTGCCTTAATGTATCCGTGCCAACCTGCTAGCCCGGGTTCTTTTCCAAAGTGCCTTCTGTTAATGTATAGTGCAGCCACGCTCCCGGGTCCGGCATTTAGGTATTTGTAGTTGCACCAAACAGCAAAATCAACGCCCCATTCGCTCAATTTATGAGGCACGGCCCCGACAGAATGGCTGAGGTCAAAGCCGATAAGTATCCCTTTTTCATGAGCCCTTTCGGTCAAGTACGCCATATCCAAAAGCTGCCCGCTTCTATAAAGAACCGAAGGCAAGAACACAATGCCTACATCATCCTGCATGGCATTTACAACATCCTCTTCATCAATGGTTCGACCATCCCTACTCTTTATTTCAACGATGTGCTTTTCGGGATCAAGATTCTTCAACCGGATTTGACTTTCCACTGCATATCGGTCGGTCGGAAAATTCAATTCATCTAGTACAATTTTGTTCCTTGGGGTGTCAGGCGCAAAAAAGGTAGCTATGACTGAATGAATATTGACTGTTGTGGACGAATGGACAATTACTTCGTCCTCATCAGCACCAACTAACGGCGCCAATTTTTGGGAAATCTTCTCCGCATAATAAAACAAAGGAGATGAAGCCTTTGTCCAAACATCAATCCCCATCTCCTGCCATTCATTCATCACCCGCTTTAATGTATCTTCTGAATCCTTAGACATCAACCCTAAAGAATTGCCGTCCATATAAATCCTGTCTTTAAGCAAATAGAAGCGATCCCTAAAATCCTTTAGCTCATCCTTTTCATCAAGTTTTTTGGAAAACTCCTCTGCCGTCTTGAATTCTGCTTCCATTTTTTCCCCTCCCTTTTCCTAGTTCACATTACTTTTAAGCCTCTTCTCTTTCTCTTCAATGTTTTGGCATACTTGTTTCAAATCAGACAGAAACGAGTCTTTCTTCTTATCATCGAATCCCTCAGACAAGCTGTTCTCCAAGTCCAAAATAATATCCCACGAAATCCATTTAAGCTTCTTGCCTTCTCCAGTCAAATAAATGCGCCGGCTTCGATGATCTTGTTCATCTTCGACTCGCAAAATGAGCTTTTTCCGGACTAAAAGGACGATAAGGGCGCTTAGACTCGAGGGTTTCATCCGAAGATAAGAGAGAATCTCTGTTTGATTTAACCCGTCTTCCTCCCATAAACAGTTAAGCACACGAAACTGCGAAAAAGTAATGCCATAATCCTTCAACCGTTCATCATGAACCCAGGTTAACCGACGGGCAATCTCTTGTACATGATAGCCGATGTGTGTCTTAAAATCTCGCTCCATTTATTTAGCCTCCTAAGTAAATGATACCCTAAAAATTTCTCAAAAACAACCCTGTTAGCTAACTTATTTAGGTACCTAAAAATATTCTGCACCATTCCAAAAGGACAGCTCAATATCCACCACCCTTAGACCAATTTCCGATGATTTCTACCCTATTCTATCTCTTTTCCAAATGATTCATTAATCGAAAGTTCCGTACTTCAGTAAGCCAATATCTGCATGTGATCATCATGTGCTCATATAGTGTTTTTATTAATAGCTTATTTAAATGAAATTCGAATAAATCAAAGAGGCTTCCTTTTTCTTTTCAAACAAAGATCCACAAGTTCGTTGACATCTGCTGTACCGGCACAAATCACTTTATCCGCCCCTCCCCAATACAACCGAAGCTCCTCTTTTCCCTCTAGCACGGCCCCGCAAGTAAATACAACATTGTGTACATAGCCTGCTACCTCCCAAGGATCTTCCGGTTCGAGGATAAACTCATCGGCTATACCGAGCAGTTTTGATGGATCTTTAAGATCGTGAAGCATGACTCCTAGCCGATAAACAGCCCCGTCCATGGTTTTGAAAACACCATGGTATATATGGATCCACCCTTTATCGGTCTTTATCGGCGTTGCTCCCGGACCAATCTTCATCTCGTCCCAGTGATATTTTTCGGGACTAGCAATCATTTTCGAATCACCCCAATGAATAAGATCCGGCGAATACGATATCCATATTGACCACGGATTGATCTCAGTGTGCGGACGATCTAAACGAACAAATCTCCCCTCGTATTTTTCCGGGAAAAGAACCACATTTCTTTGATCTGCCTGGGTAATCAAGGAAAGTCGTTCTACATTTTTAAAATCCTTTGTCTTTGCCAAAGCTACCCGTACACCAAATCGAGAATAAGCACTGTAGGTTATATAAAATTCATCCTCAATTTCGCAAATTCTAGGATCTTCAATTCCATACTCTTCATAATCTTTAAACCATCCTTCTTTGGCAGGTGTCATAAATGGCTTGTCTCTCACTTCAAAGTGAAAGCCATCTGCACTTTCAGCCAAACCTAGGATCGAACGGCCGTTATGCAAATGAGAGCGAAATATCATATAATATCGACCCTTTGTTTTAACAACGCCTGCATTATGCACAGTCACTACAGGATAGGGAACCTCTTTTTTTGTAAGAATCGGATTCCCTGGAAAGCGGTCAACCATTTCACCTAGCCTGCTCATCTTGCTCCCCCCATTCTGTCATCTTCGTTTCCTGCTAATATTTTTTTGTAAACACGAATATAATCCTTGACCATTCTTTCCGATGAAAACCTTTTTTCGACTTCCGCCCGACATGTTTTTCGACTAAGAGAAGAAAGTCTGTGCACAGCATGCACTGCTTCTGCAACCCCATCCACTAAAAATCCATTTCTCCCGTTTTTGATAATCTCTTTCATGGATCCCTTCGGAAAAGCTATTACAGGAGTGCCGCACGCATTTGCCTCCACCACCGACAATCCAAAAGGTTCGTTGAAATAGATGGGGTGCAAGAACCCGACCGCATTGCGCATAAGCAAATCCCGCTCATGAGGTCCGGCTATTCCGACATACTCGATTCTTTGACCATCCACATAGGGGGCTACCTTATCCTCGTAATATTTCTCATCCTGTATGATGCCGGCGATAATCAGTTTTTTGCCTGCCTGAAGAGCAATATCTATGGCCTCTTTTACACCCTTGTCCTGATGAATTCGCCCTAAAAAAAGAAGATAGTCATTAGGTTTTCCGTTAAATGTAAAGTTTTCTATATCAATGCCGTGATAAACAGTTGCTTCATAATGAATCTTTGGCGATCTGTCCGCCTCACTGATCGAAACATAATGACACATATCATCATATTTTTGGTAGACCGGCAGAATCTTTTTATCGGAAAAACCATGAATAGTCGTTAAAACAGGGGTTTTCACCAAAGCCGCATAAGTGAGGGGTAAAAAATCAAAATGGTTATGAATCAAATCAAATTCATCGGCATGCTCAAACACTTCCGATATATGCAGGCATTCACAGACCTTGGGATCTAAATCTTTATCTTCTTCATAAGGCCTTGGAACAACAGCCTGCAGCTTGCCCTTGGTAATGGAATCAGCTGTGGCAAATAATGTTACTTCTATCCCTTCTTCCACAAGCCCTTCGGTGATAAGTGATACCACTCTTTCCCACGGACCATAGCTCCTAGGAGGAGTACGCCAGGCAATGGGAGAAAGCATAGCAATTTTCATTGTTTGTTCTCCTCTCTGAATAAACTTTGTACCTCTTCTTTATTCACTTAAGAAACTAGATAGCAAAAAAAGGATTTTCTTTTTCTGCGAAGAATAAGGGGAGGCGGCAGTAATCGAAATTAAATGGGCTGCAGTAGGCCTAGTATTATGAGACACTGCTTTTTTATAAGTTTTTCAACGATTAAAAAAGGAGT
>SLNR01000128.1 GCA_007132905.1 Candidatus Sumerlaeota bacterium | reverse complement strand
TTAGTGGGTATTGCCTGGGCGGCGGTCCGCTTGTATTGGCGTCGACCTGCGAAAAAAGGGGGCGAAGCCTCATGAGCGATACAAAAAGCGACACTGTTTATCAAATCTGCCACATTGCAGGCGGCGGAGATCGAGGCGGAGCCAAGACACATATACTGACCTTGCTGGAAAGAATGGACCCTGAGCTGTTTGCGATCACACTTATTTGCCTAAACGAAGGGACTTTGGCCCGGCAGGCCAGGGAGAAAGGCTTGGATGTCAAAGTGTTTTCCATGGCCGGACACTGGGACATGTCGATCATTCTTCGACTGGCCCGTTTTTTAAAAAAGCACCGGCCTGATTTGGTGCATACCCACGGAGTAAGGGCCAATCTTTGCGGGCGCTCGGCGGCCAAACTAGCCAACAATCATCCGGTAATTACCACGATCCATAGCTTGGTGACCAAAGATTATCCTACGAATCTGGCCAATTGGTTTTATGCCGCGGTGGATAGAATTACCATGCCTTGGGCCGATTATTTGATTTGTGTTTCCGCCAGGCTAAAAGATTATGTGGTAAAAAAGGGTTTTCCTCGGGAAAAGGTAGAGGTGATCGGCAACGGCATTGACTTGGCCCCTTTTGAAAAACTAGACGAGGTTGATCGAAAGAACATTCGAGAGGAATTTCAAATTCGTTCTGAAGATAAGGTTGTGGGGACGGTCGGCCGCTTGGTGCCCATCAAAGGGTACGATGTTTTCTTAAAAGCCGCCCAAAAAATGGCTTTGCAAAATGACAGCATAAGATTTTTGGTGGTGGGCGAAGGCCCGAGTGAAAAAGAACTCAAGGCGTTGGCCCGTCGCTATAAAATAGAAGAGAAAGTGATTTTTGCCGGTTATCGAAAAGATATCCCCGAGCTCTTCAAAGCTATGGATGTGTTTGTCATCTCTTCTTACTCTGAAGGAGGGCCCATCGTTTTGCTGGAAGCCATGGCTTCAGGCGTTCCGGTGGTTTCAACGCGGGTAGGCGGGATCCCGGAAGTGATCGAAGACGGGCAGACGGGCTTATTGGTCCCACCCGGAAAAGAAGAAGAGCTCGCCGAGAAAATTATGAAATTACTAAAACAGCCTGATCTTCGCCGCAGCATTCAAGAAAAGGCCTTAAAAAAAGTAAGGCAGGAGTTTACCACTGATCGCGCGGTGGAAAAAACGCAAGCGCTTTATTTGCGGCTGTTAGAAGAGAAACATGAAAAATGATGGCGCCGGTACGATGGATGAACGGGGCTTTATCGATAGGGGAGGTTTTATATATGAGCATTCTGGTCACGGGCGGAGCCGGTTTTATTGGTTCTCACATTGTCGATTCTTTGATCAATGAAGGAGAGCAGGTGGTGGTGGTGGATGACCTCAGCACCGGTCGATCCCAAAACCTTCATCCAAAGGCCAGGTTTTACAAACTTGATATACGCGACCGGTCTCTTGGGGATCTTTTTGCAAAAGAGAACATCACCGGGGTGATCCACCAGGCAGCTCAAATCAGTGTCTCTCGATCTCTTTTAAACCCGGAGGAGGACGCTGATGTGAATATAAGGGGGACACTGCTTTTGCTTCGCCTCTGCCGGCAGCATCAAGTGCGCCGAGTGGTGTTTGCTTCCTCGGCGGCGGTATACGGAAACCCCCGCCATCTTCCTATTGACGAAGACCATCTTACCTGCCCCCTTTCTCCTTACGGCATTTCCAAACTCACCGGGGAGCGCTATCTTGCTTTTGCCCAAGAGGCCTGGGAGCTTTCTTTTGCGGCTCTTCGGTATGCCAATGTCTATGGACCCCGACAGATCGCCGCAGGAGAAGGCGGTGTCATTGCTATCTTTGCGGATCAGCTGTGCAAAAAAGAAGCGCCGGTGATTTGGGGAGACGGCGAGCAGACTCGTGATTTTGTGTATGTAAAGGATGTGGCCAGGGCCAATGTGTTAGCCCTTAAACAGGCAAGTGAAGGCATCTTTAATATTGGCGGCGGACGGGAAACTTCCATCAATAAACTGCTCGCTCAGATGACGCGGGCAGCCAAGACAGAAATAAAAGCACAGTATCAGCCGTCCCGGGAGGGTGACATTAAAAACAGCTGCCTTGATTTCAAAAAAGCCCTGGAAAAATTGCAGTGGCAGGCGCAGGTTGGCTTAGAAGAAGGACTGGAAAAAACCCTGGCATGGACACAACAACAGGTGCTGGGTGGGAGGCGGCCGTGAAAAATCGTGATGTGATCCTTTTGGCTGCGGTACCCTGGGAAGGCTTAAGAAACCGCTCACAGCAGTTAGCAGCCCTATTTGCTAAGCAAAACCGGGTGCTGTATGTAGACCCTCCGATCAGTTTTTTATCTCCCTTTAAAGAAGCTTCTTTAAAAGAGCGGTTAGATCTCCATAAAGAAGGGGCAAGACAAATATCAGAAAATCTTTATGTCTGCGCTTCTCCGCCGGTTTTTCCTTTCGGGAACCGACTTTTTCATATCAATGCGTTAAACCAGTTGAAAATAGGGCAGTATCTTAAAAAAGTTGCCGCCGGGCTGGGCATGGAAGAGCTCGTCTTGTGGACGTATCTTCCCAATACAGCCGATCTTGTCGGCTCTTTGGGCGAGTCGCTCCTTTGTTATGATCTGGCCGATGAGCACAGTGCTTTCCCCCATTTCTCCAAAGCGGTGGTGGAGAATATGGAAAGGCGGCTGTTGAAAAAAGCGGATTTGGTTTTTGTGACCGCCGCTGATCTTCGGGAGAGGAAAAAGGATATCCGGCCGGATATGGTATTGGTCCCCAACGGGGCAGATGTGCGGCATTTTCAAAAAGTGTTTTGTGAGGACCTGGCTTTACCTGAGGAAATGCGGGCGTTTGATCAACCGGTGGTGGGATTGGTGGGGCTGATCGAAGAGTGGGTGGATTTAGAGTTAATTGCTTATGCTGCTGAGGCCCGACCTGATTGGTCTTTTGTTTTGATTGGACCCGTCAAAGCCGATACCCGCAGATTAGCAGGTCTATCCAATGTACACCTTTTGGGGGAGAAGCCTTATAAGGCCCTGCCCGGGTATTTAAAACCCATGTCGGCGGCCGTGATCCCGTTTATAAAAAACAGGCTGACCTTAAGTGTCAATCCCATCAAGCTTTATGAATATATGGCCAGTGGAAAACCGGTGGTGGCGACTGATTTACCGGAACTTAGAAAGTTTTCGCCGTGGATCTATGTGGCGGATTCAAAAGAGTCATTTGTAAAAAAGCTTGAGCAGGCGATAGACGAGGATTCAACTAAGCTTAAAAAAAAGCGGCTGGCCTGGGCGAAAGAACATTCGTGGGAGAGGCGCTATCAGACTTTGTGTGAGCATATAGAGGAAGCGCTTAAGCATCGGGGGTAGCAACATGAAAGAGACCATCATGATTTTTGGATTTTATGGCTACGAAAATACCGGTGACGAGTTGATTTTGCAGGGGATGATCGAATGTTTGCGTACTCGCCTGCCCAAGGCAGAGATTACGGTCTTATCCGCTAATCCCGAGCAAACAGCGGCCCGGTACAAAGTACGGTCGGTCTATGCCGGCCGGCGTTTTCAAGGCCTGTCTGTCGTATGGAAAGCGCTGGCCAAAACAGACCTTTTTATTCTGGGGGGCGGAGGACTTCTGCAGGATCGGGAGCGAAGAATCCTTCCTTTTTGGTTCAGCCGGGTATGGATGGCTTCTGTGCTGGGAGTCAGGATTATGTTTTACGGTCTAGGTGCCGGGCCCGTTACTACCAACCTTGGGAAAAGGCAGCTTCAATACTTTGGAAACCGGGCCGATCTAATCACTGTCCGGGATGAAATGTCTTATCAAACGCTGATTGAAGCCGGGGTGAGAAAAACACCGATTCATATCACCGCCGATCCGGCTTTGTCTCTCAGAGAGGACGGCAGGGCAAACAAAGACGGCCGTGACCAGGCTGTTATGGTGGTCTGCCCTCGTTATTGGCCGGGGTGGGAAAGAAAAAGGGGTGCTTTGGCGTCTGCTTTGGCAAGCTGGCTTGACCAAACCAAAGGACAGGTGGTGTTTTTGCCCCTGCAGGGAGAAGAAGATCAAAAGGCGGGCCGGCAAATCCAAAGCAGGATGAACCACATGAAAGGAGAAGTGGTGGTGGCTTCACCAAATCCTCCCCGGCAGGTGCTGATGCAGTTAAAAAAGGCGGATATGGTTATCAGCATGCGCCTGCACGGTCTGATCGGGGCCTCTCTTTACAGAGTGCCCTGGGTGGGTATTGCCTATGATCCAAAAGTCAGTGAGTATGCGCAGAGGGTAGACATGGGTGATCAGGTTACCGCTCTTGATGATATTGATCGTGACAAGTTGGACTCGCTATTGCTGGCTAGTTGGGAAAAAAGAGAAGAACTTGCCCGCAAGTTAGAGCAAAAAGTACCTGGGTTGGCTCAAAAAGCCGATGAAAATGCAGACTATGCCTGCGCGCTGCTGAAAAGATAGATCATTTTTCTCAGCGGCGACCGGATTACAAACGGACTTATTTGGAAAGGGAAAAAGCAAAAGAAACGGGCAGCCGGAGCGATGGCGAGAAGATGAGGGGATGATCAATGTGATAGGGAGAAAAAAAAGGATCATACTGGTGATCATGCTGTTGATAACAACAGCCACTTCCGGCTGTGCTTTATGGGACAGAGAACCGGTGGAGGAAGCAGAAAAAGATCCGGTGCCGGTAGTGGTGCACAAAGCCACCGAAGGTACTCTCATTGATTATGCCCGGTTTCACGGACAGGTGACAACCCAGGGGGAGATCCCGGTGGTGCCGATGACTTCGGGAATCATTGAAAAAGTGCATGTGCAGGTGGGAGACCAGGTAGAAAAAGAGGACCTTTTGGTTCAGCTTGACGATGCGAAAATCCAAGAAGCCATTGACGAGGCTGAAAAGACGGTACAAGAAAGCGAAGATCGGCTAGCAGACATCGAAGGGGAATGGGAGGAGATTTTTGATTCTGAAAACGGACTGGACTTAATAGGACAGCAGGCTTCCGATCTGGGGCGGTTGATAAGCGAGATGCAGCTGGAAGCCGCCCGGCTCATGCAGGCCCAGCAGATACTAAGCGAATTAAAGACGCAGCAGGAATATTTTTCTATCAAGGCTCCCGCCGCGGGAACGGTGGCCGCGGTATCGGTTACGACAGGGGGTCTTGCCGCTCCCGGCAATCCGGTGGTGGTGCTGGTGGATACCCGGGAGCTGTTGGTAAGCATGCATGTTTTTGAGAATCAAATTAACCGCATCGAAATTGATCAAGAGGTAAAGGTAGCCGTCAGGGCGTTTTCTGAGTTGCCTCTTTACGGTCGGGTGGCGTCGATCAGCCCGGCGATGGATCCTCGTACCCGAGCGTATGAAGTTCGTGTTCATCTGCACAACAGAGAAAAGGCAGCGGACTTTTTTGAAGCAGGACTCCGAATCGGCATGTTTGCCCGCATCGAAGTCCCGCTCAAAGAGTATGAGCAGGTACTGATGGTCTTCAGAGAAGCGGTATTAAAAAGACCGGAAGGAACAGTGGTTTTTGTAGTGGTAGGCGATCGGGCTTATGTCCGTCAAGTAGAGACGGGTTTTCACAGCAATGAATATGTAAAGATCAAAAGCGGACTTAAAGTAGATGACCCGGTGGTCGTATCCGGACAGCAGTATCTGATGGACAAAGATCCGGTGCTTATCCGCAGATGGGGTGAAGAAAGATGAGAATTTCTGATTTTTCTGTGCGTCACCCTGTGACGATTTTCATGGGCGTGCTGCTCGCGATCCTTTTGGGTATTGTGTCTTTGGGACGCTTGACCATGGATCTTCTGCCGGACATGAGTTTTCCGGTGGCGGCGGTGATCACCACGTACGAGGGAGCCGGGCCCGAGGAAATAGAAAACATGATTACCCGTCCTTTGGAAGAAACCATGGGCACGGTAAACAATGTGGTCGAGATCAGATCGTCCAGTACCCGGGGAACGTCTACTGTTATCGTGGAATTTGATTGGGGAACGGACATGGATTTTGCCGCGTTGGAGATGCGGGAAAAAGTGGACATGATGCGGCGTTTTTTGCCCCCGGAAGCAGAAGAGCCGCTGGTTTTTAAATTTGATCCTTCGATTATGCCCATCCTGCAGGTAGGCATGTCGGGCACCGCGGATTTGGCGGACATTCGCAGCTACGGGGAGAGGGTCGTCAAAGGCAGATTGGAACGAATCGACGGGGTGGCTTCGGTGAACATCAGCGGAGGCCTCGACCGGGCCATCTTGGTTCATCTCCATCCGCACGGTCTGTTTGGCTACGGGATCTCTCCCCAGGAGGTACGGCAGTCTCTGCGTGCCCAAAATCTCAACTTGCCCGGCGGGACGATTGAAGACGGGCGAGCCGAACTTTTGTTAAGAACCATGGGAGAGTTTCAAGAGATTGAGGAGATCAAGGACATTCCCGTGATGAGTCCTCAGGGAGTGGTGGTTTCCTTGCAGGAAATAGCCGAGATCGAAGACGGATACAAGCCCCAAACACAGTACGCCTTTATCAACGGGGAGCCTAGTGTGGCTATTTCAGTGCAGAAGCAGGCGGCGGCCAATACCGTGGAAATGGCCCGGCGGGTCAATGAAGAGTTGGCGCTTTTAGAAGAGGAAAACCCGGATATATCTTTTAGTTCCATTATGGATCAATCCGTCTATGTGGAACGGTCGATTGCTGTTTTGGGCCGTTCGGCTGTCAACGGAGCTATCTTGGCCGTCATCATGCTGTTTTTGTTTTTGAAGAGCTTAAGAAGCACATTTATCATCGGGCTTTCTATTCCGATTTCGGTGGTAGCCACTTTTATCTTAGTACATTTTGCCGGACTCACCTTGAACATGCTCACTTTGGGTGGGCTTGCTTTGGGAGTAGGAATGCTGGTAGACAATGCGATCGTGGTACTAGAAAGTATCTACCGGCACCGGCAGCGCGGCTATGATGCTATAAAAGCCGCTGCTTTGGGGAGCAGTGAAGTGGGACGGGCCATTACCGTATCCACGATTACCACGGTGGTGGTATTTTTGCCGGTGGTGTATGTAGAAGGCATGGCTTCCATCATCTTTCAAGAGATGGCCTTGACCGTTATTTTTGCTTTAGTGATGTCGCTTCTTGTTTCTTTGACGCTTATTCCGGTCTTATCCTCCCGTTTGATGGTCAGGCCTCCCAGAAAAGAGGTGCAGGGAGGGTTGATAGACAAAGTAACGAGAAACTACAGCCGGCGGCTTCGGTGGGCGCTTAGACACCGCAAGATAATCCTGGCCATCGGCGTGGCTGCTTTTTGTCTTGGGCTGGCTCTTCTTCCCATTATTGGAACGGAATTTCTGCCTCCCATCGACCAGGGAAGACTGACAGTGAACCTGCGTCTTCCGGCGGGGTCTCGTCTTGAAGAAACCGAGGCAGTAGCGGAACAGGTGGTTGAAATAGCCAATCAGATCCCCGAGCTAGATACCGTTTTTACCAGCCTGGGCGGGGGCATGAGCATCATTGGAGGGGCGGCGCGTCCGGAGCGGGGGCAGGTAGAAGTAAAACTGGTTCCCCGAGGAGAAAGAGCCCGCAGCACGGCCCAAGTGACAGAAGAGGTAAGACGTGAGGTGCTAAGGATTCCGGGAGCCGACATTGATGTTCGGGAACAGGATATGTTTATGGGGGGAGCCGGATTAGACGGCGACCCTCTGACTGTCATGATCCGCGGGGAGGACCTTGCTATATTGAGGAATCTGGCCGACGAGGCGGTCGCCCGCATTGAATCGGTACCGGGAACCAGAGAGGTGGCCAGTGGTTTTACAGAAGGCCGGCCGGAACTGCAAGTGATCGTGGATAAGGACAAAGCCAGTACCTATGGGTTGACTGTATTTCAGGTAGCCCAAGCCATCAATGCTGCCTCCACCGGGCAGGTGGCCACCCGCTATCGGGTGGCGGGAGATGAAATTGATGTGGTGGTGCAGTTGGAGCCGGCTTCGCTGCAAACCGTGGAAGATTTGAAATGGTTTCCACTGATAAGTCCTCTGGGAATGACGCTTCCGCTGAGTGATATTGCCGATTTTTCTTATGAAAGAGGACCTGTTTCCATCCGTCGTGAAAACCAGATGCGAACGGTACGGGTGGGTATGGAGATTTACGGCCGGGATTTGGGCGGTGTAACAGAAGATGTCCAGAGGGTGCTGGGGGAGATGTACCTTCCCCCGGGATACCTGATTGATTATGGCGGGCAGCAGCAGGATATGTGGGATGCCTTCGGCAGTTTGGCTTTTGCTTTGGTGTTGGCGGTGGTATTAGTGTATATGGTAATGGCCTCCCAATTTGAATCCTTGATTTATCCTCTCATTATTATGTTTTCGGTGCCCTTTGCCTTTACGGGCGTGGCGGTCAGTCTGGCTTTGACAGGACGGACCCTAAATATCGCCTCTGTTATCGGCGTAATTATGCTGGCGGGGATTGTGGTGAACAATGCCATTGTCTTTGTGGATTACATTAACCGGCTGCGGGCCCAGGGGGAAAATCGGACGCTGGCCATTGTATCGGCGGGCGAAACCAGGTTAAGGCCGATCTTGATGACATCACTGACCACTGTGCTGGGCCTGTTTCCCATGTCCCTGGGCTTGGGTCAAGGTGGCGAATTGCTGGCGCCTTTGGCCACGGTGGTGATCGGCGGACTTTTGGTATCGACTTTTTTGACGTTGTTTTTCATTCCGGTGGTGTATACCCTGTTTGAAGACATGGGGCGCCGCCTAGCCGAAAAAAGGTCCGGGCTGATATCTAAAAAAAACGCCGGATCCTAACTTTATGCCGGTGCCTTCGCTAAAAAGTCTATCCTTTTTCAGGTTTTAAAAAAGAGATTTAGGGTGCAAACAGAATCTGGGTTGAATAGGGAGGAGAAAAGATGAAGAAAAAGATGGGGCCGTCGGATTTGTTTTTTCCTACACCGGCAGCTTTGGTGGTTTCAGGGGAAGCACCGCATTTTAACATTATCACCATTGCCTGGATTGGGATGGTGGATACCGAAAAGGTGGGCATCGGGCTGTTAAAAAACCAGTATTCACTGGCGTTGATGCGAAGAACAGAAGCTTTTACCGTCAATATCCCGACTTCGCGACTGTTTCGCGAAGTGGACTACTGCGGGATCGTGTCGGGAAAAGATACGGATAAATGGAAAGCAACGGGGCTGACACCGGTCCCGACCGAGAAAACCAAGATTCCCATTATTCAAGAATGCCCTTTGAACATCGAATGTGAACTAGAACGGGAAATTGAGCTAGATGATCTGGTCCTGGTGGTGGGAAGGTTTGTTGAAACCCATGTGGATGAAGACAAAGTGGAAAAAGAAGGGGGCCGACTTCGCATTGACTGTGAAAAAATGGATCCCTTGGTCTATTTTGCGGTGGGCAATGAATATTGGTCGGTAGGAGAAAAACAAGGGGATGCCTTTTTTAGCGGGCTAAAAATCAAAGAGAAAGGAAAAGAGAAAAAGGAATAAACGCATTACAAAAACAGCAGGCCGCCCAACGGAAGATGAATCACCCAGGATAGGTGTTTCATCTTTTTTTTATGGGTCTGGACAAAGCGGAGGAGAGACGGTATAATACGAATATATGAACACATATTCATATGAAGGAGGGGATCATATGCCTACTAAGCAGGAGGCAGACCGCTGTGAAGTGGTGATGGTGCATCCAGAAATCGTGGAAGAGATGAAGAAGAAACAATTACCCGCCGAGACGGTGGCCGGTTTGGCTGAGATATTTAAAGTCCTCGGAGATTCTTCCCGAATCAAAATTATGCATCTTTTATCCTTAAAAGAGATCTGTGTGTGTGATTTGGCGGCTGCTCTGGGCATGAGCCAGTCGGCTGTTTCCCATCAGCTTAGGGTGCTGCGCAATGTCCGGTTGGTAAAACATCGTCGGGTTGGAAAGTCCGTGTTTTATTCCCTTGACGATGATCATATAGAGACCCTGTTCGAGCAGGGCATCGAGCATCTTCAGCATACTTAGAAAAGCTTTCCGGGGAGGGTACAGAGTGAAAGAGACGGGTAAAAGCGAAGACGCCAAGGATACGAAAAAACAATCTTCCTTCGATGACGGACAGGAGAAGAAAGTAACTCGCCTGATGGTTTCGGGACTAGACTGTGCAAGTTGTGCCGAAAAACTCAAGGAAAAGGTGGCTTCTCTTGAGGGTGTCGGACAAGTGCAGTTAAATTTTGGAGCGGGAACCATGGTGGTAGAACACATAAACCCTTGTTCCAGGCTTCTTAAAGCCGTCAGTGAATCGGGTTATGCCGGGTGGGTGCAGCAAAAAGGGACGCCTGCAAAAGAGAGTGGATCTGTGTGGCAAAAAAGACGGACCCAACTGACCCTTTTATCGGGCCTGCTGCTTGGTGCTGCTGTACTGGGCGGCTGGCTGGGCATGCCCCCGCAGATGGTGATAGCTTTGTATGCCGCCAGCATGGCTGCCGGAGGGTTTTTTGTGGTTCGGATGGGCTTGTATTCTTTAAAGGCGCTGAGTCCGGATATGAATCTGCTGATGATTATAGCGGCTTTGGGCGCCGTTGCGATTGGAGAATGGAGCGAAGGGGCGGTGGTGGTTTTTTTGTTCTCGCTGGGCAACACCCTGCAGTCTTTCAGCATGGACAAGACCCGGCGTTCGTTGAAAACTTTGATGGAACTGGCTCCGAAGGAGGCCCTGGTCGTGGAAGGTGGCCAAGAATGGAAAGTGCCGGTAAAAGAACTGTCTTTAAAAGATGTGATTCGTGTCAAGCCCGGTGAGCGCATCCCCATGGACGGGGAAGTCATCAAGGGCTTTAGCGCCGTCGATCAGTCCCCGGTGACAGGCGAATCCATGCCGGTGGAAAAGGGACAGGGAGAGGAAGTCTTTGCCGGCACAGTTAACGGCCAGGGATCGTTGGACATTTTGGTAACCAAGCTTTCTAAAGACAACACCATCAGCCGGATTATGCATCTGGTTGAACAAGCCCAGGCCCAAAAAGCGCCAACCCAGCAGTTTGTGGATGTGTTTGCCCGCTATTATACCCCGGCGGTCATTCTATCCGCTTTGGCGGTGGCGTTTGTGCCTATGCTTTTTTTCAGACAGCCTTTTCAGCCTTGGTTTTATAGGGCTTTGGTGCTGCTGGTGATTTCCTGCCCCTGCGCGCTGGTGATTTCCACACCGGTTTCGATCGTCTCGGCCATCGGCAGTGCCTCGAGAAACGGGCTTTTGGTAAAAGGCGGGGCGTATTTGGAGGAGCTGAGCCGCATCAAGACTTTTGCTTTCGATAAGACGGGCACATTGACCGAAGGGCGGCCGGTGGTAAAGCAGGTACTGTCTTTTGATGAAACGGGCGAGGAAGCTTTACTCATGAAAGCGGCTTCGGTGGAGCGATATTCAGAACATCCGCTGGGCAAGGCGATTGTCAAAAAGGCGCAAGAACTAGACCTTTCTTTCCCGGAGGCAGAGGACTTTCAATCCCGGCCGGGAATAGGGGTTTTGGCCACCGTCCAAGGTAAAAAAGTAAAAATCACCAGCCCGCAGGAACTCAAAGAAAAGAGCAGAGAGCAAGGGGGAGTAGATTTAGAAAAATGGACTCAGGTCATAGAGGACCATTACCAACAGGGACATACCATCGTCATGGTAAAAGAGGACGACAGGCCTATCGGTTTGATCGCTTTATATGATCCCCTGCGCAAAGAAAGCATACAGGCCCTCAAGCAATTGAAAGAGGAACAAAAAAAGGTGGTTATGCTCACGGGGGATAATCCCCGCGCGGCCCGGGCGGTAGCGGCGGCAGTCGGCATGGATGAAGTAAAAGCAGGTCTTCTGCCGGAGGACAAGGTAGAAGTGATCCGCCGTCTAGCCGAGAAAGAAAAAACAGCTATGGTGGGCGACGGTGTCAACGACGCGCCGGCTTTGGCAGCGTCTTCCATCGGCATTGCCATGGGCGCGGCCGGGACGGATACGGCCCTGGAGACCGCTGATGTGGCGCTTATGTCTGATGATCTGAGCCGGCTTATCTACGGGGTTGCTCTCAGCCGCAAAACATTGGTCATCATGAAGCAGAACATTGTGTTTTCGGTGGCGGTCAAAGGGGTGTTTTTGACATTGGCGGCTTTAGGGATGGCCAACCTGTGGATGGCGGTGTTTGCCGATACGGGGGCTGCTCTGTTGGTCATTGCCAACGGCATGCGTTTGACGGGCGCTGTTAAATAAAGAAAGAGTGACAAAGCTAAGCCGATGTATTGACGGATGAAACAAATTCGCTTACAATCGGTTTAGCTTTGTCTTTATCAGTTTTTTTTGTCGGCAGTAAGAAAACCTGCCTCACAGGAGGACGATGATGGAACTTGATCTTTTAACGCTTGAAATTGTACTCGCCATGGCCGCGGTTTTATCTTTCATGCTTCTGCTGCTCTTGTGGTGTATCCGTCCCCAGGAAAAGGGCCCCTGTTTTTGGGCCTTGAGTGCGGGCGTCGGAGCAGCCGGTCTGTTATTAGGGAATGCAGAAAGGCTTCTTGGCAGTTACGCCATTTTTTTTAACAATGCGGGCATACTGACCGCTCTTTTGCTTTTACTGGAGGGCCTTTTGCGCTTCAGGGATTTTGGCCGTTTCGAGAGTCGCCGCGTCTATATGTTGTCTTTGCTGGCAGTGATCGTGGCGGTATCTTTTTTAAATCGTGATTATCCAACTTCCCGCTACCTGATCCATGATTTTTTGGCCGCCGGGTTACTGCTGTCGTCTGCTTTTGTTATTTTGTATCGAACCAAAGGCCGGGAAATGTTAATCCACGGCTTTTCGGCTTTTACTTCTGTCTTGTTGGCCCCCGTCTTTGCCTTCCGCTGGTTTTTGGCCTTCAGCGGGCAGATCGAAGAGGTTCTTTTGGGGGCTTCCGGCCATCCCATTGTAGGGGTACTTTATCTTGCCGCCATTCCGTGGATGGTGGCCTGTACTTTCGGACTGGGTCTGATGCTGGTGTTTCGCATGCACCGACAGCTGGTTTTCCAGGCGGTCAAAGACAACTTGACCGGTCTTGATAATCGCCGCGGGTTCGAAGAGCTGCTGCAAAATCTCGAAAAAGAACATCAGCGGACCGGGGAGCAGTTTTTGCTTTTCATGATTGACATCAACGGCTTTAAAGAAATCAATGACCGCTACGGCCACGGGGTGGGGGACAATGTGTTGATCGCGGCCGCCGAGGCCATCAAAAAGCCCATTCGCCAAGGGGATTTTGCCGTGCGTCTGGGAGGAGATGAGTTCGTGGTGATCATGAAAGGCGTTGAAGGCGTGAGTCAAAAGGCCCTTCGGGAGCGGCTTCGCCAGTCCCTGGAAAAACCCCGTATCGTCAAAGACTTAGAAATTCGTCTTCGGGTCAGCATCGGGGAGGTCTTTTTCCCCGATGGAGGAACACCCTTTGAAAAACTTTTATCGGCCGCCGACCGAAGTATGTATCGTGAAAAAGAGAGCAGGCGGGATCTGTCTCAGGTGAGAACTACGAGAAACGCTTAGAAAAAGTGTCAGCGGGCTTGACGACGTTTTTAGGGCCCAAGGCAAACTTATTGACAGCCAAAGCGGCTCATGCTACCATCAAGAGGCGGCCAAGGGATAAGCAGCGGGATTTTTGAAGGAGGTTTGAAAAATGAAAGTGGATGTAAAGACGCATGTGCTGGAAAACAACCGGACTCAGGCCAACATGCTTCGAGAAAAGTTTCAGGATATCTTGGTCGTGAATATGACGGGCTCCCCCGGGGCGGGGAAAACAACCGTACTGGAACAAGTGATTCCCGATTTACACAAAGAGTATTCCATCGCAGTGATTGAAGGAGATGTGCAGACTAGCCGGGATGCGGAGCGCATTGCCGATTTGGGTGTTGAAGCTGTGCAGATCAATACCATGGGCGGCTGCCATTTGGATGCCAAAATGGTAGCTGGCTGTATTGATGATCTCGGCAAACTGCCGGACATCTTGTTTATCGAAAACATCGGCAACCTGGTGTGCCCGGCGGAATACGATCTGGGCGAGGACTTTAAAGTAACGGTCTTGAGTGTGCCGGAAGGAGAAGACAAGCCTTTGAAATATCCCGGGATGTTTCGCAATTCCAAAGCGGTGATCATCAATAAAGTCGACTTGCTGCCGCACATGGACTATGATATAGAAAAAGTGGAGGACGAGATCAAAGGCATCCAGCCTCATATCGAAATCTTCCGGATAGGAAAAAATACCAGGGAAAGTTCGGCTTTGCTGGCTGACTGGCTGGCCGCTTGTCTAAAAAAGAAGCGGGCTTAAAAAGAGGGGGCGTCTTCATGAAGGGGTCCAAAGTATGGAGAAAAGTAGGTTGGTTTTTTTTGATTCTATGTCTTGTTTCCGGATGTGGTTTTTTGCAAAAGCCTGCAGATGAAGATAAGGACCAGGGACAGGTTGAGGATACGGCTTTTGTAGTGGGTTGTGAAGTTTTTTTGCGGGATTATACGGAGAAGGTTTGCGGGCAAAGAGTGGGGCTTGTTACCAACCAAACCGGCGTGTTACAGACGAAAGAGAGTCTGGCGGAGGTATTTTACCGCCACCCGGATATTGATCTGCGTGCTCTTTACGGCCCCGAACACGGCCTAGACGGCAAAGCCGCGGCCGGAGAGTATGTTGAATCCTACCGGCATGAAGATTACAAGATTCCGGTCTACAGTTTGTATGGACCAACCCGCCTGCCTACCGAAGAGATGCTGCAGGAGGTGGATGTTCTTATCTTTGACATCCAAGACATCGGAGCTAGAACTTATACTTATATGTCTACCCTGAATTACTGCATGCAAGCGGCCCAAAGAGATGGACTACCCGTCATGGTCCTGGACAGGCCCAATCCCATCGGGGCCGACAGAGTAGAAGGACCGGTGTTAGAAGAACGCTTTAAAAGCTTCATAGGGGTCGATCACCTTCCTATGGCCCACGGCATGACAGCGGGCGAGCTGGCCCTTTTTTACAACCGGAACATCGGCGCTGATTTGACGGTGATCTCCATGGAAGGGTACACCCGCGACATGATCTTTACCGATACCAACCTGCCTTTTATTCAAACCTCCC
This sequence comes from Candidatus Sumerlaeota bacterium, assembly GCA_007132905.1. Classification (GTDB taxonomy): domain Bacteria; phylum Bacillota; class SLNR01; order SLNR01; family SLNR01; genus SLNR01. Next base: position 579 of record SLNR01000128.1, on the reverse strand, counting down.
CCAACATTCCCCATTTGAAGGCTGCCTTCGGGTACATGGCGACCGGCCTGGGGGAAGGCACCACCATCGGGCAGCGGGATTATTTCACCTGGATCGGCGGAGAGGGGCTGGATTCTAAAGCCTTTGCCCGCCGGCTTAACGAGGCGGGTCTTTCGGGCGTGGCTTTTCATCCCGACCCCCGGGGAAGTGCCGGAGGGGTGCGTCTGGAGATTAAGGATTTTTACACTTTTAATCCGGCGTTAACCGGCATTTACGCCTTAGCCCAGGCAAGACAGCTCAAACCTGATTTTGTTGTTCCTCAAAGCAGCGGGGATGAAATCGTCATGTTTGATAAAGTCATGGGCACCGATCAGATTGGACAAGATTTAGCGGACGGGCGAAGTCCGCAAGAGATCGTAGAAGGCTACCAAGAAGGGCTCACCCGATTTAAGGAAGAAAGAAAAAAGTATCTGATCTACGACCGACTCCCGCAAAAAGCAGACGAGGTAATGGAAAAGATAGAGGGTTAAAACAGAACACTGAAAGAAGGAGCAGATCGTTTATTAAGATCCATTCCTTCTTTTTCTTTTTATAATAAAC
>SLNR01000147.1 GCA_007132905.1 Candidatus Sumerlaeota bacterium | reverse complement strand
TAGCAGGGGGTACTTTTTGTTGCCTTTTTCAAAGATCATAAATATTTTCCAGTTTTAAGGACTTGACAAATTACCGTGGGTCTTTTGCCCTTTGAGAACATGTTAAGACCCCAAGCTGCTGCCTGTAAAGCCAGCATCATTCGGGCTTCTTTAAAATATAGTAGCATAGAAAAACCCGGATTATCACCGGGACATTTCTATGCTCTTTCTTTTTCTTACCCTCTGATCATCACTTATCCATTATCATCTCTATCTTCAATCTGTTCCATAGGGTACTCGTTTTTTTCACCACTATCAAGCTTTACCGTAATCAAGTCACTAGCAGGAGTTGTTTTTAAAACAACGCCATCTCCGTCAACGGTTGTTACTTCATCGCCCGCTTTGAGCACTCTCTCTTTCTTTTTCTTTTTTGTATACCCCTCCGACTCATATTTCAGGCAGCACATTAGACGACCGCAAAGACCGGAGATCTTGGTGGGGTTTAAAGATAAGTTCTGCTCCTTGGCCATGCGTATGGAAACAGGTTGAAATTCTCCAAGAAAGGTGCTGCAGCACAGTACTCTTCCGCAAGAACCAATGCCTCCCAACATTTTGGCTTCGTCCCTGACCCCGATTTGCCTCAGTTCGATTCTAGTACGAAAAACCGAAGCCAAATCTTTTACCAGTTCACGGAAATCAACTCTGCCATCGGCTGTGAAATAGAAGATGATTTTACTACCGTCAAATGTGTACTCCACGTTGACCAGCTTCATATCTAATTTGTGATCTTCAATTTTTCCCAGGCAAATAGTAAAAGCCTCGTTCTCTTTTTCAATATTATCTTGGACCTGCTTAATGTCATTGTCCGTCGCTTTACGAATAACTTTTTTTAAAGGAGGGACAATTTCACTTTCTTTTACCTCTTTTTTCCCGACAACAACCTCCCCAAACTCGATTCCCCTTGCTGTTTCTACGATCACCGGATCCCCCGCTTTTACATTCTTTCCATTAGGATCAAAATAATATATTTTTCCTGCTTCTTTAAAACGAACTCCCACTACCTGTACCATATAGCCCTCCTTATGAAACAATGCTCTCCAAACAAACAAAGGTGTTCTGCAGTACAATCCCTAAATTTACATTATTCTGGAGCTTTTTGTCCGCCTCATCGAGACTGCCTAAAAAACCAAGAATATGATAGTCACTCCAAAGTAAACATTCTTCGTAAACTAAAGCTTTATCCGGATGCAATAACAAATTTTTTCTTTGTGTCTTCTTCCAGATCAAAATATCCCTAAATATACTCATCCACCATCTCATTTTATCATGAATATCTTTCTTTTTCTCATACTCTCGGATCAAGAAAACAATCTCTTTTTTCCCACCGCTTTTCACTTTTTCAAAATCTAAGAAAACTTCTTCCCTCTGTTGCTCAAATGAGGCATCTTCAGCCATTTTTGCCGCTTTGGCCGGAAGCCCTTCTGACAATGCCGAAATAAGCAGGGCCTCTTCATCTGATTTTTGATAGTTGTCTATGAGACTTTTCCTTATGAACTCCTGAGTTTGCGGCCTGAAAGGAACAATTTGACAGCGCGAACGAATGGTAGGCAGTATTTGAGATAGGTGCTGGGTTACTAAGATGATCATTCCAAAGCGAGGCGGTTCTTCAAGAACCTTCAACAAGCTATTGGCCGCCGCCATGGTCATTTTTTCAGCATCACTGATCACAAAGATTTTCCATTGTTTCTCTTTGGGTCTGATCTGAAATTCCCGCCTAAGTTCTCGCATCTGTCCGATGCGAATCGATGCCTCCTCTGCATGAAAAAGTCGCATATCAGGATGCACTCCGCTTTTGATCTTTTTGATCAATGCCATCCTACTTTCTTTCTGATGATTTTCTTCGCCATTGACAGCACAGGCAAAATGCAGAGCGGTCTCTTCTTTTCCTGTTCCGGAAGGCCCTTCAAAAAGGTAGGCATGAGAAACTATTTGTCCTTTTAGATTTTGATTTAATATCCTCTCGGCAATGATCTGCCCCGGAATAACAATCCCCTCTGTCATCGGTTCTGCTCCCATCTTAAATCTTTTCGAAATGTTCAACATCTACCACAAACATAGTTGCCCCGCCGATATTGACTTCCGTCGGGAGGGGAATATACGAATCTCCCGCCACGCCAATAGGGATCACCGGAGTGGTTACTTTCTTTCTAGAATGGCAGGTCTCTTTAATAATATCCGTCACTTCTGATATTTTACTTTCCTCCACTCCAATAAGAAGTGTTGTGTTCCCTCCGCCAAGAAACCCACCCGTACTAGCTAGTTTTGTAGTTCGAAAATTGCGTTTGCTCAATTCCATCACTAGTTTCCCTGCATCTTTATCTTGCACGATAGCGATAATAAGTTTCATAATGATTCACTCTCCCTCATTGTAAAAGTAATGGATCCACCAAATCTTTTACCTTTTCAAAAGCTTTTTCAATTGGGAGGGATCCGTCAACAACCTGGATCCTATGGGGATGAGAGCGAGCAATCGCTAAAAAACCTTCTCTTACACGCTCATGGAAAGCCACTTCTTTTCTCTCCATTCGATCTCCGTTGTCCTCTCGGCCGGATGCTATGGTTTCTCTTTCGGTAACTCTCTTAAGACCCTGCTTGGGGTCAACATCAAATAAAATCGTCAATTTTGGCTCTATTCCTTCTGAGGTAGCCAGGTTAATATTCTCAAGCAAAGAAAGACTTAATCCTCCTCCATAACCTTGATAGGCCAAAGTAGAGTCAATAAATCGGCTGCAAATCACTATGCAATTCTGCCGCAGAGCCGGGCGAATCACTTCCTCAATATGCTGAGCCCTTGCCGCGGCATAAAGGAAAACTTCTGTTAGTGCTGTCATCTCACTGTTTTTGCAATCGAGTAGCAATTCTCTGATTTTGATGCCGATTCTCGTTCCTCCGGGTTCTTGCGTCACAATTACTTTTTTTCCTTTTTGTTTTGCATATTGTTCTAAGAGTATTGTCTGTGTGCTTTTTCCCGAGCCGTCGACCCCTTCAAGGGTAATAAGAATGCCAGCCACCCTAATCCTCCATTCTCTTTTATTCTTTCCGACCTACAAGGACGACCCTGCGATTTGGTTCGCTGCCAATGCTCCTTGTCTGAAGACCTCGTCTTTCCGCCAATAAATGCTGCAGCCTCCTGATAGAAGAACCCCTTGGATACAGCTCAACCGAATTGTTTGTTTCGTGCACCTGCTGAATCGCCTCTTCGGTCTCCTGCATTGGTTCGGGAAGTTTCGAATGCTTCTTGGTTTTTCGATCACCCACTAAATCATTGATGAAACGTTCGATATTCGAAAAAGAATTTCCTTTAATCACATACATAGGAATATCTTTTTCTTTGGCCTGCTTAATTTTGGCAGGGGCTTTTCTCTGCTGCCCTTTGGTGGTCAAAAATATATCCGCTACATCCAATTCCTTTACGATCGTCACTGGCGCCTTGCTAGAACGTATGGCTTTTTCTAGACGATCTTTGCTGATCGCATAAGGAAATACTTTGATGACCTCGTCTGTTATCTGCGCCCTTTCTTGATAATCTTGTTCCTCATTTCGCTTCTGCCAATTGTTTTTTTTCGCTTGCGGCTTTTCTCCCGGCTTCACGATCATTTTTCCTTTTTCATCTCGGCTTCTCATTTCCGGCTGTGGCTCATGACCGAGTAAAATCGAATCTACAACCTCTGACAATTCTTTATGGACAGCAAAACTCTCTTTGTCCCTAATCTCAATGAGAACATCAAAAGTGGGCAGCCCTTTCCTTTCCAAGACAGTTTTTTGAGTGCGGCGCCTTTTGGCCTGTTCGTCTCCTAAAGTAACTGCTTGGATCCCTCCGACCAAATCCGCTAAGGTTGGATTTTTCAAAAGATTGTCTAAAGTATTTCCGTGGGCAGTGCCTACGAGCTGCACTCCCCTCTCCGCGATGGTTCGGGCCGCCAAAGCCTCTCGTTCTGTCCCGATTTCATCGACAATAATCACTTCAGGCATGTGATTTTCTACCGCCTCGATCATGACCGAATGCTGGTGCTCGGGAGACCCTACCTGCATTCTTCTCGCTCTTCCGATCCCCGGATGAGGGATGTCTCCATCGCCGGCGATTTCATTAGAGGTGTCAACGATTACCACCCTTTTATCAAACTCGTCGGCTAGCACTCTCGAAACTTCTCTTAACAGAGTGGTTTTGCCTACCCCGGGCCTTCCTAAAAGTAAAAGATTCTTTCCTTCTTCCACAATATCGCGAATAATATCAATGGTCCCAAAAACAGCCCGCCCTACCCGACAAGTCAATCCAATGATTTCTCCACGCCTATTTCTTATAGCAGAAATCCGATGCAAAGTTCGCTCCAAGCCGGCACGATTATCTCCTGTAAAAATCCCCAGCCGGGAAACAACATAGTCCAAATCTTCTCTTGTCACAGGCTCTTCTCTTAAAAATACTAATTCTTCTACAAATCTTGCTTCTGGTCTCCTCCCTAAATCCATTACTATTTCGATCAGCTCTTCTTTTTGGGACGGCTGTTTTAGAGGCTCGCTTAGGTTTTCAGGCAGCACTGCTAATAACTGATCTAGATCGTCTGTTACCCTAATGTGATTTTCCATTGCTGTCACCCCTTACCGGATCATCCATGACTTTCAGGCTGTGTGTGTGACCTTCTATCTCCATGATACGAATATGGTCTTTTTCGATGACCTCCCCTGGATAGACAATAAGGCCTTCGGGAGGGATCAGCGCGGTTCTTTCCGCTATCTTGCATCCTACCGCCTCTTCTTTAGAAACCCTAAAGAATGTATCGCCATTGACAGTGGCACTAATTTTCTTAAAATCACGCTGCAGCTCAGACCTTACAAACGGACTTTTTGTTTCTGCTTCAATACAACCTATCGCTTCTAGTATATCGTGCGGGTTAAGTCTTTCTTTCCCGACCGGAAGACTAAAAGTCACATAACTGCCTCTCACTTTCATTATCTTTTCATTCACCTTAGTCTTCGTTACTCTTTTAATTCTTCCAGGGTAACATAAGGTCAGCTTTAAGGGATCCTTTTTGATATGAGCGGGGACTAAATTCTCCAAAAGCTCGCACTTATCGCCAAAACTTTTTGACCATTTCTCTTTTGCAAACTCGATGGATAAAATGCGATCCTTTACTTGGTCTGTTCCGCACCTCCACAGTTCTTCTCTAAGCATATCAAGAGCTGCCATCAAGAGATAAGAAAAGTTGTTGCTGTTCATAAGTTGTAGTGCTGAGGCGATTTTTGATTGATCTATCTTTTCTCCCGCTGCATGAAGAAATGCGCCTTGTGCGGGGCCTCGATCAAACTGTTGCAGTCCTTGAATAGAAACATCGGCTCCCGCCTGCAGGGCACTTCTAGGTCCTTTGACAAGAAACGAAAAATAAGGGGCTTCTGTTTCATCCACCAGCAGAGCGGCCTTTGCCTGTGCACAGACAGATGAAATGCTCTCTATGTCAGCCAAAAGACCCGTCTGAGTTGATCCGCGAATCAAAACAGCTTTGGTGTTGGGATACAAGCTTAATCCTTTGGCGATGGTTTCTGGTGATACTGCCGTTGGAAGCCAAGATCCCGGCAGTCTATCCGCCGGAAGCAAAATGGGATCGTATCTTCCCAGTGATGCTGCCGCCCAAGCCTCTTTACAAACACTGCGGTCCATTAAAAAAGCTTCTTGAGGAACAAGTACAGAAGAAAGGGCAGCATAAAAACCATCTTGAATTCCGTTGATTAAAAACCAGCTGTTCTCAGCGGAAAACAGGTCTGCCAATAACTCTTGAGCCTCTTTGACCGCTTCGTTTGTTTGCTGAAGGTTATCAAGTCCGTCTATTCCTTTCAAATCTAATTCCCATTCGCCATCTTTTGTCTCCAACGCCAATAACGGGTCAAATGCTCTTCCTTGTTTATGCCCCGGTATATGAGTGGGAATAATTCCGTCGTCGATGTGTTTTTTCAGCGCCTCGCAGAGGGGTTTCCTGTTCTGATTTTTTGCCATTCAATACCGCCTCCATCCTAACTACAAAATTCGCCAATCATATACGATATCCTTCGCCGCAAGGTTTTTATAAACCCGTTGTATTCCTGTAAGAACAGGTGACGACAAAAAACCTTAGGGCTGTCAGCATCTTCAGATCTAACTGTGAAAAAAACAAGCTGCCGCGGCAGCTTGTTTTTTCATTACTTGCTCTCACATTGTTTCAACAGAGAATCCCATTCCTTATCTATTTCCTCTTGAAGCTTAAGGACAACGGACTCATTCTCTTTTTTAAAAAGATGCTTAAAGCGGCCCTGCCTTTTAAGCCAGTCAAGAACCGGCCGCTTTTCTTTCGGTTGATAGGACAGCGTGTACTTCCCGTCAGTTATTTGAAACAAAGGCCAATAGCAAGTTTCAACAGCTAATCTAGCGAGTTCAATCCCTTCGTCCGCCTCATACCGCCATCCACGGGGACAAGGCGCTAACACATTCAAAAAAGCAGGTCCTTCTGCCTCCAAACCCTTTTTCGCTTTCTGGTGGAGATCCTTCCAGTGGCTGGGAGAAGCCTGTGCGACAAAGGGAATGTTGTGAGCTGCTGCGATCGCTGTCAAATCTTTTCTGTTCTGTCCTTTACCCGGCATCTCTTTTCCTGCTGGGCTAGTTGTTGTTTCTGCTCCCAACGGGGTGGCACTCGATCTTTGAATACCCGTATTCATATACGCCCCGTTATCATAACAAACATACAAAAAATCATGCCCTCTCTCCATGGCTCCCGACAGTGATTGAAGACCTATGTCATAGGTGCCGCCATCTCCACCGAAAGCAACAAACTTAATCTTTTTATCCTCGGCAATTTTCCCTTGCTTTTTGAGAGATCGATACGCTGTCTCGACCCCACTGATGGTGGCAGATACATTTTCAAATGCATTGTGGATAAACGGGACTTTCCAGGCACTGTAGGGGAAGATCGTCGTTGACACTTCCAAACAGCCGGTAGCACATCCAACCACAACCGGTGAATCAGTCGCCTGCAGGACTTGCCTGACCACAACCGGCGCCACGCAGCCCGCACACATGCGATGGCCCTGGCTGAGTAGCTCTTCTTTTTTTGATAACTCTTTTAATGTCGCCACTGCATAACACCCCTATTCTCTTACGCCAAGGTAATGTAACGTTTTGGCATCTTTATCCTCGGCTCCCTTATTTGTCTGATCAATAACTTTCTCCACATCTTCCACTTTCAGATCTCTTCCTCCCAAACCATAGATATAACTTGTCACTTTTGGTCTATCTTGCTGCTCATACAAAGCCGCCCTGATTTCGTTAAACAGCGGTCCTCCAAAAGTCGAAAACGAATCAGACCGATCAAAGATGGCGACTGCTTTGCAATTTCCGAGTGAAGCAGCTATCTCTTCATAAGGAAAAGGTCGGAACGTACGTAATTTCAAAAGCCCGACACGCAGCCCTTTATCGCGCATTTTATCAACAGCGTCTTTTATCGTTCCGGCTGAAGAACCAACCGCCACCAAAGCAACATCTGCATCATCGAGTTGATATTCTTCAAAAAACCCATATTTTCTTCCCGTAAGGCTTTCATATTTGGCAGCCACTTGCTTAATCACTGCCTTTGCTTTGGCCATGCCTTCCGCCTGTTGCCTTTTGTGTTCAAAATAATAGTCGTACAAATCCAAAGGACCCACCGTAATTGGATTTTCGATATCCAGCAAAGCCGTTTCTGGCTCAAAATTTCCAATGAAAGTCTGTACGTCTTCATCCTCTAAAGTGTAGAGTGTGTCTAAAGCATGGCTGATAATGAAACCATCCATCATGACCATAGTAGGAAGCAAGACATCTTCATGCTCGCTTATGGCAATAGCCTGGATTACATTATCATAAGCTTCTTGCGCATTTTCAGAGAACAACTGAATCCAGCTTGCATCCCTCGCACCCATGCTGTCGCTGTGATCGCAGTGAATGTTAATCGGTCCGCTCAGTGCCCTGTTGACCACCGGCATAACAATCGGCAGACGGTTCGACGCTGCAATATAGAGCACCTCCCACATCAAAGCTAAACCGTTGGCAGAGGTAGCCGTCATTGATCTTGCCCCTGCTGCACAAGAGCCGACCACAGCACTCATAGCGCTGTGCTCGCTTTCAACGGTAATAAATTCTGTCTTGACCAATCCTTCTGCTACAAAGGATGAGAACGTTTGAACTATTTCAGTTTGCGGCGTAATCGGGTAGGCAGCGATGACATCCGGCTCAATTTGTTTCATTGCCAGTGCCACTGCCTCATTTCCACTTAATGCCACTCGTTTGGCCACTTTTTTGCCTCCTTTTTAAAGGTTTTTCTCCTCCACCATTTTTATCGCTTTGATTTTATCTGGGCATTCTTTCGCACAAATGCCGCAGCCTTTGCAGTGAGTTAAATCAATACCGGTTACCTTGCCATCTTCGACGATGATCGAGTTGTCAGGGCAAAATACCCAGCATAAAAGGCAGTGAATGCAAGCATCATCATCCTTTACGGGTCTTTGAGAGCGCCACTCTCCTGTCTCATATTCTTTAGCGTTTCCCGCATCTCGAATAACGCCGCCTTTTGAAACCTCTTTCCATCCAGGGGAGTCTGTATTACCCATCTACTTTCACCTCCTGGTAAGCTCTTCTTATCGCCTCTAGATTCCCTTCAATAACTTCCTGTTTGTCTCGGAACTTCTCTTTCAGCTGCTTTTCTGTCACCTTCATGAAATCCTCGTATGGCAGCAGGCTCGAGACTCGAATCAGCGCCCCCATCATGGGTGTGTTCGGAATGGACCGCCCGATAGCTTCCTGAGAGATCTTGCTAGCATCAACAGTATACACTCTGCGACCGCCCAGTTGAAGCTGCTTTTTGACCTCCTCTGGTTTTTGGGGCGTATTCACCAAAATGATTCCGTCTTCTGTCAATCCGCCGGAGACATCCACCTTCCCTATCAGGGTGGGATCGAGTACGACAACGATTTGTGGCTGCTCCACATGACATCTAAGACGTATTGGTTGGCTGCTTATTCGGTTAAATGCCAATACAGGTGCTCCCATCCTCTCTGGTCCGTACTCAGGAAACGCCTGAATAAAAAGGCCCGAATCAGCAGCTGCCTCCGCAAGAAGCATTGCAGCGGTCTTCGCTCCCTGCCCGCCTCTGCCGTGCCATCTAACCTCTATGACTTTTTCCAATGGCTTTTCTCCTTTCTCTTTTTTTATCTATGATTGTTCCCCGAAGGGTTTATCATCAAACCACGACTACTTTTTTTTCATAAAAATTGGAATTGGCACACAATCATGTAAAATATAACACAACTGCAATACAAAAACAACACAAGAGCAAAATTTGTAATATTCCGAACAACTTTGTAACGACTTCACCGTTCGGCCACTACTGCCATTCTTCCATAAAAAAACATGGGCCGCATCAGCCCATGTCTTCTCATCAAACTTTATTAAAGATCCCGTCTTCCTTCCACGGCTTTTGATAAAGTGACCTCGTCGGCGTATTCCAAGTCTCCCCCCACCGGAACTCCCTTCGCAATCCTTGTCACCCTGATTCCTAAAGGCTTGACCAACCTTGCGATGTACATAGCCGTGGCTTCCCCTTCAACATTGGGGTTCGTAGCCAAAATCACTTCCGTTACCTGATCGTCTTTAAGCCGTTCCAGCAGTTCTTTAATGTTTATGTCGGCCGGACCAATTCCGTCCATGGGGGAAATCACACCGTGCAAAACATGATAGGTTCCATGGAACTCTTTTGTTTTTTCCATGGCAATCATATCACGGGGACTTTCCAAAACACAGATCACACTGTGGTCTCTTTGCTCGTCTGAGCATATAGAACAAGGATCTACATCCGTTAAGTTTCCGCAAATTCTGCACCTTGTGATTCGTTCTTTGGCTTCCACCAAGGCACTGGAGAGTTCCTGAACCTCGTCACCCGGCATGTTTAGTATATAAAAAGATAACCTTTGAGCCGTCTTTGGTCCAATTCCGGGTAAGCTGCTCAATTTTTCAATCAGCCGCGCAATCGGATCTGAGTACCGCATGTTTTTCACTCCATTACCAGACTTAAGGCATACCCGGAAGCTTCATTCCGCCTGTAATCTTCGACATCTCCTCTGAAATCATATCCTGGGCTTCTTTCATAGCCTCGTTCACAGCTGCCAGCACGAGATCCTCCAAGAGCTCTGGTTCTTCAGGGTCAATGACCTCCGGGTCAATCTGGATCTCCTTAATTTCATGGCGTCCGTTGACCACTACCTTGACAACGCCCCCGCCTGCTGTGGCTTCAACTGTTCTTTCTGCAAGTTCTTCTTGAAGCTTTGCCATTTCAGACTGCATTTTTTGAACTTGTTTCATCATTTTTCCCATATCTCCAAATCCTCCAGACATTCATTCGCCCTCCTTTATTTTGATATATCGAAAAGCTGGCCTCCAAATAAATCAAGCCCCTCGTCTACCCTTTTTGAATCCGAGCTGCTTTCATAGTCCTTTTCGCCATTTTCCCCTGCCTTCTCGCTTACCTTCGTTGTATCGTCTTTTTCCTCCGAAGATAAAGTGCAGCCAAGTGTGATCGGCTCCGCAAAAGTATCCTCTAAAATTTTTTCGATAAGTTTACGGTTCTCCTTTTTTTCCACTTGTTCTTTATGAATCGAGTATGGAAAAGATATCCCCAGCACTTTATCCTTATATTGATGAAGCCGCCCTTCAAGGAGATAGCCGTAAGCATGGCGGCTTCTCTTCTTTGTTCTTTCCATAACTTCATCCCATTTTGATTGAATCTCATCTAAAGTTACTTCGGACTGTGCGTCTTTTCTTTCTTTTTCCTCTTCAGGTTCTTTTTCAGGCGATACCGGCTGGGAACCTTCTTGCTGTTGCGGTGCTAAGCCTGCCTCTGCAATCGGCTCTGCTTTTTTTTCTTCGGAATACGGCTGTTTGGGTTTCTCTAATCGTCTGTGTGTATCCTCTTTTAACTTAGATAGTTTTTCTTCCAACCTCTCTAATTTCTCTTCTGCCTGCTCCCAAGCCAACCGACGGCCAAGGCCCATGCATCTGATGAAAAACATCTCAGCCGTAATTCTAGGCTGAATCGACCATTTCATTTCATTCTCTGCATGTGAAAGGTCTTCAATCAAGTCCAATATCGCTCTTTCTGTATATTTTTTAGACTGCTCTTTAAGTCGATGTATGCCTGTATCTGTGAGGCCCAGCATATCATTGGGATTCGAACAAGTTTTTACAACCAGCATGTTCCGGTAGTGTCTACAAACCGCGCTTACCAATTCCCTTGGATCCTTTCCACTGTTAACTACTTCATTAACTACTTCAAGGACACTCCCAGGGTCCTCTCTGCCAATCCCCTCGGCCGCAAGAAAAACCGTCTCTTCGCCAATGGTCCCCAGGATAGAGAGTACATTGGCCTCAGAAATCGTCCGATCACCGTATGCCGATGCCTGTTCAAGCAGACCTAGTGCATCCCTCAAAGACCCTTCCGCATAGCGGGCAATAAGAGCCAATGCGCTGTCACTAGCATCAATCTCATAAGAATCGGCGGCTTCTCGAAGTCTCTTTGCAATAGCCTTAACGGACAAGCGGTGAAAATCAAATCGCTGGCATCGTGACAGGATCGTTGCAGGCAGTTTGTGAGGTTCTGTTGTAGCCAATAAAAACAGTACATGTGAAGGTGGTTCTTCCAGCGTTTTTAAAAGGGCATTAAAAGCTTCTGTCGTCATCATATGCACTTCGTCTATAATGTATACTTTGCACTTGCCTTCGGCAGGCAAATAGCGGACTCGTTCTTTTAATTCTCTGATCTCGTCAATGCCGCGATTCGAAGCTGCATCGATTTCCATGACATCCACGAAAGCCCCTTCGCTGATTCGTCGGCAGTTAGCACACATATTGCACGGTTCTTTTGCCGGTCCATTGAGGCAGTTGACTGTCTTGGCGACAATTTTAGCAATACTTGTTTTCCCTGTTCCCCTTGGCCCGCTGAAAAGGTAAGCATGAGCCTCATTTTCAAAAGCCAAGGCATTTTGAAGTGTTCTGACGATATGTTCCTGACCCACTACTTCATGAAAAGTCTGTGGGCGCCACTCTCGATAAAAAACCATATGGCTCATGAAATCACCTCACTGCTAATCTGACCTGCTATTAGATTCTTTACGCTGAGGAGAATTTCCTTTAAAAACAAAAAAGATGGTGAAAACCACCTTCCCCTGCTGCTTGATTTTATAAAATATAAAGATTGGCCGTGCCCTGCCTTCGACCCCTCTTTCTGAGCGTTACTTTCGCAGTTAACTCGGACCAGGTGCGCCCGCGGCACATGGAATAGCTTGCTTACCGCTGCTCCCTTCCGGGCCTGACGGGGTTTGCAAGTCTCCATTGCGCGGGACCCGGCCGTCTTCATCACTTACGAAAGCCAGACCTCAAAAAGACAAAGCCTCTGCGGCAGGAACTCAACCCTGCTGTAGCGGTTTGCAGGTTCAGGGCACCGCTATCTCCCCGTCTAGCACGGCCAAGATTCAACTTTATGGCGGAGAGAGAGGGATTCGAACCCTCGGTACGGTTGCCCGCACACACGCTTTCCAGGCGTGCCTCTTAAGCCGCTCGAGCATCTCTCCATAATTTTCTTCTTTAGGCGCAATCTATACTCTATCCTATATGGCGGAGAGAGTGGGATTTGAACCCACGAGGCAGGCTCATCACCCGCCTACTCGCTTTCGAGGCGAGCGCTTTCAGCCACTCAGCCATCTCTCCTCAGTCATTGTAATTCATCTCTTTTGCAAAAAAAAGTCCTGCAGAATCGAACTGCACTCCTTTTCTAATATTCCTCGCGTTATTTTTACCTGGTGGTTTAATGCTTCATGCTGAAGGATATTCAGGACGGATCCACCAGCTCCGGCTTTGGGGTCCATTGCTCCGATAATCACTCTCTCAACACGGGCCAACACCAGTGCTCCGGCGCACATGCTGCAGGGCTCGATAGTAACATACACCTCGGCACCGCTTAGCCTCCAAGCAGAAATGTTCTCTGCTGCCCCCCGGATCGCGATGACTTCTGCGTGAGCCGTGGGGTCTTGATCTGTCTCCCTGCGGTTATGGCCCCGTCCGATTATTTCCCCTTCTCGAACAACCACCGCTCCAATCGGGACTTCTTCAAGATACGCAGCCCGCTTTGCCTCCACAAGGGCTTCTTTCATAAAAGAAATATCCTTGTCCATTCCTGTTCACCTCGTAAAGACCGGCGGGTTCATCCCCTATATTGGCGCCCCCGGGAAGAATCGAACTCCCGACGCAGGGCTTAGGAAGCCCACGCTCTGTCCACTGAGCTACGGGGGCAAAAATGGCGCGCCCGGCAGGATTCGAACCTGCGACCTCCAGATTCGTAGTCTGTTACTCTATCCAGCTGAGCTACGGGCGCTTTTCAAATGGCGGAGAGAGAGGGATTCGAACCCTCGATACGGGTTTTGGCCCGTATAATCGCTTAGCAGGCGACCGCCTTCGACCTACTCGGCCATCTCTCCACAGTATATATAAAATTGTGCAAGGCTAATTGTACAACAACGTCCTTTACTTGTCAAGAAAGGCAGATGCCACATGCAGACAAATGTATAAGGAGTAAATAGTGATCCATCTTACCAATTGACATTTTTCAGTGAAGACAAAACCAACCCGGCTGACGCCTCCAAAATCGAGCTTTTGCCGTCTATAATTCTTTAACCTCCCCCTGACCAAAGAGAAAAATCATTTACCTTTTTGTGTCAAACCCGTTTTTGTCATCAGCTCATCCAGCCAATGACCGGATCAAGCAGCCTTTTTTCCAAAACTTCAACTACAAATGCAGCACTTTGCCCGTTTATGCCTGCTTCTATCTTTGGCTCCGCCATGATGACCCTCATCTACGATTCTCTGTTTCTAGTTGAAATAGCTGGCGTGGATGCCCAAGACCTGCCCCTTTTGCCAATTCCGACACCATCGCTGCTATACATACATCCTCAAAAGACTCTTGCTGCCCAGACCTTTTTATGCAGGATTCCGTTGATGCGGTCCTAGTTTTGTATGCCTTTAAGATCGCACAAGCAAAGATCAGATTAAATACCTAAATGCTGCCCTTGAGCGCCTTATAGAAAATATCCTAAAGCCGGTCCTACTCAACATTTCCGACATCGGCAAGAACTCTTACGATCATTACGCCTTGTTTTTTGTACAGCTCTTTCCTTCCAAAGCAGGCCGGATTTCTTCTGCTCTTAACATTCCTGTCGGGTCAAATCCCGAAAAACAGGCTCTCCTCCAGCCAGTTGCTTTTGCTGCATGCAGCGATCCTTCGGAAAACCACCGCAACTTCAACCGGCACACCCTATCTACACAACGATGTAAGTTCCGCGAAGCTCTGCGTATACGGGTTTGTGCTTCGCCAAGTATGTTTGCATTGCTTCGACTGCATGGACGTTCAGTTCGCTTCTTTGACGTCCGAATTTTCTTGGCACCCCTTGCTCGGTTACGAATGCCGCGCGGTATGTACGCGAAGGGTCCAAAGGTTCGTTTCCGACGAACACCTGCTGAATGCGATGGCCAAATGGATTTTCAATTTTCAAATAGACTGTGAGTCCAAGTCCTCGTTTGACATACCCGCCCATTTGATGATAAGGGTCCGTAGCAAACGTCCGTTCCAAATTTTCTTCCAGCATATTGGTCACTTCTTCACCAGTCAGCTCAACCGTTCCAATCGGCGGGTTCATCGGGATAATATTGTAAAGATCATTGAGCGTAACCGGGCCGGGAACGACCGGGGCACCATATCTCCAGCCATTTGAAAAAGCGAGCTCGGCCCTCGCAGCTTCAAGAAGCGAGGCCAGCAAGAAATTGTCCATGGTTGTTTCCAAAGTGGTAGCTCGGTTCAACGCCGTCGCCGTATCACCGACAATCGTGGTCAGCTCAGCCTCAAAGGGTGAAAGCACTCGCTCGATAATATCTGTCACAGCAGGATCAGGCGTGATGCTGGATTCAACTTCGATCAATTGATGTTCGTAACCTGTCATTTTACCGTTGGTTATTTCCAGGTCAATTCGGCCAAGAAACGAACCATGGCAGCCCGATTGGATGACCAGTGTATTGCCCTGATGCACAGGCTGGCTAATTCGATTGTGGGTATGTCCGCTCAGACAAAGGTCCACACCCTGCACTTCTGACAGAAGTTTCATCTCCTGAGGGAAACCTAGATGGGAGATAAGAATGATCAGATCCGCATGTTCGCGTGTGTGCAGCGTATCTATGACCCCGGGCAATTCTTCTCTGCCAAGGGTAAAACGCACCCCCTCACTAAAAGAAGGCGGCATAGTCTTGTCGACGATATTGGATGCAATGCCAATCAGGCCGACCCTCAAACCGTCAATTTCTTTCACTATATAGGGTGGAAACATCAGCTCGTTTGTTGTCTTGTCAAAAACGTTGATCGCCAGAACCGGAAAATTGAGTTCTTCTGTCCGCTTTTTAAAAACCGACGGACCGTACGCAAACTCCCAATGAGCCGTCATTGCATCTAGTCCCAATGCATTCAAAACAGGAATCATGGCCCCTCCTTGTGTCTTGACTGCAGGGTAGGTACCGTTTAGCGTATCACCATTATCGCAGAACAGCACACGGGCCCCGCATGTTTCGCGCATCTGCCGAACAAGGGTTGCGATTCGGGCATATCCGCCTGC
>SLNR01000034.1 GCA_007132905.1 Candidatus Sumerlaeota bacterium | reverse complement strand
CTGAGATCCTCTCTTATAGTATTCTCTCTTTTCCGCCTTTTGTTCCGTCGACAAATATCATTTCTGTCGATTTGTTCATACTCAGTTCATTTTCTTCCTGTATAATCTCCAAGTAATATCCGCTTACCCATAGATATCGGACATTCGTCGTTAGGAGGAACCTCATGCTGTCTCAGTTTAGCGTAAAACGACCGTATACCGTTTTGGTGGCCGTGATACTCATCATTCTGTTAGGCTTTGTTTCCTTTCAAGGAATGACCACTGATCTGCTGCCGGACATCGAACTTCCTTATATTCTCATTTTGACTCCTTATCCGGGGGCAAGCCCCGAAGAAGTCGAGTTAAATGCAACCCGACCGCTTGAGTCCGCTGTCAGCACTGTCGGCGGCTTAAGTCAAATCAGCTCCGTCTCCCGGGAAAACAGCAGCACCATCATTTTGGAATTCATCCAGGGGATCAACATGGACACCGCGGTCATTGAACTTTCCAATAGCCTGGACATGGTTTCCGGACAGTTAGAGGACGGGGTGGGAAGCCCCAGACTGATGCGCTTAAACCCAGATATGATGCCGGTCATGGTGGCCACCACCACCGTGGAAGGGATGGACACAGCCCAAGTGTCTACCTTTGCCGAAGAAACCCTGGTCCCGGCTTTTTTGCGAACGCCCGGCGTGGCCAATGTCAATGCTTCCGGTTTATTGACTTCAGAAATTCGCATTACTCTGGACCCGGATAAAATCGATGATCTGAACAAGACCGCCTTCGCCCAGATCGACGAGAAAATGGACGAGGCAGAGGCGGCACTGAAAGAAGCCCGCGCAGAACTGGTTAGTGCCAAAGAAAAACTAAAGGACGAAACCCAAACCCAGCAGACAAGGCTATCACAAGCCGGCGCAGAGCTGGTTAGTGCCATTTCCAACCTTGAATCCCTGCTGGCGGAAGAAACGTGGATCGAATCCCAGGCCCTGGTTTTACAGCAGGAAAAAGAAGCCCTCTTGCCCATACAAGAACTTCATCAGCTTTTCTCCACCTATTTTCCTTTTGGTGTCGGTTCTTTGCCGGAGCCTCTTTTTGACGCCATGATGGAACGGCTGGCTGATTCTCTCCCTGCTGAAATAAAAGGCCTTTCTCAAGAAGACATGATCGCCCTGGAAGAACAGGCAGCACACGGAATGAGGCGGCTGGGAGGGATTGATTCCGAACTTAGAAACCTCCAGATCCAAAAAAGCATTCTTTCTTCTATGCGGCCGCAACTTGAAAAAGGTCTCAGCGAGGCCAAAACCGGTTTTTCGCAAGTGGAAGCAGGCAAAATGACCCTAACGATGGAAATGACCAGGGCTTTGGTACGGATCGACTCAGGTCTGGTTGAAATCGAAGACGGTCTTACAGAGCTTGAAAACTCCAGAGCACAGGCCCACGAAGAAGCAGACCTTCATTCTATCATAGATCAGGACTTGATCGGCGGCCTTCTCGGCGCCCAGAATTTTTCCATGCCGGCGGGCTATTTAGAAAATGAGAACGGACGGAACACACTGGTAAAAGTAGGGGACCGCTTTGACAGCGAGGAAGATTTGAAAAATGCCATGCTGTTCTCCATGGAGGGCATCGGCGATGTCTACTTAAAAGACATTGCCTCTGTTAAAATAACGGACGATTCGGCCCAAACCTACGCCCGTCTGGACGGACAGGACAGTGTCATGCTCATGTTTCAAAAGCAAAGCACCGCGTCGACTTCAGAGGTAACCG
Organism: Candidatus Sumerlaeota bacterium; assembly: GCA_007132905.1. GTDB lineage: Bacteria > Bacillota > SLNR01 > SLNR01 > SLNR01 > SLNR01. The sequence continues at coordinate 40,356 of SLNR01000034.1, read as the reverse complement.
GACGCATTCACGACACCATCGCTTCTTTATCCGATGAGCACGAGGGCCTGCATGTCCTGCCCTTGATGGACCAAGGGGAATACATTAACACGACCATCGACAGTGTGCTGACCAATCTGTTTTTGGGAGGGCTTCTGGCCCTTGCCGTTCTTCTTCTATTCTTACGGGATGTGCGCCCCACGCTGGTCATTGCCTTTAGCATCCCGATCAGTCTGATGTTTGCTTTGACTTTGATGTACTTCAGCGGGGTCACGGTGAATATCATCTCTTTGTCGGGTTTGGCTTTGGGTGTTGGCATGCTGGTGGATAACAGCATTGTGGTGATCGAGAACATCTACCGGCTTAGAAGAGACAAAGTTCCGGTCTTTCGAGCCGCTGTTTTCGGAGCCCGTCAAGTCTCCGGAGCGATCTTTGCTTCCACTTTAACCACCATTTGTGTCTTTTTGCCCATTGTTTTTACCCACGGACTGGCCAGGGAGATTTTTACCGACATGGGCCTGACCATCGCCTACAGCCTGCTGGCAAGTCTGGTGGTAGCGCTTACGCTGGTTCCCACTATGGCTTCCACCGCGTTGAAAAAGACCACCGAGCGGCGTCAAATCTGGTTCGAGCGGCTTGTGGACAGCTATGAGCGCCTGCTGACCTTCTCTTTGCGTGCCAAACCTTTGGTGCTGCTCTGCGCCGCCCTGCTGTTTGCCCTAAGTCTCTTCGGCGCCTCTCAAGTAGGGACTAGCTTCCTGCCCAACATGGATAGTCCGCAGCTCAGTGCTTCTCTGTCCCCGGCCGAGGATTCAAAGGAACCCGATCTTTTTTCCTTAAGCGATGAATTCATAGATAGGGTGCTCGACATCGAAGAGGTGGCCCATGTGGGCGGGTCGGCGGACCTAGGTGGCGGGATGATGGATCTTGGAGAAGGTAGCACGTCTTTTTACATACTTCTTCACGACGACCGCGCTCGCAGCAATCTAGAAATCGAACAGGCTATTTTGGATAAAACATCCGACATGGAGGCTGACATTCAAGTCCGGGCTTCTGATATGGACATGACAGCCCTTGGCGGCGAAGGCATTGAAGTGCTGGTCAAAGGCGATAATCTAGACGACCTCTACACCAGTGCCGACGAGATCGCGACATTGGCTTCGGAAATTGAAGGCACAAGGGATATCCGGGCGGGTGAAGAAGATCCTGAAAAAGAGGTGCGAATTATTGTCGACAAGGAAAAGGCTGCCCGTCAAGGATTGACGACCGCTCAGGTATACGCTGAAATCGCCGGCGCTTTAGTGACGGAAGAGCGGGCTTTTATACTGAGCTCGGGGACAGAAGACTATGAAGTCTTGATTCTTGATCCTCACCGGGCCGGTTTGGAACAGGAAAATCTAAGCGATTTTGTCATGACAGCCTCCCGATTGGACGGCACAGAACATGAGGTTCTGCTAGAAGACATCGCCCAAATCAAAGAGGCCGATACCCCCGATGCCATCCGGCGAGACGACCAGTCCCGCTATGTATCGGTGCACATATTCATCGATCCGGAATACAACGTCGGGCATGTAAGCCGGGTCGTGAACGCAGCACTGGAAGACTATACCCCCATGGAAGGGGTAAGCTTTGAAATCGAGGGCGAAGGGGAAATGATTGCCGGCGCCCTCCAGGATGTCCTCTTAATGGCCGTCCTAGCTATTGTCTTTATCTATCTGATCATGGTTGGCCAGTTTCAAAGCCTGCTGTCCCCCTTTATCATCCTCTTTACGCTGCCGCTGGCCTTCACCGGGGGGTTAATGCTCCCCTGGGTCACGGGCATGGCCATTTCGCTTCCGGCCATGATGGGCTTTTTGGTCCTGGCCGGGATCGTGGTCAACAACGGCATTGTCTTTGTCGATTTTGTCAACCAACTGCGGCTGGACGGCCGCCAAAAACACGAAGCGATCATCGAGGCCGGTCGCTTGCGTATCAGACCCATTTTGATGACCGCCCTGACAACCATTTTAGCCATGAGCACCATGGCTTTCGCTTACGGCCAAGGGGCGGAATTAACCCAACCCATGGCGGTCGTCGCCATCGGCGGCCTGGCTTACGGCACCTTATTGACTCTTTTGGTGGTTCCCGTCATGTACGATCTGCTGAACCGCCAACCGCTACAGAAGATCAAAGTTAGCTTAGACGATGATTCTGACGAATAAACCGCCTTTAAAAAAGCAATGGGACTCTTTATAAAGAAGGAGGTACTTACAATGCCCACCATTCTCGTAGCCGAAGACGACCCTAGCTTAAGAAAACTCATGGAAGCCGTGCTGAAAAAGGAGGGGCACCATGTCCTGTCTGCGTCCGACGGAAAAGAAGCCCTTGCTCTTTTTGACCGGGCCCAAATCGATCTTTTAATCTGCGATATCATGATGCCTGATATGGACGGGTACGAACTGACACGCACCCTGCGGCAGCAAAAGAATACACTGCCTATTTTGATGATTACGGTCAAGGAAAGCAAAGAAGAAAAAGTCCAGGGCTTTACTTCCGGCACCGACGACTACATGGTCAAACCGGTGGACATGGAAGAAATGATCCTGCGGGTGGCCGCTTTGCTGCGCCGGTCCCGGATTGCCAATGAAAGAGTTCTGAAAGTGGGCAGGACGGTCCTTGATCTTGACACCATGTCGGTAGCGCACGAACAAACCACCACGGTCCTTCCTCAAAAAGAATTCCTTCTTCTCTTTACTTTGCTTAGCTACCCCCGCCAGATTTTTACAAGACAACAATTGATGGACCAGATCTGGGGAAGGAATTCCCATGCCGATGAAAGAACGGTGGATGTACACATCAGACGGCTGAGGGAAAAATTTGCCTCCCATCCGGATTTTGACATCGTCACTGTGCGGGGACTGGGGTACAAAGCGGAGAGGATGTCATGAAAAAAATCAGCGTGAAGCTCGCCCTGTTCTTTATTGTTTTGATCTTTATATCCTCCCTTTTGTCCCTGGGAATCTCCCTTTTGTACGTCGACCCCCTCAAAGAGGAAATCCAACAGGCCCAGACCGACCTGGCCGAATCCATCCTCCGCTTTACGCAAACCACCGGTCTTCCTTTGGAACAGGTGTTGGAATTTCTGCCGTTGTCCATGTACGGCATCGAAATCATTGAACAACGGCAGGATCTGGCCTTGAGCGAACCCAAAACCTCCCGGTTGGAAGAAGAAGGGTATGTCTTTTTGCCTCACCGTAACCTGCACCACAATATCACGGTATTGGACGTGGACGGAACACTTTTGAAAATTTACCTTCTCCCTCACAAAACTTTGTGGGAACTGGTCGGATCGCAAGCCGCCTTTTCTTTGATTGCCATGGTCATCATCGGTACCATCCTGGTTTTGCTGCTGACCCGCAATGTAGTCAAGCCGGTGGTAAAATTAAGCCGGGCCACCCAAAAGATCGCCCGGGGAAATTTTGATGTGCATCTTGAACATAAAAGCCGGGACGAAATCGGACAGCTGACCCGGCATTTCAATCAAATGGCCGATGAACTTAAAAAAACCGAACTAATGCGCAAAGATTTTATCACCCATGTCTCCCATGAGTTTAAGACGCCCATCGCCTCCATGCAAGGTTTCGCCCGGCTGTTGTCCGATGAACACCTTAGTCAAGAAGAAAGAAAAGAATACGCAGACATTCTCATTAGGGAGACCAACCGCTTGTCCCGCCTTTCCGACAACATTTTGCGGCTTTCTCGTTTAGAAACACAAGAAGAATTAAAAAAGCAAAAACCTTTTTATCTCGACGAACAAATCAGAAATTGCCTGCTGGCGTTGGAACCTTTATGGACAAAAAAAGATATGGACCTAGATATTCATCTCGAAAAAATTCTCTACCAAGGAGACGAAGAGTTACTAGAACAAGTATGGCTGAATCTTTTATCCAACGCCATTAAATTTACACCGGAAAAAGGATTGATCAAGGTTGAAATGAAACCCACTGACAAGGGCATTCAAGTCGATATATCCGACACCGGCATCGGCATGGACGAAAGCGTCCAGCAACGCATCTTCGACCAGTTCTATCAGGGAGATCAAGCCCGGCGGCAAGAAGGCGCTGGGTTGGGCCTCACCTTGGCAAAAAGGATTGTTGAATTGTTTGGCGGGGAGATCCTAGTGGACAGTGGGCCCGACGAGGGCTCCACCTTTACGGTCATACTACCTTTTGATGACCGGGAAGAAGAAAAGATTGTATAGTGGGAAAGGCTGTTTCTTTGGCCATCCCCGAGGGGCGTCCCTAACCCGGATCAGCCGGCAAAATCCATCCAAAAAAGAGGCAGGCCTTTTCGTCCTGCCCCTTCTTCTCGCAACAACTTTTGTACGACTGCTCTTTGTACAGCAAAAACGGTCTCCACTCTTCTTTTGAGGGCAGACGGCCACTCTGTCTTAAGATGGCAATTCGTTTTGTCCCTCATCTGTCTTGTAAGATTCCACGGCTCTCATCACCCGCAGCAAATTTTGATTGATTTCCTTTAACTCATAAAGCATCTGATTGATTTTCCAATACCACATAACTAGTTCCCTGGCCAATAAAAAAAAAGCCGCCGTCACCAAAAGCGCTATAACTCCATTTATAGGTACCCCCTGCATGACTGCCCTCCTTCTCCCGCGCTGTGCCTGTTCCCTTTTCTTTATTCCTTATCTCAACAGGTCCTGTGCTATGTGCATTTTCCCTTTACAATCCATATTAGTCTAACAAAGTGAATATACCTCTTCCTTCTTAAAAGCAATGAAAAAAAACATAGAATCAACTAGTTCGCCCGGCGAAGAAGGCCTAATTATTCTTTTTTTATAAAACAAAGAGTTATGGACCAAAACCAACCTAGTTTTTTCAAACTCCCCTTCAGGCCAGCAATCGGTGCACCCCATAGGCGATAAAACATCCCAGAAAAACCCCCGACAACACCACAAGAGAATAATGAACCCCTACCATAACACGCAGAGCCGTAAACCCGGCCAACACAAGAGCTCCTTTACCCCGTCTATGTCGATCCACGCCCTAAAAAAGCACAGTCGCAATCGCAAAAGCACTAGTTGCGTGCTAGCTAAGAAAAGAAGCGTTGGCTGCATGGTTGATCAAGCTTTCAATGTCTAGCACCGCAAAAGGTCGGGGACGGTCATACAACCTCCTGATCACTTGTACTACCCGCAGTGCAGTAGCCGTCGAAACGACCAACATCAACCGCCGGCTTTTCTGACAACTAGATACATAAGTGTCAAAGATAAATGGCCAAAAACAAAAAAGCAAAAGCGCGTGTAATAAAGACCGCCACCCCGCCCATTACAGGAATCTTTGCTGCCGGTGCATAGAGAAAATAAAGAGCGCTTTATCCCAACCCATTTTTTCAAATCCTTTAGCTATTCTTAGGTTCTTGTATCTTTAAGATCATAACCATCTTCTACTCTATTTGACAACTTTCATTTGCAAGGGCCCCCGAATCCAAATAGTTCTGCTTTCTGTCCTTTTGCCGGCGGAAAAGTCAGAATTTTCATCCATATTTTTAGCCGTTCGGATTAGATCGTCCCGCACAGATGACACTTCTCTTCTTCGTTTTGGCTGCTTGAAGGGCTTTTCCTTCCACTTCAATAAAATTCGATAAGCAGACCGCAGAGCCATTCAGATCCATTGGCTTGAATAAAGTACCGGCCGTTTCTGCTATTTCTTTTCGACTTTAAAAGAACGGGATAAAAATGACTTTTGTTTTCCATCCACTCAGAACACACAATTTCCCTTTAAAAGATAATCCACTCATAGCAGCAAGTTCCAAAGCTCCGTCCCCCATCCATTTTTCGACGTACCCTGTGCTTTTTGACGACATCTTGAAATATACCCTTATTTGATCTTGATCATTCGTTCGAAGACAAAAAAATTCGCAGGAGCACCAGTGAGCCGAAATGGCTGCGAGTATCGGCAGAAAACCCCTATTGCCCGGTTGCCGAAGTCGTAGCTGCCAGATCCAAGTCACTTTTTTCAATGCCGGGATCCAAATAAGTGGGCCATATCAAAAAAACTATCGCCGCCCTATCCTCCGGATACGCTTTGGCAAAAACAAAGCGGCATAACCTCGAAAGATGGGAGGCAACAATAAAAGGTTTCGTTTTGCAGGCGTTTTTCTTTCTCTGAAAATTTTTCGTACTGAAAAACACTCCTTTTCACCGGGAGATTAAACGCATTCTTTTTGCCGAGGTCCGTGTCTTCCCTTCTTTTCCTGTGTGTGTCTCAGCGGTTCCATAGGTTGTGTCTTTCTTGCTTACCGGCAAGACATTGTTAGCAAGGGGACCGATTGCTCACGGCATGAATGGTTAGGCCCTCCTTTTTTCATCAATGTTTTCCTCGTTTTATCCTCCCCATGCGGGCGCTTGTCATCCCCTTTGATAACCGGCCGTTCAGACTCTAAAACGATCCTTGACGGCTTAAGCCGCCAAGGATCGTAGGTCTTTTGGATAAAAACACTATTTTCTTTTTTCGCTTTCGATCTTCTTTACTTCTTCTACAATACGAGGCAGAATTTCGCCGGTCTTGCCTTGTATAAGGTAATCGGAAACGCCGCTTTGGGTCAGCGGAGTCGGGTCGGAGTTGACTTCGATAATCACAACCCCCGCTTTTTTCCGAGCGGTTGAAGGGAGGGTAGCGAAAGGATGCACGGTGGCAGACGTGCCGCAAATAATCATCGCATCGCATTGTACAGCTTCCTGAAAGCTTTCCGAAGCCACATCGTCGGGAATGGGTTCTTGAAAGTCCACTACATCCGATTTTAAGGGCTGTCCACAGTCATCGCAACGGGGAGGAAGTTTTTGCTCCTCCTTCAGCTTCATCAATTCGTCGTCGTTTCGTTCATATCTTGACAAACAGGATGGACAGCGCAGTTTTCCCACACTGCCGTGATACTCAAGCACCCGCTTTGATCCGGCTTTTTTATGAAGATTGTCGATGTTCTGTGTCAAAACCGCTTTTAAAACCCCGATTTCCTCCAATTCCACCAACGCCAGATGTCCCCGGTTGGGTTCTATTTTGTCCATTTTCCTCCAAAAAGAAGTAGTCAAATGCTCGCTCCAGTAGCGCTTGGGGTCCCTTCGGAAAATGCCGTAAGTTTCATAGGCTTTTCGCTCGGCATCGGGGTTTTTGGTCCAAATCCCGTCCGGCCCCCGAAAATCCGGAATACCCGATTCTGTGGATATACCAGCACCGGTCAGCGCCACGGCATGTTTGGCTTTGATGAGATCCTCGGCCGCTTTTTGAATCAACTTATCCATGGTCCCGCCTCCTTTGAGCTACTGAACTTCCACGGTACCTTATTTATTCGAGATCAAAAGAGGAGTCCCTTGTTTTAGGCTGTTTTCAAATAACTGGTTTTTACTAAAAAGAAAAATTATGCATGATGCAATAGCTTTTTTCTGGCCGCCGTTTCAAAAATTCTGCATCCTTTGCCGTTTACGATCCTGAAATCATCGGTCCTATTTACTTAGAACGTTTTGCACAAGAAATGCTGCCGCAGCATTTCATCCCTGCGCCCTGTTGCCGACAATCAACACTAAAGCCGAAATCTTTTCAAGTAGTCGCTTTGCTCCCTAGAAACTTCTTCCATTTTCTCGGCAAGTGCCGCCACTTCCTGAAGAGAAGCCGACTGTTGCTGAGTCGAAGCGGCTACCTGCTGACAAAAAGCCGCCATCTCTTCTGATTCACCGGAGGTCCGCTGGATGGACTGATTGATTTCTTCCACGGATCCTATGATCTTCTGCAAATTTCCCACTGTTTTGGTAACATCCTGATTGGTTTTGTCAATATCTTCTTCGCTTCTTTTTATGCTGGTCGTGGTCTCGCCGGTGGTATCCATCATCCGCTTGATCACATCCGAAATTTCCCCGGTTGCTTCCTTGCTTCTTTCGGCGAGCTTTCGAACCTCTTCTGCCACCACACTAAAACCCTTACCGTACTCACCGGCCCGCGCGGCTTCAATCGCCGCATTAAGCGCGAGCAGGTTTGTCTGATCGGCAATGCCGGTGATAATCGAAAGGACCGCTTCGATTTCTTCTGCCAATACATTTAGTTTCTCCACCTCGTCCACCGAGGCTTTTACCGTTGCCCAGGTTGATTCCACGGAGCCCCGGACCCCAAGGAGCATCTCCTCTCCTTCCTGGGTATTGGCGTGCACATTTTTGGTAATCTCGGTCAGCTCTTTCATGCGGGAACTGATCGACTGGGCATTTACGGCCAATTCATTGGAACTTGAAGCTACTTCCTGAACAGCACTGGTATTGCTCGCCACACTTTGGGCAATACTTTGGCTGTTCTCGCCCATCTTCCCTCCGGCTTCTTTGATGCCGTGTATCAAAACCTTTAAGTCTTCCTTCATGGCCGAAAAGCTGATTGCCAGATTCCCCATTTCATCGCGGCTTTGAAGATCAATGCTTCCGGTCAAATCCCCATCGCTCATCAATTCGGCGTCTTTGGAAATCCGTTTTAACGGCTCGATAATGAACGTATTCATGAGAAAGAAGATCAGTAAAGAAGCGGTTAATACATTAATGATCGTTGAAATGTAGACCGCGAATCGAAGTTCTTGAAAATCAAAAATTCGGATGATCTGGATTTCGATAAGGGTGCCCAAAAAAGGGCTGATCAGCAAAACAACTATTAGACCGATCAGGATTTTGGCTCTCAAACTTAGTCCCGTGCTCTGCAGCAGACCGGAGAAACGATTCAGCCGTTTACCCTGCACCAGATTGCTTTCACCCATAAAATCATCCTTTCTCATTTAATGATATTCTACCATCGACAACTTCACTATATCCTTGACCCGCAGCCGGCGTTTTAAAGTTTCCCGGTATTGCCTCCCGGTTTGCAAAAGTTGACAGGAAAATGTTTTTAAGTTTGGAACCCTGTTTTGTACAACCGTTCTTTGACTTAGTTTTGTCCGATCGGCACAGCAAGCAAGTCATTTCCCGCTCAAAAAAAAAGACAAAACCTGTTTCTGAAACGAACAGCTTTGTCCTTCATAGAGATTTTCATACACAACTTCCTGTCTGAAAAACGAGGGCAACCTTTACGCCCTGTTTCTTTTCTTGCATTCTACTGGCGGTCTTTTTGAAGCAGGTATCAAAACCCTTAACTCATTTTTCCCGGTGGCGTCAATAAGATACACCGGGCATTCTCATTTTTACAGACTGTGTACCCTCTGCAAACCATTTCCTCTATCTGTGATTTTCAAGCCACCAGGAAGCCATTTCGCAGCCCTTGCCTATCCAGGTCCCTTCGGCATGGGTTATGGTCTTAATGATCTCTTCTAGCAAAGGTATCCGTCCCGGAGTCCCGATGGTTTGCGGATCAAACTGAGGCACATAACAAAGCCCATAGCGGTAATAGGCCCGAAACTCCTCTCGAAAGATACCCAACACCTGACTGTAATTGGCAATCCTCCCCTGCCCCGCGGGAAAAGCCGGTGTGTAGTTAAACCCGAAATACAAAAAGTCGTGAAGCTCCCAGGGAGCCGGTATTTCCACTATCTTTTTATTCTGCTTCTCTGTTTGCACAAGATAAGGTCTGTCGTCTCCCAGCATGGAAGAGGAATAGAGAAAACCGGACGCTGCCATCGCTTCATAGAGGTGCTGATTCATCTCTCCTTCCGGAACCCGAAACCCCACAGGTGCCGTCCCGGTAGTCTTTATGAGCGCTTCGCATCCTGCCTCTAATAACCTTTTTATCTCATCGTAATCCAAGCAGCTAAAATCCTCGTGTTCATAGCCGTGAAGACCAATTTCGTGGCCTTCTTCAACTATGTCGGTTATTTCCTTTCGATATTGTAACGCCGCTGCCCCCGGCACAAAAAAGGTAGCCGTCAAAGAACGTTCTCTTAGTGCCTGGAGGACCCGATGAAGGCCTCTTTTCATACCGTACTTGCCCAAGGATAGAGTTTTGGGCCGACGGTCGCTGTCTTGTGCCAATCCTTTCCAAACATATTCGGCGTCCAAATTAAAAGTCAAAACCGAAGCGCACCGAGCCCCGCTGGGCCAATCAATCTTCTCTCTTTTCATTTTCCTGCCTTCCCTCCTTCATAACGAGACCGCCACCAATCGGCAATCTCGCTTCCGGTGGCAAACCACACGTCCTGTCGGCTTTTCATATATTGAATCAAATGCTCCAACATAACGGCCCGGCCGGGCTTGCCGATCACCTGAGGATGCATCATCAATACATAGCAAAGTCCGAACCGATGATAGCCATCAAACTCTCTCCGGTAGTTATCGTAGACATGTTCATGGCTTGAAATCCTTCCCTGCCCAACCGGCTCGGCGGGGAAATAGCTGTAGGCAAACTGAACATAATCATCAAGCTCCCAGTGAGCGGGGATTTCGATGAGGTCCGTTTCTTTCCCTTCAATGATCGTACGATAAGGACGGTCGTCCCCCCTCATGGAACTGGAAAAAGAAAATCCCAGCTCGTTAAGAATCTTCGGTGTTTCATGGGACCAGTCACCCGAAGGTGTTCGATAACCAACCGCTTTCTTCCCGATCAATTTTTCGAAAATACGCTGGCTTTTGTCAATAATGTCCCGCTGCTCTTGTGTGCTTTTCTCTACAAACCGTTCATGGGTATAGCCGTGATGTCCTATTTCATGCCCTTTTTCGGCTATGCTCACAAACTCTTGGGGATAGTTTTCGGCTACCCAGCCGGGCACAAAAAAAGTCGCCGGCAGTTCATACCTATTTAAAATCTCCAGTAGTCGGGGAAGAGCCCTTAAAGGCCCGTACTGTCCCAGCGACGGTGTCTTGATGAAACGCTCCCCGTGGGGATGGCTTCGGCATTCATTAAGCCAAGTAATTTCTGCATCCAAATCAAATGTCAGCATCACGGCACATCGGGCCTGATCCGGCCACTTTACCTCTTCATTGTCCACTTTCCTCCTCCTCCTCTAAAAGCGGTGCATGTATCCATAACCGCTTTCTTAGTTTTGCCTTTTTACTAGCAACGAGACTGACCATATTCTGCCCGTCACTTCAAAATTGTTTGCCTCTAGACATATACAAATATATACAATCTTTCTCTTTGCCCACCACAACCCTATTTTTGACTTACGGGTAGCCCGCTTCAAACCTCCAAGAACGCCGGGCGAAAAAGATCCGTATAGGAAGGGTCTCTTTGTAACAGAAAGCGTCTTCTCCTGCAAAGAGTTGCTTCGCAAAATTCCGGGCTCGTTTTTCAACTGTTTTACCCATATTTGCTCATTCGTAGAATCTTTTCCCCGTTTTCCTATCCCTTCTTTTCGCTGCCGACTAACCGCTTTGCGCCGGGCATTTAGAGGGAGAGACGTCTCATCAGCTGTGCATTGATTACCACAATCACGGTGCTAGCCGACATAAGCACAGCCCCCACCGCCGGTGTCAAGAGAATCCCCATATTGATGAGAACCCCCGCCGCCAAAGGAATCGCTACAATGTTGTAGCCGGCCGCCCACCACAAGTTCTGCACCATCTTGTTGTATGTCGCTTCAGACAGGGTAATGATCCTGGGAATATCCCGCGGATCGGATTTTACCAGGACAATGTGGCCCGCTTCCACAGCCACATCCGTGCCTGCCCCGATGGCAATCCCAATGTCGGCCGTGGCTAAAGCCGGCGCGTCATTGACCCCGTCGCCGACCATGGCTACCTTTTTCCCTTCTTCTTGAAGCTCTTTTATTTTAGAAGCCTTCTCTTCGGGAAGCACTTCAGAGAAAACCTGGTCGATCCCCAGCTCCTCGGCCACCGAAGCGGCCACTGCCTTGGCATCACCGGTCAGCATCGCCACTTCCAGGCCTTGTTTTTGGAGAGTACGGACCGCCTCCCGGCTTTCCTCTCGAATGGCATCGGCTACCACAAACACGGCGATGGCTTGTCCGTCTTCCAGCAGGTAAATGGCGGACTGTCCCTGCTCAGACGCCTTCTCGGCCGCTTCTTCAAGCTCAGGCGGCACTTTCGTCTTTTCTTCTTTAAGAAGTGAAGGCCCGCCCATGTGGTATTCACGGCCCTTCATTTTCGCTGCCACGCCTTTGCCGGTCAAGGCCCGAAACTCTTCTGACTCCGGAATTTTTATTCCTTTTTCTTCCGCCGTCTTAACTATTCCCTTGGCGATGGAATGCTCGGAATCTTTTTCGACTCCGGCCGCCATTGTGAGTGCCTCTTCTTCGGATAGACCTTCCGCTACCGACATGTCCACCACTCGAAACTCACCCAATGTTAGAGTTCCGGTCTTGTCAAAGACGACAACATCCATCTTGCGGGCTTCTTCCAAACCCAACCGATCCCGCACCAACAATCCATTGGTGGCGCCCAAAGTCGTGGAAATGGCTACCACCAAAGGCACCGCCAGACCCAAAGCGTGAGGACAGGCAATGACCAAAACAGTAACCACCCTGACAATCGTAAAGTCAATGGGCATCCCGAGCAACTGCCATACCACCAGGGTAATCATTCCGGCAAGAATGGCGACTCCGGTAAGCATCTGCGCAGCGCGATCCGCTAAGTTCTGTGCCCTCGATTTGGATTTTTGTGCCTCTGAGACCAGCCGCATGATCCCCGAGAGCTTGGTATTTTCTCCAATGCCCGAAACCTCGATGTGCAGTGAACCTTCTCCATTGCTGGTGCCGGCGATCACTTCATCGCCTTCTGCTTTTTTTACGGGTTTTGACTCGCCTGTTATGATCGCTTCGTTGATTTCGCTTTTTCCCTTTGTGAGCACCCCGTCGGCCGGGATGCTTTCCCCCGGACGAATTAAAATCAGATCGCCCTCTTCAAGCTCGTTTACCGGGACGGTTTCCTCGCCCTCATCGGTAATGCGGGTAGCCTTATCCGGTAAAAGCTTGGCTATTTCCTCCAGTGCTCCCTGGGCCTGAGTGATGGATCTCATTTCGATCCAGTGCCCCAAAAGCATAATGGTGACCAGGGTAGCCAGTTCCCACCAGAGAGCCTCCGCCTGCACAAGCCCGAGCTGCACCACCCATGAGAAGACAAAAGCCACGGTGATGGCCAGAGAAATAAGGGTCATCATCCCGGGCAGCCTGTCTTTAAGCTCCCGATAAGCACCTTTGATAAACACCCAACCGCCGTAAAAGAAGATGATGGTACCGAGGACAGGACCGATCCAGTATGATCCGAAAAACTCCGGAGCCCGGTAGCCAAAAAGCATCTGGATATGCTCTGACCAGAAGACGACAGGCAGTGTTAAGGCCAAGGACAACCAAAACTTCTCACGGAACATGGCCGGGCTGTGACCTTCGTGTTTATCATGCCCGTCATGGCCTGCGTGTTCGTCATGACTGTCGTGATAATCCGGGCCGTTTTCATGATCAGATTCATGAACTTCTTCTTTTTTTTCCTTTTTATGGGAATGATCTGTCTGCTTAGGTATCTTCACCATAGATTCCCCCTGTACTTTTTTGGCAATCTTTTACCACCATAGTAATTCCGTCGGCTGCTAGACAAAAAAAACCTGACTTTAGGCCTTACTGCCCTTGCCTTATAACTCTTTTCTGCGAAGTCATTTGCTTTTTTAAAAAGTGCTTTTCTAGATGTCAAATTTTGATATTCCGCTCCGGTGCTTTTTTTGTCATGGCTAACATGCACTAAAACATCTCCGCCGTATTCTTTTTTTTCTGTCAGGGAGTCTCCCTCCTGCATGAAGTCTTTTGATGATCGCAAAAGGACAACCGAATAACGGTTTGAAAACGGATTTTTTGCTTCGTTATTCAACAGATGGTATCTTGATATGTATTCGCTCCCTTGATTTTTGTGTTTGTCGTGATTATTTTCGTTCGTGTCCTGCCGTTTTGATAAAAGCCTCCAAAATAACTTGCCCGGCTTTGTCATTACCAACTATTTTCTTGATCTTTTCTCTCAAACCCTCTAATGCATGCCCGACTTCCTCTCCCCTTTTTCATCCAATAGAAAACCTTAAACAGCCGATTGCCTTCATTGCATGTCACTTTATATCTATAGAGAATCCCATTCGTGAAGAAAACAATGAAAAGAACGCTTTATCGAGCAAAAAAAAGCATGCAAATCTTTATATAAAATTGAAGCACGCTTCGATGATAAAGTACACCCCCGTGTAAGATTTTCTAACACGAAGGTGCACTTTGTTTAACTATAATTGTGTTTTCCGTTCTTCCTTCCAATCAACTCATGATAGATCGACTTTTAATGGAAACAGCCAACTGATCCCATCAAACGATATCTCCTTTACTCGCTTTTCACAGGGTTGAGAAGATAGCACTTGATGAGAAACAGCACCCCTAGTGCCAAAGCTCCAAATAGTAATTCATACACTTGCTCAGAACGAATCAACACTTTCATGGTCACACCGTAGATCATGACATTCAAAAATGTCGCAGCTTTTTGCCGAATCAAAGCCGTAGCAATCTCAAGGCCGATCACCAGCAGCAAAATATACCCTAAAAATTCTCGCACTACCTGGTAAGATCTGCCAACTGTTGGACCGATCATGAACGGAATATATCTTATCAGATCAAATACACCAACAACCACAGCCAATAAAATCACAGCTGTCAAAAGAGTTAACAACAAGAAGATAACCTTCCCGCTCAGCTCCACGATTTGTTCCCGATAGCCCCGAAAGTGCTTGCTACCAGTAAAACTCGAATCTGCCATAAAAAACACCTCCCTTTCTTATATGATGTCTAAAGATTAATTCACGAGCTCCATTCTATCACATACATAGCTTTCTTCAAAACCTTCTTTTCATTCGACTAAGCTCATACAAGGGCGCGAAGACCGGGTATAGACAATAATTACCAAGATGCTTGTCCTCGGTTAGAATATTAATCGGTGCGAAAAGCCGCCGTTTCAAGATGAAGGACACTTCTCCACTCACTATTACATGAAACATTGAACTTTCACGCAAACTTCGGACAGAACAACGGAGTAATACCTCTCCAAAATCACTTAAGAAAGTCCACAATACTCTCTGCTCGCCCCCATAGCGAATTACTCGAGGTGGCTTTCTATGAAAGATTTTAAGATCGTTCTGCTTATCAACAGTCTAATAGACCAAGTCATCCAACTACGAAATCCATGGACTCCAACGAATCTCATCCTCCTAGTTGCATTATGCGTGCAAAAGCATCTGCTTTCCCCCATGACACGTTTTCACAGTCCAGTCATTTCATTTTCCCTTTCAATACTTATCGCAGGTCCACACTGAAAATTTTTTGTTGTCGCCCCTTCTTTGTAATCACGTACCAACTGATCTTTTCACCGCTTGGGCAGGTTTCTCCCCTGCAGAAACACGCGAGCTTGCCCGGCCGTGCAGACAAGATGAGAAACTTGAAAAACCAATTGCATAGTACATGTCCGTTTAGCTATAGAGCCTTTTTTTCATGATGAAAACAATGAAAAAGAGCGTTTTCCAGCAAGCGATCAAAATAAAAAAGGATTCTTCTTTACGAGAAAGAAAAAGAAGGGTGTTCACTTTTTCTGAATCCGGTAAACACTGTCAAACCTTTCTCATCGGAGTCCTATGGAAAAATGCCATTCTTTTGCGAACGGAAGACGTTTTTTCTGAAGCTTTTTCATCTGAAAAACCTTATATTCTCACAGCAAAAAGTTTACTTTTTTTACGTCTCTTTTCTCTCTTTTTTCAATCCAGATAAAAAGGCGACTTCTTTTTAGGCGGTGATTATCATTCGTGTATCCCTTGCTTCATCCAAACTGTTTCGCTATGTGCTGCTGCCTGTTTTTTCTTTGCTGCTGGTTTTCCTGGCCGTCTTTTCTTTATTTGTTTTTTATTGGCAGTACCAAACCGTCCAGGCGATTGAAATTACATCCCCCGACGGAATCCAATCGTTGGAGAAAATTTCTTTGGGGGGCGTAGACCAGTGGGTTTCTTTCCGTGGGCAGGACACAACCAACCCCGTACTGCTGTTTTTGCACGGCGGGCCGGGATCTCCTGAAATGGTCCCCATGCGTCATTACAACCAGGACCTGGAAAATCATTATGTGGTGGTCGGCTGGGATCAACGAGGGGCAGGAAAATCCTTTTCACAAAAACTTACCCCCGAAGATGTAACCCTGGAGCAAATAATCGGGGATACACTGGAATTGACGGAAATGTTACAAGAAAGATTTGATGTCGATACGATCTATCTGGCGGGACATTCCTGGGGCAGTATTGTAGGGACCCACGCCGTACATAGAAAGCCTGAGTATTACGCCGCTTATGTCGGGATAGGGCAGGCGGTCCATTTTACGGAAGCTGAGAAAATCTCGTATCAATTTACCCTGGACGAAGCCAAAAGAAGAAATCTGGATCAGGCGGTGGAGGAGTTAACAGCCATTGGTTCTCCTCCTTATGAAGAGGATGCGTTCCTTGAGAAAATCTCCGTACAGAGAAAATGGCTGTTTCAATTTGGCGGCGATGTATACGGTGAATCAAACAATGTACTTCATTTGCTTGAACTTGCCAAAATCCATCTCTTCGCTCCTGAATATTCTGTAAAGGACATCGTACGTTATGTAAAAGGCAATCAGCAGTCGGTTGCTTGGATGCTCGACGATTTAACCTCGGTGGATTTTCTCAAACAAGTACCAAAGCTTGAAGTACCGGTGTTTTTCTTTAGCGGCCGCCACGACTATGTCACCGCCTATGAATATGTCGAAAAATACTACGAGGCTCTGCAAGCCCCTTATAAAGAAATGGTCTGGTTTGAACACTCCGCCCACAGCCCCAATTTCGAAGAACCTGAAAGGTTCAGGCTCGAGATGGTGCGCGTCAAAGAAACGGTGGATTCACTTTATGGCGAAGATTCTTAGCTCCCCGAAAGCTCGCTTTATTAGATGAAAGCCAATCTGCCTCTGTTCGGGAAAATAGAAAAACCACCCTGTTCTCTGCCGTTAAGACGGAGACGGAACGTTTGATTCATAAAAGAAACTCACGATGATTTTAAAGTAAAGACCCTAACGGAAAATAGGATATTCTCAGCCGGATATTGCGGGAAAATTCCTGAATTCAACCACTTTCATTGGGGTGCGGGAAGAGGGATCCAGACTTTTATCCCGCGTCTTGCTGTATCTGCATCAAAACAAAAACAATCATGTTGCCAATATTTTTCTTTAACTGCACTCACCTTAAGTCTTTGATCATAAAGAGGCAGGGATTGTTTTCACTCCAGAGTGTTTTCATCTCTTCTAACGGCAAAAACCCCATTTTCCGGTAAAAAGCCCTGGTCTTTTCATAGAACGGATCCGGCCGGCTTTCTCCCAGTGTTTTGACCGTAAGGTATTTTTTTTCGGGGTGTTTTCTCAGCTCTTCGGTTACCATTGACACCAATTCACGCCCCAGTCCATGCCTCTGATACCCTTTTCTGATACCGAAAACATAGATCTCACTCGTATACGGATTATGGTCTTCCAACCCCAAAAACCCCACCGCCCGGCCTTCTTTTTTCACCACCAAAGCAATTTGATTGCGAATTCTTCTTCTATAAATTTGATTGGCTTCTTCACTTTCAAACCACTCCGGAATAGAAGATAAAATATCCCCGCAGATACGGCTTTTCTCATCCGGATCTTCTATCGTTTTGAACAAAAACTCATCACCGTCAACGCATTTTGTCTCTTCTTTAAACCAACTGTTCATGATCCATCACCTCTTTTTGGTATCTTTTTTGCTCTACGACTTGTATTTTGCCTTCTCCCTTACATTCCCTTTTTACTTTTTTTCTTCCTGTTCATGACAAAGGCTGCCTTCCCAAGGAAAAAAAGAAAAACCCTTTAACAAAACGGATTCTTCTCCTTCTCCTGCTCTTTAAGACAGCTTTCCCGCATCTTATCAGAGTATATCTCTTTGTTTCCTTACGGCCGGGCTATTCGATTCCGGCCTTTCTACTTTACTCTGTCACCATTTTAACTGCCTGCTTTCTTTTTTATTTTCTACTCTCTGCTTCTAATTCTTCTATCATCTTTGCGGTATCAAGATAATCCATGTCCTCGGCATAGACCTTTCTCAATTCCCTCAACGCCCTCTTTTTGTCGTCTAAGTTCTTATAGGCCGTACCCTGCAGGTACCGGGACAGCATCAAATCCTCGTTCATTTTTCTTTTTCGCCCCACCTTGGAAGTAAGCAGTTGAGCCGCTTCTTCATTGTTTTCCATGTCAATGAAAATTGCAGCGATGGTATTGTAGACAACCGGAAGTTCTTTGATCTCGTCGGGAAGGTTCTGAAGCTTTCTTATGCTGTCTTCGTGCTTTCCGTCAGAGGCTAGATTACGGGCATACTCCAACTTGGCTTCCCAATCTTCTTTCTCTTGAGACAGGTATTGTTCGTAATACGGCAGAGCCTTTTCATAGGCGCCTTCAAGGTGAAACAACTGGGCAATGTAGCGCTGGGTTCGCGGCACGCCGGGAAATAGACGGTCTGCGTGCAAGAACTTGGCCAAAGCTCCCTGTTGGTCTCCCTCCTTTGCTTCTTCCAGCCCCTTTTGGAAGGAAGTGAAAGATTTATACCGGTCCGATTCTCTTTGCCGGTGAAAAAAATAGCCGGAGGCGGCCAGAGAAAGAAGGCCCAGAGGAAGATAGAAGATCATCAAAACAACAGACAAAACCATGCCCACAACGGGAAGCGAAGACACCGCAAGTTCAGGCGGCGCCAAAGAGGCCGTATCCGTGGTCTCTGAATCCCCTTTGACAGCGCCGCCGACTGCTGTGTTGGCTAAAGGTGTTTTTTTGCCTTTTTTGGCATAATCGAACATATAAAGGCCAGTCCCCGGAATGCCCATGGACCGGTAGGCTCCTTTTGGCCCTGCTCCCGCTCTCAATCCCCGTACGCCACCGCTGATGCCCACTCCTGACTTGCTGATATTAAGATTTACTCCTTTGGTAATCTTTATCCTGCGTCTGAATCGAACTCCCATAAAAGGACCTCCTCTCTTCTTTACTCATACTGTTTTCTTGTTATGGGCTGTAAAGTCCGTTAACCGAACTGTATTTACGATCCTTCCTGCTCCTTTTCCCTTATGTTTATTGTTCGTGTTCCGCAGGGATCTCGTGGTTTCCTGCATGGCTGTACATGTCCGCTTGTTCTTGCCTTAATCGGCTGATTGAATATCCTCGGACTTCCTTTCCGCTCATGGAGCCTCCTATGGGCGGCACCAATTTTTTTATCACCCGCCTTGCTTTTGCGAACAAGAAAACCCGTGCTGAAAGACACCGGTTCCTATGTCTTTTAGCCTTATATAAACAGACCTTCTATAAGGATGTTCTATGACCTTTTCTTCAGATTCATATCCTGCCTTCTTATCTTTTTTCTTATCTGCTCCTATACAAGCCGCCAATAAGAGGACGGATCTTTGCCTACAAAAGAGGCCTCTTCAAAGGCTCTCTTTTTTGCCATCATCCTCTTCTTCTTCAGGCTCACGCCTGATATCGTTCCCATCTTTGTCTTTCCAAAAACCGGGGATTTTCTGCACCACCTGACCGGCCACCAAATAACCGACCATTACACCCCAGATCACGCCTAAAACGCCGTCGACCCTTGTGCCAATGAACAGCCCTATCCCGATCCAGAGAAAAATCATGACTACTGCATGCACCCAGTCAGGCAAAAGAACCCCCTCTTCCTAAAAATGCCGTTTTCATCATCTTCGCATGGTCTGCCTTTCTTCATCGGTCTGCCTGACTAATTCGCCCACCGAAAAGACATTCCTTCTTATCCCTGCAAACCGTTATGTCCTTTCCGGCTTCAAAAAAACTTCTAAATCGTTCTTGCCAGAGATTTGATTTAGTTTTGTGCTTACTAAAATGACAAATCCTATTTTAAGAAAGCAATTAATGATCATTGACATTTTATTGTGCCACCGCCTTACTAATGCAATTACTTCACTTCATAAACTTTCTATTCGGCTGCATTAAAAACTTTATACAGAGAACCCGCATGCTTACTTGCTACTTTCAATCCCAAAATTGAAATAAATCCAATGACCGAACCCGATGTATTAAAGAACAGATCATCAACTGTTTTGCTTCGGGTGACAGTAAAATTGCCCGGGTTAGGTCAATTGCTAACGAAAAGGCCGAACCCGGTCCCCAAATCCCTGACCAAACACAGGCACGGCCGAAACACAGAGGAGCAAGCATACCGATCGGTATAATATCTCTTTTACCTCTAAGTCAGTATTTTAAAGCACTAATTTTATTTCTGCCAGTGGCTCGCGTAAAAACTGTCGATGAAAAGCCACCTGCCGCGGCCACCCCTCAAAAAAGAGCTAACACCTGAGTAAACAGGGGCTTTTTTCAATCAGATTGCTGCATCGGATATACCTTTCCCGACGATTTTTGTCAATGTTTAGGCGGCAGCCAGGTCTTACCGCCCCAGGTACGGTTTTCCCGAAACAAAAATACTTCTATCCACGCTGCTTCTTCTCCCAAAAAGCCGTATAGAAATCCATTCCCAAAAAAAAGATCATAGCAGCGAGACTAATCCAGCCGATCCAGTCACCCCACCTCATGCTAATCGTGTCAGAGGAACCAAGGGGCACTCCTCCCACCAGGACAGCCCGGTCCCCTAACGGAGAAACATGCTTTTTAATAATATTGCCGTACGGATCGATAATGGCAGAATTAAAAGCAGTATCAGCCTTGATCATGGAAACCCGGTTTTCCACCGCCCGGAAAACCACGTGGGAATAGTGCTTATGGGCAATGGCGGGCCAGTCAGCCGAAGGCACCCCGATGACTTCGGCGCCGTTGGAAGCTACCTTGCGAGCGGTATCGGTAAAATCCAGGTCATAACAGATGATAGTTCCCAGGCTCCCTATTTCTGTATCGTAAACAGGGTACTCCCCACGAGTAATGCTGGTTTCCCCAGCAAAGGCCACCGGGTGATCTTTGCCGAATACGCCTAAAAATTCCTTTTCCGGTGAGATCACTGTAGCTTCGTTTCGCAAACCTTCATCGGTCTGCACGATGTAACCGATAGCTATATACGCCCCCGTTTCTTCCGCCAGCTGCATAAAGAAAGACGTCTCTTTCTTCCGGGGATCAAAGGACAGATATCCTTCCGGCCATACAATAAACCTTGCTCCCTCGTCGGCTGCCTGCCTGGTTAAGCCACCTATTATTTGCAACCCCTTGTTTATTCCCTCTTCGTCAGCTTCCGGAGATATTATGGCCGCCGGTTGGACAGCCGCCACCTGCAGGTCCGGCTCAGGGGTATGGTACATACTCATACTTACGCCGCCCCAGACCAACAGCAAAAGAAGCACTCCTCCCGCCCAACGAATGGCCCGGGCAGGATTTACGGGAACATTTTTTTCTTCAAACTTCCAGCGCCGGTCCATGCAGGCCAGTAACAGCTGGGCCAATGCGTAGTTAAACAACATGATGAGCAAACTCATACCGTAGATGCTAAATATGCTTACCGGCTGCACGATCCAGGGCAGCCGATATAAGGTGTACGCGGCAAAACCCCAGGTTCCGATCACGGGAATGAACCCGCGAATCATCTCGATACCCACCCACACGGCAGCCCCGTGCAGAATAAACCACCGGTAGCCGGTGCGGGCGTGAAAGAGTCGATCCCGTAACCCCATAAGGGCAGCCATAATACCAATTAACAACGGTAAAAATTGCATAAATAAGACGCCCTCGAACATGGCCCCAAAATAGCCATAGAAAAAGCCTCCCACTCCTACCCCCATGGCCAGGCCCGATAACCTCTCCGGCATGATACGGTGCACCGCCAACATAACCGGAACCATCCAGATAAAAGCCAACGGCCAAAAGCTGTAAGGAGGAAAAGCCAGGGTAAACAGCAAGGCCCCCGAGGCGGAAAAAAACAGCCCGAAAAAAAGCCTGAACATGAACGGCATTTGCACTGTTTGAGGTGCTTTCCCATGCGTTATACTCCCACTCATTACAGTCTCTTTCATAAAAAACCTCCTGAAATGTCTCAGCCCGCCGAAAAATGAGCACCGAAACGACAGACCGTCCTGTACTCCGAATTAGAACATGGGTGTTCGCCTCCAACCTGGCAGAAAAATGGCATCTTCCCAGGCGCAGGGAAAAAGGTAAAGAAATCTCCGCAGAGCTAGTAAAAGCGCTAACTCCCCCGGGAGATTGAGATACTGAATATATCAGCCAAGGGCTCTCCGACCAGAAAATTCCCGGCAAATTTTTTCTCTCAACGGGAACAGTTAAGTGGCATACCAGTTATATCTACGGGAAAATAGGTGTAAGAGGCAGATTAAAGACTGTGTCGACGGCAGGTAAATTGAGTTTTCTACCCTAAGCCTGTTTGGGTTGGGAACTTAAGCAATTTACATCAAATCAAAAACCAAACAGACTTTCCCGGCTGCTTTCTTAACTGTAATCATAGTAAAACCTCATACCGCGGTTTTTTTGTGTGATCTTCCGCCCTTGTATTGTGAAAAATTTTCGTACTGGCCTGTTTACGAAGTCTAATCTGTTTACTATCAATCCTCAGCAAGCAACCGCAAGAAGCCTCCCGGTTTTCATTCATTAAAAAGCAGTCTTTCACTTAGATTACTGTGCCTTTACCCGAGAAATCCAAATGCTCGTGACCGTAAAAACTACCTCTGCTTCTTCCTTGCAGTTTTTTCTTTGAGCATAGTCCACCCAGTCCCAGAAGGCATCCATGGCATCGCGCGCAGCCAGCTTGGCTGACGGCCCAAAAGATGTCTTCTTGTTCAGTTTAAAAGAAGAGAGGTGCTTTATCTTCGTAAATTCCATCTCTCCCATCCGAAATTCGCTGTCCCGTCGGATTGGACAGGTTCTGTAATCTCCTGTCTGCTCATCTGCCGTTTTTTAATCATTGGGTAAGAAGCCAAAAAGGACCCTTTCATTTCAGCGGTCAGTTCAAGTCCGGCGCGGCAAAAGTATTTGCAAAGTATAGCCGTATAGGATGCCCTCACGTATTTAGTGTAACAGCAAAACTGCAACACGTGAGTGAAAGGCTGTTATGTTCTGCAGAATGAATCCACCCGGTGAGTGGATGGATAACCGTATTACCCTCTTTACGAAAATCTGTTTCCTGTTTTGCCTTCGGTTATTCTCTGGATTTTAACACTCCCACCAGATCAAGCTGCTCCACTTTTTTCAGCGCAAACATCTGGGCTATCAGAATAGAAATGGCCGTAATCAGTCCGCCCATGAAAAGTGATTCCAACGATAAATCCGTAGGGATCGTATACAAATCCGTATCCAAAGCATCCGCCAGCAGAAACATCAATCCCTGGGCCAGCGGAAGGCCCGCCAAAATGGCCAGTATGCCAATAAACCACTGCTCAAAGGTAATCACCGAAAACACCTCTCGGGACGACATGCCCAGTACTTTCATGGAAGCCAGTTCCCGGTTACGTTCAGAAAGAATAATGAAACTAGAGCTGTAAATAATGGCAAAAGCCATAATCACCCCTACCAGCACATATAGATACATCACCACCCCGAATGATTCCAACAGGTCTCGAATCTCCTGTATTTTCTCATCGGTCCCGTCCACTCCGGCCACCATTTCGCTTTCCTGATAACGCGCTCTCAGCGAAGCAATGTTTTGTTGAATTTCTTCCTCCCGAGTCCGCTGCGCGTCCTTGTCTTCACCCGAGGCAGGCGGATGGTCTTTTACATCCACCATATAAGAAGTGGCCAGCGGCCCCTGGCCCAAAAGTTCTTGGACCGCCTCTAATTCTAGATACGCATTCATGCCCAAATACTGGGGGACGATCCTGTATACAGCAATCTCTTCATAATCGTCTTCACCCAAAAGATAAGGGCTTTCCAACCGGACTGTATCGCCTTCTTTTACGTCGAGATTTTCGGCCAACTGTTCAGAAAGGATCAATCCTTGATCGGAAGGAGCGATACGCTGTTCTTTTTGGTCGCGAATGGAATACAAAACACTGTCTTGAGGAATGCCCAACAAAACCACCTGTTCTTCCCGCCAGGCATGCGTAAGCTTAATCGGTACCTCTGCCAACGGCTCCACCCATGTTGTTTCATCCAAAGCCCAAAGCTCCCTTTTTATCGGCTGTTGATGCCTTGGTCCTGTCAGCAGCACTTTGGCGTGATAGGTCTCCACCTTTTCCACCTGATAAAACACCAGCTTATCAAATATGTCATTTAACGAGTAGGTGACCACGACCACCGCACAGCTCAGCATCACCCCCAGAAACAAAAAGGCTGTTCTCCCTTTTTGACGACCCAGGTTTCGGATCGCCATCTTCCCTTGAATGGTCAGCATTTCGGAGAAAAAAGCCGCTTTTTCCAAAAGGGTCTTGCGGCCCGATGCCGGTGCAGGCGGTCGCATAGCTTCGGCCGGAGTAAGTGTAAGGGCATATTTGCAGCCCTGATAGCCGGCAACCAAAAAAATAGCCAGTGAAATCACAAGCCCCATTCCTAAATAATACCAGGAAAAACCAAGATATACTTCCGGCACATGAAAAAATTCATACAACAACCAGGTCAGGGGGTTAGCCAGATACATGCCCGTAAGCCCTCCGACCAATCCACCTAACAATCCGATCAATAAGGCATAACCCAGGTAATGAACCATGACTTCAAAGTTGCTGTAGCCAAAAGCTTTTAAAATACCGATTTGTCCACGCTGCTGTTCCACCAGCCGCTTCAGCATAAAATAGATGATCAAAGCAGCGATCATCAAAAGCATCAGAGGGATCACACTGGCCATCCTGGACAGCTGGTCAATTTCTTCCTGGAGAATCAGATGGCTGGTTTGATTATCTCTCGGGTAGATACTGATTAAGCCGTAAGGCTTAAGCGTCGTTTCTAGGCGGCTTTCAACCTCATCATAGGCGGCCTGCGGCTCAAGGATAAACGCGACATCGTTTACCTGCCCTCTCAAGTCTGGAAACAGCTGCCACATGGTCTCTCTTGACAGAAAGCCAATGCCGAATTGTTCCGGGTTCGGGTACAATTCACCTAAAGTCCGCAACGGGTAAGTAAACTCCGGACTCATGGCCACCCCTTCTAAGCGGAATTCATGAATCTGACCGGCGGCAATGATTTCGATGGTATCTCCCAAAGAAAGCTGGTTAGCCTCAAAAAACATATCATCCAGCCAAAGGTTTTTTTCGCCGGCTTTTAAGGGCCGGCCCTCTAAAAGAAGCAGGTCATTGATTCTTTCTGTATCTTCTGTATCAATGGCGACCAGCTTCAGGTAGACACCGATATCGGCCTGTGGATCATACACCCTCACTTCCCGACTGATTCGTCCGCCTACTTTCTTTACCCCTTCTTCCCTGGCAAGCTCCCCTATGCGGGCTTCCGGCATTGACATAACTTCGGCAAAACCTTCCGCAAATTGCGTTTCCCGATAGAAATCCTCCTGGGCTTGTCTTAAGTTGTCCGCCCCGATGGAAAAAGAAGTAAAGGTCACCAGACCCAATATGACCAGCACCAGGCAGGCCATATAGGAACCTTTGCTGCCCCAGATGTCCCGAAGCATTTTTCGAAACAGCATTACCAGCTCACCTTCTCCGCCGGAACCGGCTCTGAATTTTCTACAACCTTATCCACCCGTCCGTCCTTTAGATGAATCACCCGATCTGCCATCTCACTGATGCTGGTATTGTGAGTTATAATCACCACCGCCTTACTGTAGTGATCCGAAAAATCCCTGAGGGTTTTTAAAATTTGCTTCCCGGCCGGAAGATCAAGCGACCCCGTGGGCTCGTCGCACAACAACAGATCGGGGTTTTTGGCCAAAGCTCTAGCTATAGCCACCCGCTGCTGTTCCCCGCCTGATAATTGCGAAGGGAAATGGTCCCGCCGGTCGGCCAGTCCCACTTGCTCCAATAAAGGTTCTATTTCCAAAGGATCATCGGCAATCTGCACGGATAAGCTGATGTTTTCATAAGCCGTAAGATTGGGCATCAAATTGTAAAATTGAAATATAAAACCAATCCGGTTGCGGCGGTAGAGAGTCAGTTTTTTCTCAGTAGCATCATGCAACGCCTCCCCGCGAAAAAAAAGTTCCCCTTCGGTGGCCGTATCCATGCCGCCGACAATATTTACCAAAGTACTTTTCCCGGACCCGCTGTGCCCCAACACCACCACCAGTTCTTTTTCATAAAGAGTAAAATCCACGCCCCTTAAGGCATAGACATCCACTTCCCCCATCTTATATTTTTTAACAATGTTTTTCGCTACGATTAATTCCATTGACCGCATCCTCCCTGCCTTCGCTATGAAAGGATCCTACCGTAAATCCCATCCCAAGGCACCGGCTCGTGCCAACTGAAAATCCTTGTACGCCCGCTGGTAAACAAGCTGCGCCTCTGTATACATTTGACGCGCTTCCATTTCAGACAGGCAGGATTTCATCACATCCAGCCCTGACAAAAGTCCCGCCGCATGGCGTGCCTTGGCTCGCTCTGATTTTGTTTTTGCAAGATCAAGGAAACGGCCCTGCAGCAAATAAGCATCTTCTGCCTGCCTTATTGTCCGGTAGGCTTCTTCCACCAGCACCCGCGCCCGTCTTTCGGCTTGATCTAGCAGCAGCTCGTCCGTTTCCTCAGAAGTCGTTTCCTTTCGGACCCGGTGATAAGAGGTTGTCAATCCTTCCTGCACCGCATAAGTTACCGCTTCTTCCAGGTCGATATCCTGCCCGTTAAAAAGTGCCGGTTTGCTAAGCTTAATTTCCTGGTCTAAACCAAAACCGGTAATTTCTCTGATTCGAAACAACACCATTTCTTGCTTTAAAACCAGGGCCTCCTTCACATGAGTCCCCCGATCGACTGCCAATTTGGCCTCGGCTGTTTCCAATGGGGTTATCATGCCCTGCCGGTGGCGCTCTTTTTCAAAAGCCGCCACTTCGTCTAAGAAAGCATTCGTTTCTTCTTGTTTTTCGATCTGTTCGGCCAGAGAGAAATAGGTAAGATAGAATTCTTCTCCCTGACGGGTCAAGCCCTCTTCCAAACGTTTCTTTTCAAACTCCAATTCAAGCAGGGTAAGTTTCATCTCTATTTTTTGATCTTCTAATTGCTCGGCTGTAAACAAAAGAAAGGAGGCCATTGCTTCGTCACCGATCAGATCGGCCCATTCCCGTAAATCCGAAATAAAATCTTCCGTACGCTCCACCGCTTTTTTAGTATCCTCCACTTGCTTTACCATCACCTGGTAATCGGCATGATGAAGGACAATCCTCTCCCTTATTTCTTCCATCTTTAAAACAACCCCGCTTGAGGCGCTGTGGACAGATCCCGCTCCGATGGCGCCGATAAGGACAAAGAACATCACTATCATACTTAGGTAAGAAAGTTTGCGTCTTTTTTTTGGTTTCATTTATCAACACCTCTTTCGTGAAGATGAACCCGCAGGCGTCTGTCTCCGGCTTTTTCGGTAAAATTTCCATAAATTTCCGGGTTTTTATCAATCATAGTCAACCCGACCGCCGTCGGTTACCCCTTCGCGCTGCGGATCTAAAATGACAAGATCCCCTTCTTCTAATCCTTCTTCGATTACTACCCGGCGCTGCGTCTCCATTCCCGTCTTTACTTTCCTCAACCGGGCCCGTGCGCCTTCTGCCACCATTAACGCATCTTCTCCGTTGTATCTAAATAAAGCTCGCTTAGGGACTGTCAGTACATTTTCTTCTTCCCTGGTGGTAAAGGTCACTTCTACTTTAAAACCGGGCAACAGCGTCACTTCACCGGGCAAAAAAGGAAGGATCGTCACCGTCACCCGCTCTTCTTCAATTCCAAGAGGAGAAAGAGCTTCTTCTGCGAGAGGGGCTATGCGGATAATTTCACCGGAAAACCTCTTCTCTTCCTCCCTAAGAGAAAAGGATAAGGCTACTTCCTGACCGACATACATGTCCAATACATCTCTTGTTAACACTCTGGTTTTTAGTTCAAGAATCGGCTCTTCAGGCCCTTTACTGCCCAAAATCCGCATCAATGGTCTTTGCGGGCCGGCCGGGCTTTTCTCTTGTGCTTCAAGATGAGTAACGATCCCTTCTATAGGAGCGTGGATTCGATGGTAACTCAAGCGGCACTGCAAAGTGTCGATCTGTGCCTCATACGATTTTTCTTTCGCTTTGAGGGTTTCGATCATCGTATGTACTTCTTGTTTTTTCGCTTCCGCCTCCTCTAGTTCAAGACGACTTGCCCAGTCCCGATTGTATAAGGTTTGGATTCTGTCGTAGTGATCCTCTGCCCTTACAAGACTGTCCTCCGCCTGTTTAATCTCTTTTGCCAGCGCCTGCTTTTGGCTCTTCACATCCTCTAGGCTGTACTCTACTTCCTGGCTGTCCAGCACCACCAGCAGGTCGTCTTGTTGTACCTGTTCTCCTTCTTTCACAGTCACTTCCTTAATGACAGCCTGCAGCACGGAGTAGACGATGCGTTCATCTTCGCTTACTAAAACCCCGTCTTCTGAAAAAGTATCCTCCAGATTTCCCCGTGCGACTTCATGCACGTCCACCTCGGCCCCCGTCAAAAAATGTACTCCGATAATCACAGCTGCTATGACGATCACTACCGCACCTAAGATAATTTTCCACTTTGTCTTCATGTTCTCCCCTCCAACTGCTTTCCCTTATCATCTTAATCTCTACTGTTTGCAATTCTTCTTCTTTCTCTCTCTTCCTCTCTTATACTTCAATAAACATCAACTCTTTGCTTATCAACCCTTCTCTCTCCCGATTATAACCTTGTACACCGCTTCGTCTGTTAGTGAGTGACCTGATCTTTTCTTTTTGTCTTTTCTTGTCCCTGTCCTTAAACTATGCTACTATCTAAGAAGCCCTTCTGATTTACCAAAGGGTTTATTCTTTCATATCTGATGAGGTGTCTATATGGATCAAGCCGTATTGTCTATTGTCATTATCGGAATTGCCGTCGTTTTGTTTGCCACAGAAAAAATACCCCTTGCCATGACCGCTTTATTTGCCGCCCTGGCGATGGCCATCTTTGGTATCATCGGCTATCGGGAAGCCTTATCGGGTTTTGGCTCTCCCACCGTCATGCTGGTCGTAGGCATGATCATTATCGGCAAAGCCATTTTCGAAACGGGCCTGGCCCAATTGATTGGAAATTCTATATTCCAGCGAGTCGGCAGTGATGAACGTCGTTTTATGTTTGTGATCGTCATTGTGGCTTCCGTGCTGTCCGGGTTTTTGAGCAACACCGCCACGGTGGCCATGTTTATGCCCATCATTGCTTCTGTAGCCGCTCAATCCAAAGGGAAAATCACCAAGAAAAACACCTTCATGGCCCTGGGTTTTGCCGCTGTGCTGGGAGGCAACACCACCCTGGTCGGCTCGACGCCTCAGCTAGTGGCCCAGGGAATATTGGCTCAGACAGAAGGAGTCCGTACCCTCGGTTTTTTTGAGATTAGCCTGGCCGCTGTTCCCATGGTGTTTATCCTTTTAATTTATCTGGCTGTGTTTGGCTATAGCTATATGAAAAAGGTGTTTGACTTTCCTGAAGTGGAAGATGCTTCTTTTGATCAATCAGTAGAAGAATTTCAAGCAAAAGATCCCAAAAAAATGATAATCGCCGGTTTGGTGCTTTTAGGCTGCGTGGCCGGCTTTGTCATGGAAATTTGGAATGTGGGCGTCATAGCCATATTAGGTGCAGCCATTGTCATTGTCACTGGCTGCATTGATGAGAAAAAGGCCTATCAAAGCGTGGACTGGTCCACGGTGGTCATCCTGGGTGCGGCCATCGGGTTCTCCCAGGGTCTGGATGTCAGCGGAGGAGGCCAGTTGATCACCGACGGCATTCTGTCCGTCATGGGCGGAGAAAACGCCTCTGCTTTTTGGGTCATGTCGGCTATCGTGGTCATTTCGGTCGGCCTGGGGAATGTCATGTCCCACACCGCCACCGCCGCCATGATGACCCCTATTGTCATCAATCTAGCCCAAGCCATCGGCGCTAATCCCATCAGCTTTGTCTTAGCCGCCGTCATTGGCTGCAACCTGGCTTTTGCCACCCCTGTCGGCACGGTGCCGGTGACCATGACTTTAGTCGGAGGCTACCGCTTTACCGACTACACCAAAGTGGGAGGCATTTTAACGATCTTTTTGACCATCGCTCTTTGTTTGATTATTCCCATTGTCTACGGCTTATAGCAGGAAATTTGCAGCAGTTGAAAAAGACCGGCCGAAACGGCGCAGTCTTTTTATGTCAATTTTGTCAGACTAATTTGCAAATCTAGTGTCCCGGGAATTTGCTTTTTATTTCGCTCCTCTTTGGCAGCATTATTACTATCCCCCACTTTAGACCATCCGTATTCCTTGGCAATAATGGCACTGTAAGTGGTAAATCCACCCGCTTCGAAAACCCCCGGATTGTCACAAAAGAGACATCCACGACACGTCAATGAAACGGTTAACTAAAAGCTTTTCGGCTCTAAATCCACTTAAACTAAAGACAACACCCCGAGCCCGCTTCGCAACCACGTCGGCCGATACAGGAATAAGAGCCCAATGCATTTATTATCCACACCCGAGGGATAACTGCAATCCCCAAAATTAGGCAGCAAAGCTAGTTGTCAGGAAAGCGTGGAATGTTTGCGGTGTTAAATCACTTTCCTTTTAGTAGTGCGCTACTTTAAAGTTGTCTGGGAATAAAGAACCATGCCTAAATATTTGCGCCTGTTTCCGTTCATTTGAATATATTTTAAGCACTTTTACCATTTCAATAAAAAGTGCACGTAAAAAACCGGAGATCAAATTCTCCGGTTTTATTACTCGTCTGTCTATTTCTCTTTATCCTCCGATCAGCCCTTTTTGAATAAGAAAGTCTCGGGCCACATCTTCTGGATCTTCTTCATCGATCTCCACCCGGTAATTCATTTCTCGCATTTCATCGTTGGAAAACTGCCCTGCCAATAAGTTGAGCACTTCCTTTATTTCTGGATATTTTTCCAGCGTCTCTTTCCTTACAAAAGGCACAGCGTCATAAGACGGAAACGCAAACTGATCGTCTTCTAAGACCACGAGACCCAATTCCACAATCTGGGCGTCGGTTGTGTAGTTGTTAATGACATCGGCTTGTCCGTCTTCGATCACCGGATATTTCAAGGCCACCCCTACCGTTTTAATGTCTTTGAAATCCATGCCGTACACATCCTGCAGCAGCGGATACCCGGCCGGGATATCCAAGAAGTTGGCGTCAGCCGTAATGATCAATTCATCAGATACTTCGGCTAAATCAGAATAAGTTTCTAATCCATATTCCTCAGCAACTTCCGGTCTGACTGCTAGATCATAATTGTTGTAATAGCCAAGTTGTTCGAGTAAAATAACATTATACTCCTCTTCTAGTCTCTGGCTCACATAGTCATACACTTCTTCTGGATCTCTTAATCCTTCATCTCCTAGCACATTCATATAGGCACTGGCCGTGAAGCTGGGAAGAATGTCCACCTCGTCATGAATCATGGCTTCCCACTGGATCGAAAAACTTTCCAGTTCAACGGCCCTAATGGGGATGTCGGTTTTCTCTTCGAGTAAAATGTGAAAAATGTTTCCGATGGTTAAGCTTTCGGACCATGTCTGATAAGTAAGAACCAATTCTTCGTCCACTTCTCCCGTACCAGCTCCGCAGCCGAAACCTCCTGCCACTAGCAAGGCCATCATAACCAATCCCGCAATCAAACTTCCGTAAATTTTTTTTTGGCGAGTAAACACGTACATACCATCTCCTTCTTTTTTCTTCTTCTCATAAAAGAGGTCAGAGTTTTTTTCTTCCTACCTCCTTGCCTTATCCTCGAGTTCTTTCATTCTGCCCAAGTTTTCGATCGGGATTATTCGAACAAAGACTGACCATCACGCAACTGATAACTTATGACCTTTTGGGCAACTCTTGTTCAGATGCTCAAGCCCTTTTCTAATAAAAGAAAAAACCGTCCAACAAAGGATGTGCAATTTCTGCCTTTTGCCAAAAAGAAAGGACCAAACGCATGCAACGCGCCGGTCCGTTCCTTTCTCTTTCTTCTTTATCCGTCAATCAAGCCTTTTTCGATTAGAAAATCTCTGGCTACATCGGCTGGCTGTTTTTCTTCGATTTCAACTGCATAATTCATGGCTACCATTTCATCGGTATCGATCATCCCGGCAAGTCTGCCCATGACTTCCTCGATTTCAGGATACATATCCAATACTTCGGCACGGGCGAAAGAAACCTTATCATAAGGCGGGAAAGCGTTCAAATCATCTTCTAACACTACTAGTCCCAGCTCTTGGATCTGAGCATCGGTGGTGTAGTTGTTGATGACATCGGCTTCGCCTTCAGCGATGGTCGGATACTTTAGTGTAACACCAACGGTTTTAATGTCTCCGAATTCCATGCCGTACATTTCCTGCAGGAGAGGATAGGTATCTTCTCTGTCCAGGAAGTTCACATCCGCCGCGATGGTCAGTTCACCGGCCACTTCAGCAAGATCAGAGTAAGTTTCTAAGCCGTATTCTTCTGCAATCTCCGGCCTGACCGCCAAGTCATAGTTGTTATAAAACCCGATCCTGTCCAGAACCACGATGTCGTACTGGTCCTTTAATTCCTCTTTCACATAATCATATACTTCTTCCGGATCACGCAAGCCCGTATCACCAAGTACGGTCATATAACCGGTGGAAGTATAGGTCCCCATAAGGTCGATTTCGTCATTGGTGATCGCTTCCCACTGAATGGCAAAACTCTCCAGCTCAACAACTTCGATCGGGATATCCGTGTGTTCGGTCAGCATAATATGGAACATTTCCCCGACGATCATGGCTTCTGTCCAGGTTTGATACGACAGCTTCACAGGATCATCATCCACATCGGGAGCTCCGCAGCCAAATCCTCCCATAGCAAGCAAACTGAGTACCATTACTCCCGCGATAAGTGTTTTCATAAATCGGTTTTTGCGGGTAAACATCATTTACCATCTCCTCATTATCATTATAAATCTTTTCTTAAGAATAAACGGCCCGTAATGTAGACCAGCACCTCCTTCCCTTGTGTTCTCTGCTCTACACGACAGTCTGCATGGATCCGCCCGGTTATAAAACAAAACCCCACCCTTTCTGCTTTTACTCTTGGGTAGCTGAAGAATCGTTTAGCGATGCCTTATGCAGGGGACTTATCAGGGTTTTATTCATTCTGAGGCGAACATGCCGGACCATTTTTATCCCGGTTTATAGTCATTCTATACGGGCGTCCCATATCCTGCTTTTTCCAAAGGAACTTCTGGTAATCCCGTTAATCAGCATCCGTAAAGTACGGCTTTTTTTCTTAAAAGTCGTATTTCAGGGGAAACGAACTAGATGCGGAGGCAGCGAAAATCGTAGGAAACAGGTCTAAAGCCCGAGTTAGGATAGTTGCTGCAAGGGCAGAAACAGTGAAATACGAAAAGGACATTTTCATCATCTTTGATAAAGGTATCCCGCCATACTGCTATTTTTTATCTTTTAGATAATCTGCTTCCATATCATGTTTTCGCAAACGCAGTGAGTTCCAAACCACATTCACAGAACTCATGCTCATAGCTCCCATACCGATCATGGGATGAAGCATTCCGGCGGCTGCCAGGGGAATGGCTATGGCATTATAAACCCAGGCCCAGAAATAGTTTTGTTTAATCTTGAGGAATGTGCTGCGGGAAAGTTTTATGGCTGTTATCACACCGGCAAGATCGCCCCGAATCAGGGTTAAGTCCGCCGCTTCAATAGCAATATCCGTGCCGCTGCCGATGGCAATACCAACATTAGCCTGTTTCAGCGCCGGCGCATCATTGATACCGTCACCCACCATAGCCACGACGCCGTGCTTATCTTGCAATCTCTTTATTTCAGTTACTTTGCCGTCGGGCAACACTTCAGAAATAACATGATCAATACCCAGCTGCTTGCCAATGGATGCTGCGGTCCGTTCATTATCACCGGTAATCATGGCCGCTTCCAACCCCAGCGATTTTAACTCCGCCAAGGCAGCCTGCGCTTCTTCTCTAAGTGTATCAGCGACGGCAATGATACCGGCCGCTTTACTGCCCACCGCCACAATTACCACGGTCTTACCCTGCTCTTCCAATTCTTTCATACGTACTCCCGGTTCACCGGCGTCAATCTTTTCTTCTTCCATCAGGCGGCGGCTGCCGACCAGGACATTATGTCCATCGACCGTGCCGCTGACGCCTTTACCTGTGTGAGAGGTAAAATTCTCCACGTCTTGAACTTCCACGCCTTTGTCCCTGATAGCTTCCACAACAGCATTGGCCAGGGGGTGTTCTGACGCGGCTTCCACACTGGCGGCATAGCTTAGCAACTGTTGCTCAGAAAATTCGCCGTAAACGGCTACATCGGTTACCGCCGGTCTGCCTTTGGTCAATGTACCGGTCTTATCAAAGGCCACCACCTTAACATCCTTCATAGTCTGAATAGCTTCACCCCGCCGTATTAATACCCCTTTTTCGGCACCGATGCCGCTGCCCACCATGAGAGCGGTAGGTGTGGCCAATCCCAGTGCGCAGGGACATGATATTACTAATACCGCGGCCGCGGCCAGGTAAGCTAAAGTCCAAGAGCCTACATCGATGTTTATCCAGGGCAAATACGGTTCAACCGCTACCAGCATCGGAAGAAGCTGTTCACTGAACACAATCCAGACAATAAATGTGCTCAAAGAGAAAAGAATGATCAGTGGAACAAAGTAGCCTGTTACTCTGTCAGCAAACTCTTGAATCGGTACTTTGGACCCTTGTGCCTCTTCCACCATTTTAATGACTTGTGACAGAAAGGTATCCTTGCCGACCTTCGTGGCTTTTACGTGCAAAAGGCCTTGCTTGTTGATGGTAGCACCGATCACTTCACTGCCTTCCTTCTTCTCTACCGGGAGAGATTCACCCGTAGCCATCGATTCATCGATAGCACTGTGACCCTTCACTACCAAACCATCGGTGGGAATTTTCTCACCGGGGCGAATCACCATCACATCGCCGGATTTGAGTGATTCCGCAGGGACTTCTACCTCCTCGCCGTCACGCAGTACCCGGGCTGTTTTGGCTCCCATTTGCAACAATTTTTTGATGGCTTGAGAGGCTTGACCCTTGGCCCGAGCTTCCAGATACCGGCCAATCAAATGAAAGAACATTATTGCTGCACCCATTTCAATAAATGTGGTTACCGGAACGAAAAAAGAGGCCAGACCAATCAGATAAGGGGGCACAGAACCTAATGACACCAGAACATCCATATTGGGGCTGCGGTGAACTATGGCATTGATGCTGCCTTTGTGTGTCCTGGCACCAGCAATGAAAATGGAGGGGATGGCTAAAATCGCCACAATGGTTGTGTAAACGTAAAAATCTATCGTAAGCACAAACATATTCAAAATCATAAGAACGGATATGGTTACGGCGGGGACACCGGCAATAATCATCCGTCTCCTGGCTTCTTTTACTTCTTTGTCTTCGTCTTCTAGTACCCCTCCGACCGCATAGTCATCGGCCAGTTCAATCTGGTAGCCGGCCGCTTCTAAAAGCTCCCTTAATTCCCCCCTATTGGTTTCCAGCGGAATAAACTTCAGCGTCAGCCGGCTGGCTGCAAAATTAACTTTAGCTTCCGCGACGCCATCCACCTCAGCCAGAATCTTTTCCACGGACTCAGCACAGCTGGCACAAGTCATGCCGGATACATGATAAACCTCTGTCACCAGCCCGTCTTGTTTATGATCCGAATCCAAAAATTCTGCCTTATACCCTGCGGTTTCTACTGCCTGGATCAGATCATCGGTGGTAGCCTTTTGTGTATTGAAAGTCACATAAGCTTTTTGAGCCGGAAAATTTACAGAGGCATCGCTCACTCCGTCTGTATTTTTCAAAGCTCTTTCGACGGCACCGGAGCAGGCAGTACAAGTCATGTCAAAGATCTTCAAAGTTATCTCGACTTGTTCACCGTTTGGTTTTTCGTCTTCGCTCTCCAATATTTTGGCTTCATAACCGGCATTTTCCACTGCCCGGACGAGTGCGTCCACACTGGTTAAACCGCCCCCGTAAGTTACATGGGCTTTTTGCGCGGGAAAGTTTACCGAGGCTTCGGTAACACCTTCTGTATCCAGCAGTGCTTTTTCTACGGACCGGGCACAGGCGGTGCAGGTCATACCTGCGATTTTTAATGTAGCCTTTTTCATGGATTTCACCTTCGCAATCTTTATGTATTCCTTTGCGGAGTACATCTATGTAAAAAAAAATTCAAATAATACCGTACTTTAAGAAAAATCAAACTGTAAACAGGAAAAAAATAGTGATCAGCATGTCTGTCTAAATGAAAAGCGAATTGGGAGCTAACTACCCGCGGATGATGAAAAACAAAGGCTTATGGCAAAATGTCTGGCCTGTTAAAGAAACTAAGCAAAAATATGAGATCTGCGACCCCAAGCTAAAAACATTTTATCACGAAATCAAAACGATTTACAACCAGCAATCAGAAGGTCAGTGATTTATCAAGATGTTTTCTGAAAACGAAGCAATTAGTTCCCTAAATACAACTTTTTTAAAAATTGCTGTGCAATAGGATTCTTTTGCAAGGACCTCTGCATAAGGATTATACCATCTCCTTTTTCCCATACCATAGAGACTATTCTTTTCAGGTTGCAGGCAGGCCAGCTTACCCAAGCAACTTTTTTTCTCTGCTGCCCTCTTGACCGGCTGCGGCTTATTATACTTTCTTTCGTTTTAGCAGACGAATCATCGTTACAATACCAACGCACCAACGCTGTAATCTTTTAAACCGGGGTTGCTTTTTTCTTTTCCTTTTTTTTGCTGAGTCTGCCTTGCTTAGACAGACTCAGCCCTTTTGACGCCTTCTTCTTT
Source organism: Candidatus Sumerlaeota bacterium (assembly GCA_007132905.1). Taxonomy (GTDB): domain Bacteria; phylum Bacillota; class SLNR01; order SLNR01; family SLNR01; genus SLNR01. Next base: position 3,515 of record SLNR01000034.1, on the reverse strand, counting down.
GCATAAGCCTCGTTTCCTTTAGATACAAAGCCTCTCTCTATAGCTATCCCCCGGGGACTTACCATAAAGCCTTGGACGCTTTTTAAAATCCTCAGTTAACAAAGCCTCATCAGAAGGGTTTTCTTGTGGCGCCCTAGCCAAAGACTACCTGCTTTTGCGCTTCTTGTTTATCCTTCTGCAGCTAAACTCTGCCGGGTTTCTAGGCTTACCTTTCCTAAATAGGCCGTGCGCTGTATTATGAATACTTACAACCCGGTCAAAAAAAGGACCGGTAGCCGGCGGCTACCTGCTTTCTTTGGTCAACAATTTTCTTTACCACTCTATCTGTTTTTAAAATTTTCTAACAGTTTCTTGGTCTTACTAAAAGCATTTTCTCCCTCACGGCAGGTTATCTGCCGGGTATTTTAAGAATGTTCACTGTTTCTTTCCAGGCACTTTCAGTAATTTCAACTACCTTTGCTGTTATTTGGTCAATTTGACTGATTGAGAATATTATCAATCCTTTGCAGCTTTTTGATCAAAATTTTACTTCCTCAGAAAGCAGTCCATCTAAAAGTATTACTTGCTCATTTTAAAGAAATTTTTCTGCTTTGGTCTAACCGGGAAATCCAGGTGAAAAAGAAGGAGTTGATATTTTTCCCTGGAAGGAATTTTAAGTAAGAATCTTAGGTGAATACAAATCATCAAAAAGGGGAATAAGATTAATGATTGACATGAAGCGTCGTAAGCACTTAGGATTTTTCATGGCAATAGCCTTGCTTTTTCTGGTGGGGATCTTTGGGTGCGGGACCAAAGACCAAGATCCTGCAGATGATCCTTTGAATGAAGAAAATGGCCGTGAAGAAGATCCGGCTCCGAAAGAAGAAGAAGCGGGGGTCGAAGAGGAAGATCCCTATGTTTTGGCAGAAGAAATAGTTCCGATTGACGATCGTAATATCGCTATGGATGAAGATTTTAGATCAGCACTGGAAGAAATTTTCGAAAAAGAACCTAAACTTGTCAATGCGGGTGAAATACTGGCACTTTCATATGTAGTAGACAGAACGATAACTGGTGATGATGTCACCGAAATGAAAGCCCTTCTTGAAGAACGGGGATATGAATTAGTAGGCACTAAAATTGAGGAAGATAGATACGAATTAAATGTTTCCGCAGAAATACTCGACCAGTATTATAATGGAAATATCTATGTTATGTTTTTTACAGCACAAGAAGGAGAACATGCTCAAAATATTGAGGTAAAGATCCTCTAAATACATTTCATCTTACTTTCTCAGCTTGCGAAAATTACTTAAAGGGGAGACAGCTTATAAGCTGTCTCCCCTTTAAGTAATTTTTAGAAGGCAGTCCTTAATCGTCTTTCATCCAGACAGCAGCGAGGCTGTATGCACATAATCTTCAAGTACCCAGCAGGAAATTCTTCCCCACTAGAAGCGTCTGGATTTGGAATCCACAGGCATAAGAGAAAGAAGCACGGGATGGGTTGCCCCATCGTGCTTCTTATCCAGCAGATTACTGCTTTAAACGGCAGGTTATTCTCCCAAGCCTTTTTCAATAAAGTCGATGTATTCTTCCAATACCTGCGTGATCCGGTCCATGTTTTCCGGCTCAATCTCCACACCCATTTCCAAAAGAAACTCATTAAATCGGCTGATCAAAAAAACTATGATACGGGTGATGAAGTCAGCCGAAAGATCGGTGCGCAGATGTTTATGCTCAATGTTATCCATAATCAGGCGGCTGAACATTTCACTGGTCTTGCCCCCGATCAGTCCATCGATCGTTTTTCGGATATCTTTTCGAGTCTCATTGGCAATTCGGGCACTGAAGCGGGCATAACAAGGGTATTCTGCTGCAAAACGTATGGAGGCCTCGATCTGATCCCGGAGCATATCGAACAGGGTCCCCGGTATCTTTTCCTTCCGTTTCTTGCCTGCCAGTTTTCCCATGTATCGTACTTTCTCATCCGCTACCTGCCGGACCAGTTCCAGATAGAGGTCTTCTTTACTTCGAAAATGGTGGTAGAAGGTTCCCTTGCTGGTTTGAGATCGCTCAATGATGGCATTAACGGAGGCACCGTCATAGTCATGGTTTCCAAACTCTACAAGCGCCGCCTCTATAATGTGGTCCCTCTTCATTCTTTTTCATCCTCTCTAATCCTCTAGTCCATCCAGGATATGCTCTCGAAGCTGTGCGAAGCGAGTGGCTCCGGTAACATGACCGTAAGGGATTGCCGTAATTCTGGCAGGATCATACGCTCCCTTTTGCACATCAAACTGGATCAGCTGATCATATTTTGCCATCAGGGCCGCCAGGTTTTCCTGGTCCTTGCCTCTCATGTCCTCCTCAAAATTCAGCGCTCGCCGCAGGTTCTTTGGCTGCGATTTCCCTTTTTCGGAAGCAACTTTGGCATAGGCGGAGGTGATGTATACTTCGCCGACCTTTGCCCCCGCCAGCATGGGCCGATAGCGGTCGGCGGTGTTGAAGTAGGTAAAATGAATATTGGTAACCACCCCGCCCAGACTGGTACCCGTAACAAGAATCCGCCGGCTTCCCTTTGTACGGAGCTGCTTCACCAATTCCTCCACCATCAGTGCGGAAGTGGCCAGCATAAAGCAGTAGTTGGAAAGGCGGGTAATGCTCTCCATGAATTCTTTGTTGTTATGGTTAAATAGGGCTTGAATGGCAATCAGATTGGCCGCAATTTTGTCTTTTCCTTTTTTTAAGATGCGGTTGAAACTGAAATCATAAGATCCTTCCGCCGCTCCATGGTGATAAATGATGGTGGGATATTCATTTCCCAGCCACTGCTCTACAATGAAAGCACCCTCTAAATTTTCGTTTTCTTTTTTGAAGGCCACCGGATAATTTCCTTCCCCATCAATGTCAGGAAAAGCAATTAACTCGGCTTCTTCCAGCCATTCCTTAATGCTGGGACTCTGGGCTTCGTCGGAAAAATACTTCTTTTTCGTGATTTTCCCGGCCAACCCCATGCTCATTTGATCGATCCATTTGTGAATACCCATGTTTTTCGCTCCTCTGCAATTTTGGTGGATTTATCGGTGTAGACTTAACGGTCTAGACTGTTAGGTCTATTATACAGAGAAGCCATGCTGCTTGTCAATACGGTTGAAGAAAATATTTTATTTATTTCTGTTATGGTTCGTATACCAGATCATCATTCAGGCATTGTCCGGATTTGTCATCAGTCACACCGGCTGTGATCAGCAAAACTAATCCACCGCTAATGAGAGGATACGGCATGCTTACATCGAAAATGAGTTCGCCCCACAGGGGCCTAATGATCCGACCCATGCTCAGGAAGGATTCCGTCAGGCCCATGACCCGTCCTTGACTTACATACGCATTTCCATACACAAATGCCGGAGCGGATGAATCCTTCTTTTTTCGCCCCCATCCGCCAGTCGGAAGAGTTTTACCGGTCTTATCATCCCCCGGTCAATGAGGGTTCGCTTAAAGCGTGACGATTGCTTTTCGTACCGGTACCCATTCCT